>DYLQ01000056.1 GCA_020722015.1 Thermotoga sp. | reverse complement strand
ACGGCGATTGGGTTGATGAACTTATCGATTTCTGCAAGATTGCAGGAATTGAATATAAGGTGTACAAAAATAATGAAAGAAGGGATTCCAATGCTTGATGGTGTAATTGCCGCACCGTTGACGATATTTAAGGATAACGGAGAAATTGATTACAGAGAAACCGAGAGATATTTCAACTTTCTTGTTGAAAAAGGTATAAACGGTATGTTTTCCTGTGGAACAACGTCCGAAGGGCTCTCGTTAAGCGTTAAAGAGCATGAAGAAATCTTCAAGCTCGCAAGATCCGTAGCATCGGGAAAAGTTAAGGTTATTGCAAATTGCAGCAGTGTGAGAATTGAGGAAGCAAAGGAATTAGTTCATATTGCACAAAAAGCAAGTGTTGATGCTATCGCAACTCTACCTCCTCTCTATTACAAAGTTGGTGAAAAAGAGATGATCGAATATATTTCGAAAATAACAGAAGTGGCTAAAGATTTACCAACTTATGTTTACAATATCCCATCTTTGGCTGGAACTAAAGTGACCATCAAAGTTGTTTCGCATTTGCTTGAAAAAAATGAGAATTTCTTCGGTATGAAAGACAGTAGCGGAGATTTTGGCGAGATCACAAGATTTTTGGATTTAAGAAAAGATTTTTCGAGATTTGAAATTGCCGTCGGTTTTGACAGGGCATTTTTCCCAATGTTGATTATGGGAGTAAATGGAACGGTGAGTGGACCGGCTGCTGTTTTTCCTGAACCGTTTGTGAAGGTATATTCGCTGTTTAAAAAAGGAAATTTAGAGGAAGCACGTAAAGCACAAGAAAAGATGATACAAATATCCTCAGCCATTGGTGAAGGGTATGACATGTCGGTACTTAAAAAGGCATTGCAGTTTAGAGGTTTCGGAAACGGGAAAATGCGATTGCCGTTTATGGAATACGAGGATAGAAATTTAAAAAATAAAGTTGAATTTGCCGAAAAAGAAATTTAAATCTGGCAAGTTCAAAGAAAGGAGGAAGTTTATGAAGTTTAAGTCAGGAGTTTTAATGGTTTTAGGGCTTTTGGTTATCGGAGTTTTGGTTATGGCTTCTCCAATTGAACTCACTTTCTGGGGTGGGTGGACTGGCCCAGACGGTGATGTAATGCGCGGACTTGTGGACGAATACAACTCAACTCATCCGGATGTACACATAACCTTTACAACCATGCAATGGACGCCTCTTTTCACAAAATTCATGACTTCAGCCGCAGTTGGTAATCCACCTGATATTTTGGGAATGCATGGTCCAGACATTCCTCAATTTGCCGCTTTGAATTTGCTCTCTCCTTTGGGAAAGGTCGTAGAAAATGCCGGTTTTACGGCAACTCAATTCGCAACCGCAGCATGGAACGGAACATTTTACAACGGCGTTCAGTACGCGTTTCCGCTTGATCTACACATGAACGCGATATTCTACAACAAAGCACTGTTTGAAAAAGCGGGGATAACGCCTCCGACCGGTTGGGTATCCGGCCAGCAATTTTTGAATATCGCCATCAAATTGACGCTCGATAAGAACGGTAAAAACCCGAACGATCCGGGATTCGATCCGAACAACATCGTTCAATATGGCTTTGGGTTATATTCTCTTAACTGGCATGCTTTTCTCCAATGGTATGAATTACTTGCCCAACAGGGATATGGATTTCTTAACTCACAAAATACAAAAGTCGATTATCCAACTGAGGCTGGTTTAAAAGCATGGCAGTGGTTACAAAATCTTGTTTTCAAGTATCATGTCTCGCCGGTAGGAGCTACAAATCCTCTGAACGATTTTCTCATAGGAAAAACAGCAATGCTTGAAGATGGTCCATGGGAAATACCCGCATGTCAAGCCCAAAAAGGTCTCGAATGGGGAACATTCCCAATTCCTCAGGTATTTGGGAAAAAAGCAGTATGGGGAAGCGGTCATGTCTTAACCATTCCTGTTCAAAGCAATAAAGTAAAGATGCAAGCCGCTGAAAATTTTGTCATATGGTTGATCAAAAATTCATCCAAATGGGCGTTGTCTGGAAATATACCAGCTTTAAATACTGCGAGAGAATATGCATATTCATTGCCGGGAAGAACAGGCTTCCTTGAATCGGCCCCTTACGAAGTTATGCTTCCGAGAATACCAATGGAAGCCGAGGTATTTTCTGCGGCGTCTGTAAGTCCTATAGTCGTTGCCGGCCAAGACATAATGGTAAGAGATCAGGATATATTGCCTGTTATGGAGTGGATGAATAGTCAGATTGATCAGATACTTTCGAGATGATGATCTTTTTCTGGGCCACAAAAGTGGCCCAGGATTTGGAGGACATAGATGAAGAAAAATCTTAGATTATCATTAGTCCCGTATCTTTTTTTGATTCCGTACCTTTTTGCCTTTATTGCTTTCAGATTTGGCCCTTCAATTGCCGGTTTCTTTGTTAGCCTTACAAAATGGAACATCATAGGAACCCCAAAATTCATAGGATTTGAAAATTATTCCGAGCTTTTCAGCGATCCGTCTTTTATAACGAGTCTTGTCAACACTCTTTATTTCATGGCTCTGACCGTTCCAGCGCTTATAGTGCTTGGATTACTCATAGCCTTACTCGTAGATCAAGATCTTAAAGGTAGAACTGCGACGAGAACATTCGTTTTTATGCCTTACGTTATAATGTCGACCGTTGTCGGCGTTATATGGATGTGGATCTTCGACACACATTTCGGAATTCTCAACTATTATTTGTCCTTTCTCGGCATAAAACCAATCGCATGGTTGTCGAGCGT
This sequence comes from Thermotoga sp., assembly GCA_020722015.1. Classification (GTDB taxonomy): domain Bacteria; phylum Thermotogota; class Thermotogae; order Mesoaciditogales; family Mesoaciditogaceae; genus Athalassotoga. The sequence goes on along the minus strand of DYLQ01000056.1, from coordinate 2,641 downwards.
GAACTGGGCAATGCCGGCCGTTGCCATTACTACCATTTGGTGGACGGTTGGTTTTAACATGATCCTTTTTCTTGCCGGACTTCAGGACATACCTGAAGAATTGAAAGAGGCAGCGAGAATAGACGGAGCTTCTAATTGGCAAATATTTTGGAACGTAACGTTTCCACTTTTACGTCCTACCACGGTTGTGGTTTTGATGCTGACACTTATAAACAGTTTCGAGGTTTTCGATCAGGTCTACGTTATGACGGGAGGAGGACCTTCTATGGCCACACTTACCGTTATTCAATACATGTACTTTCAGGCATTTCAGTATTTCAGACTCGGATATGGATCTGCGGTTGCGTATGTTGTCTTTGCATTTCTTATAATTCTCGTGCTTGTTGAAAGACAATTGCTGAAGAAGGTCGGAGAAGCATGAAGAGAAAAAACAAATATCTCACAAAAACGATTCTTTACCTACTGCTTATCGCGTGCACGATTTTCGCTTTTGCACCTGTCCTTTGGATGACCGTCAGTGCCTTCAAGCCGGAAGGAGAGATCGCAAGTTATCCTCCGACATGGATTCCGGCACATCCAACAATGTCTAATTTTTCTTATGTTCTGGAAACTTTCAATTTTTTACGTTGGACTCTTAACAGTTCTTTGTCTGCAATAATAGCAACAATTATAGTCATACTCATAGATTCTCTCGCTGCTTTTTCGTTTGCGAGATTTCATTTCAAAGGCAATGCTTTGCTTTATGCCACCGTGTTGTCGATGCTTATGGTCCCAATACAGGTCACAATCATTCCACTTTATCTCATGTTTGCTCATGTGCATCTTTTGAACACGATAACAGCTCTGATACTTCCGACAACGGGAAATGTTACAGGTGTTTTCATACTTAGGAATTTTTTCAGAAGTGTTCCTCAGGATCTTATAGACGCTGCAAGGATAGACGGTGCGAGTTATTTAAGAATTTGGTGGACGATAATGCTTCCTATTGCAAGACCTTCCATAAGCGCCGTGGCGATCATAACGTTCATAAGCAACTGGACGAATTTCTTGTGGCCGCTCGTTTCCGTTAATTCAGACGCATCAAGGACTTTGCCTGTTGGGATAGCAGAATTTTTTGGGGGACAAAGCGGGGTAAGTGGTTCAGCTCCTCAATATGGGCCTGCAATGGCAGCAGCTTTAATGGCAACCTTACCGGCAATCGTCATTTTCCTTTTGCTTCAAAGATACTTCGTGAAGGGTATCACCATGACTGGTATAAAAGGATGAAAGAAATGCATTTTGAATATGTCATGAAAACGCAGATTCATCCTCCAATGCACCATTGCATAAGCGTTGTAAAAGATAAGGAGGATCTTTTAGCTGTCTGGTATTCTGCTTCTTATGAAACATCTTCTGATAGCATTATTTATTTTGCGCGCAAACATGAGAATATATGGCAAGAACCTAAGGTCTTGATCAAAATGCCGGGTTTCGGTCTTGGAAATCCGGTTATATGGAAAATGGATGACAAACTTTGGCTTTTTTTCGTGCTTTTAACGTCGAATACCTGGGAAAGTGCCGTGATTTTCAAAAAATCTTCATATGACGGAGAAAGTTGGAGTGAACCTGAAGTAGTTTTGGAAAGAAGAGGAATGATGACCAAAGGACGTCCTTTAATTTTGAAAAATGGAAATTATCTTCTTCCAATTTACGATGAGAGAGCATGGTCATCAATGGTTCTACTTTCGAATAATGGAACGGATTGGAAACTTTACGGAGAAACAACAGTTAGAGGTTTGATACAGCCTGTCGTTGCCGAAATAGAAAATGATATTCTGATGATGTTAAGTAGATCGAAGATGGGGAGAATTTACGTTTCTTATTCTTTCAATCAAGGGCTTACATGGACAGCTTCCATTCCAACATCTATTCCGAATCCTAACAGTGGCATTGACATCATAAAGTATGACGATAAGCTTATTCTTGCTCACAATCATACGGAAACAGGAAGAAATAGAATGGATCTTCTCTTTTCTGAAGACAATGGGAAAACGTGGTCAGATCCTTATATCGTGAAAAGTCAGGAAAGAGGAGAATATTCTTACCCATGGCTTCTTTCGGATGATGGAAGATTTCATCTTTTTTTCACAGATAACAGGATAAATTTCATCCATTCAATATTCGAAAATAAAGATTTCGGAAAGAGGTAAAATATGAATGAACCTTTAAAAATGTCTTTAAATTCTAAAGATTCGTTTAAAATTGAGGATTTAACGGTAAAAATATCCGAATTGAAACCTTTTTTCGATGGAAATGCAGAAGTTCATCTTCATTTCAGCGATCTGTTCATGGTAATTTCGGGAAAGGCAACCGTTATGATTGGGCGGAAGTTCACAGACGGTATTGAAATAGAAAATGGTGAAATAAGAGATTGTACAATTGAAAATCCAATTGAGTACAAAGTTAAAGAAAACGATTTGCTCTTTATTCCGGCCGGATTTGCACATAAGGTTAAAGTTGACGAGGCTGAATTCGTTCAGTACGTTGTAAAAATTCCCCTCAGGGAGGCGATTTAAATCAACATCGCAATAATCGGCGAAAATCTTGTCGATCTGTTCAAAATAGATGATTCATTCGAACCTCATGTCGGAGGCTCTCCTTT
>DYLQ01000055.1 GCA_020722015.1 Thermotoga sp. | reverse complement strand
AGCACACTGCCATGTCGTAAGTTCCACTCATCACAGAGGACATGTAAGTATTTCCCGCTTCCTGATCTATAATCGTTTCAATACCAATTGTCTTGAGATTTTCAGATATTATCTGAGCCATCGTTATGAAATCCGTTGCACCAGCAGGAACGAGTATCTTGAAAGTCGGAAGAACTTTACCCGATGGATCACAAAGTCTGCCTTGGGCATTTTTCTTGAAACCAATCGACTCCAAAAGTTTTTGAGCTGCGTTTGGATTGTAAGTGAATGAATTCAAAAGATCTTTAAGCGTAGGATCCAACCATTTGTCCAATTGCGTTGGAACTATTCCAAGTTGATTTGCCACTCCGCCAACGTTGTAATAAGCTTTTTCCTCGAGAGAGTTTTTATCTATTGAAAGTGCAATTGCTTTCCTGAAGGTTGAATTATCGAATGGATATCTGAGTGTATTTAAAAGCAAAACATTTGTATCGTAAACAGGCCACCAGTATTTGTTTACGGATGGGTCTTTATCTGCCCAAATCTTTTGAATGTTTGGAAGAAATGCGCCCACCATATCCGCCTTGCCGCTAAGCATCATTTCGAGGGCAGTTGTGTTAGATAAAACGGCCGTGTAAGATATTTTGTCTATGTAAGGTTTGTCTTTCATCCAATAATTTGGATTTTTGGCAAGAGTTAGCGTGTTATTGGGTATGTTGATGCTTTCAAGTTCAAACGGTCCAGTTCCAATAGGATCAGGATTTGTCCATGTTGACGGGTCTTCAATGTTAGACCAGATATGTTGCGAAATTATGGATTGCTCGACTATGTAAAAAAATAGAGGTGTATTTTGCTTTGAAAATGTAAAAACGACTGTGTTGTTTCCACTTGCCTCAACGGTTTGAAGATGTGACAGAGGAGACCATATGCCGCTTTGATCGAGTGCCGGATTTTTCTTAAGGTAATTGAAGGTAAAAGCCACGTCTTTTGCGGTAAACGGTGTTCCATCTGACCATTCAACGTTTTCCCGTGTTGTGACGACAAGTTTTAAATTGTCATTTTCCCATTTGTAAGAAGTTCCAAGTATCGGAACTATATCGCCGTTTAAGAGGTTAACTGAAAACAACGTCTCGTATATCAAAGGCAATACACTGACGGCAGACGGACTGTATGGATTGAAATTCGGAACCAAATTGCCTCCGATGGCGTTAACTACCCTCAGTGTTCCTCCGTATTTGATGCTCCCACCGAACATCATCGAGCCCAACACAAGAGTTACCATTACAAATAACACCAAAACTTTTCTCATACCATTCCCTCCTCAAAAAATCTCGATCAAATCCATAAGTTTTCCGCAAAAGCGTGAAACATCTCAGGAATCAAAACTTTGAAACCTTCGGCATATTTACACCCTATTTTTTCTCCGTAGAATTTACCTTTGATATCAAAGTATTTTCGGTATAATTTAAAAGTTTCGGGATTGATCTGGCTTTTATGCTCAAAAATTGCTTGAAATTTGATCTCCCATTGATCGTCGACGCAAACAAACTGATTAGGAGAAGCTGTGAAGAAAAATGCCATTGCTTTGAGCGCATGTGGAACGTAATTTTTGCCAATCTCTTTGACCGTTGGGTTGTTGTAAAACAATGCGGCCTGTGCTGTTGCAGTCCCGGTTGCGATGTGATCCGGGTGAAATTCGTAAGGCAAAAAAGGATCGACGGTCATGATGAGATCCGGTTTAATTCTTCTTATCACATCTATTATCTCATTTCTGAGATCAGATACAGAATACTCTCCAGCATCAGGATGATCCAGCCAGATTAAATCTTTAACACCAAGAATTTTTGCGGCCCTAACCTCTTCCTCTTTTCTGATTTTTGCAGTTTCCGATCTGCTTTTCCCATTTATTCCGGCATCTCCATCTGTTACAAATAAATATGTAACTTTTTTTCCTAAAGAGGTCAATTTTGCAACAGTTGCACCGGATGATATATCTCCGTCATCCGGATGGGGCTGAACGCAAAGTATGTTGTCACAATCTTCTATTTTGGGAAGTTGAAGCATTCTTTTTATTTCATTCACGTAACTTTCCATGGGTATCCTCCGCTTTCTTAATTTTCATGGCCATAATTGCCGCTCCTATTTCTGGCGGAAATTTGGGATCGATGAAATTCGCCTGTGGAAAATTTCTTTTGAAATTCATTTTGAATTCTTCAAAAAAATATTTTGAACTGAAAATTCCGCCGGTATAAGAAAATGTGAAATCATCTTCAAGCTTGCATCTTAACTTTACAGATTCGATAACCTTCATGGACTTTTTTATTCCTTTGTTTACTATCGACATGGCAATTCTATCACCATCCTTTGCATCATCCAAAACGATCTTCGCGGCAGAAGAAAGTTTTGAAACATCTGTGTCGGGATAGTAAAGTCCTATAATTTCATCAGATGTTTTCAGATTGAAATATTTCAAAAGGTCTTTTTCCAATTCTGTCGGTGATCCTATTCCATCCTTATGGTTTAAAATCGCAATAGTTGCTTGTTTGACAAGCCAAAAGCCGCCGCAATATTCTTCAAACATGTATCCCCATCCGCCACCTCTTGCCATTATTCCATCGTTATTCCTCCCTATTACTATTGAGCCGGTACCGGCAACCATAAGAATACCTACTCCTCCTGTGGCTCCCCATAAAGCCGTCACACCGTCATTTACGATGACAACATTTTCAATTCCAATATCTTTGAAAATCCTCTTCATAAGTTCAAGATCTTTTTCAGTATCAACACTGCTTAACCCTGCACCTACGATATCAAAGCTATTTTTACCAACATCTTTAATGCCGTTCAAAAATACTGCTTTGACTTTTTCTATTCCAACTGAATGATAATTTGCTGGGGAATTTATCTCTTTAAAATCAATTATTCCCTTATCATCATCGTAAAGTACGAATTTCGTATGTGTGCCGCCGCCATCTATTCCTATTGCTCTCATCTTATCGCTTCCTCAACTTTGGATTTGTTATCTCATCAATGGCAAAATTCATCAGCGCAAATGATGTACCAAGAAGTGCTATAAGCAAGCCTGGTACCAATAGCCATCCCCATAATCCAAAAAATAGTGCCTGATCGTTTTGTGTCCAGTAAAGCACCGTACCCCATGAAACGGCATTGGCATTTCCAAGTCCTATGAATTCAAGACCTGCTTCGCTTAAAACACCATAAATCGCGGCTCCAAAGAAATTTGCGGCTATCAATCCCGCCGTGTTTGGAAGTATGTCATAAAATATTATGTGAAATGAGCTTTCGCCCGCTACAACCGATGCGCTAACGAATTCACGACTTTTGAGACTCATCACTTGGGGGCGCAAAACTCTTGCCCCCCAGGCCCATCCCGTCACGGTAATGACAAAGATGATCGTCCACATTCCCCTGCTCGGCATATATGCTGCAAGCACTATCATCAAAGGAAGACCTGGAATTATCAAAAACACGTTGGTAAGCAAATTAAGAGCTTCATCTATCACGCCCGGAAAATATCCTACAAGAAAGCCTATCACGACAGAAATTGCCGTTGTAAGTGCTCCCACTATCAAACCAACCACAAGTGATATTCTTGTCCCCCAAATAATCTGAGAAAAAACATCTTGCCCGTTTGCCGTTGTTCCCAAAAGATGTCTCCATGAGGATCCTTCCATTGGGGTAAAGCCCATATACGTCGGAGAGTATGGCGCTATGTATGGCGCAAAAATAGCCACAACAGCAAAAAATAATAGCATACTCGTGCCAACTGCCGTTTTTTTGTCTTTGAAAAATAACTTTAAATAATTCATGTCATCACGTCCTTACTCTGGGATCAACGAGCACGTATGTCATATCCGCTATGAAATTCGCGATAAGCACAGTTACGGTTATAAAGAAAAAGAGCGCTTGCATCAAAGGATAATCAAGATTTACAACTGATTGATAAAGCAGATATCCGACTCCCGGATATGAAAAGACCATTTCAACAAGCAAAGCGCCGCTTACCACAAAGCCTATCGCCATTGCGAAACCTGTGAAATTAGGCAAAATCGCATTTCGCGCTGCGTAATCGTATTCAACCACCCTATCCGGCAGTCCACCGGCATGAGCAAATGTCACAAAATCTTCTGAAAGCACGCTTATCATATTATTTCTCATCGTCAATACCCATCCTCCCAAAGCCGTTATGAATATCGTTGAGGCAGGCAGGATCGCGTGGTATAAGATCGATCCGATAAGTGCTATTCCATGAGGTCCTATAGCCGAAAAGGCGCCAGAGATTGGAAACCATCCAAGTATAAAAGCCAATAAATACTGAAACACCAAGGCAAGCCAAAAATAAGGCACGCTGCTGAAAAAAATGCTTACCGGCAAACTAATCGTGCTTGCCATCGATTCACGCTTCCATGCTGTGCTTATTCCGAGTATCGTACCAAATACAAAAGCAAGTACGGTTGTTATTCCTATAAGAGCAAGTGTCCAAGGCATATGCGTTTCTATTTCATACATGACAGTAGATGGGTAATAGGTTATGGAAACGCCGAAATTCCACTAATTGTACGCCCAAGATACTCAAAATATTGCACGAATATATTCTGATGGACGTTGACTCCAAAAGCAATTTCAAGTGACTGCAATGCCTGAGCACTTATGCGGCCCTTAGACCTTGCGATTAAAGCTTCTGCCGGATTCCCAGGCATCATTCTTGGCAAAATGAAGTTAATGGTCATGGCCACCCATAGGGTTACAATGAAGATCAAAATTTTCCTGAGAATATACTTCAACCACGATCACCTCTTTCAAAAGAGAAGGGGTATCCCCCTTCTCTATATTTTCCAATTCATTTAAGATGCAAATTCAAAGCGACTAATTCCATACCAAGTCCATATATATTCCATCCATTGCTGTAAGGATTTTCAAGGGTTGGCCAGCCTACAAATGTTTTTTGACTGTAAAGATCAAACCCAGTTCTATTTGTAAGCACTATCATGGGTAGATCATTGAGTAATACCTTTTCTATGGTATACATTGCCTGTTTTTGAGTGGTAAGATCGGATGAACTCATGAACTCATTTAATGCTTTTGTTATGACAGGATTCGTATATCGACTGTAATCCGAAATTGCAGACTGACCCAATGGAGCAGAAAAGCCAGGATAAAATTCAGAATAATAAGCGTAAAACGGATTTGGACCTAATTGTGGGCTACCGTTTAATATCGCTATGTCGAAATTACCTGTCATAAGAAGAGACTGATAAGTTGAATAGGATTGTTGAACCATAGTTGTATCTATACCTATTGCTTTAAGCTCTGGAATTATGTTTTGAGCCATAGTTATGAAATCTGTCCATCCAGTTCCGACAAGTATGTTAAAAGTCGGCAATGGTTTTCCATTCGGCCCAACAAGTACACCGGCACTGTTTTTTGTGTACCCTATC
>DYLQ01000054.1 GCA_020722015.1 Thermotoga sp. | reverse complement strand
ATAAAAAAGCATGCTATGTTATACTTGAAATACATAAATTGGAGGAATTTAAATTGGAACTGAAAAAATGGTATCTTAATTCATTCCTCCAATCTTCCTTTTAAAAATGCATCTTCCGGTTTTGCTATTGGAATCGGTATGATATTTTCGAGCGAGCTCAAAGACAAAGAGAGTGCTGGAAATTGCTCTATCGGAATGGCCACGGTTTTTGCCCCATTTTCGTGGAGCATTTTCAGTCTATCAGCGAAAGAGAATACCGTTTTGATTCCTCCTGTTATGGTCATATCCCCTATGACTGCGAACCCTTTTTTCATCGTGGTTCTATGAATCGCCGAAAGTATAGCCACAAAAACGGCGATTCCAATGTCATCTCCGACGGCGTTTCCAATCATTATGTTGGCTTGGATGGTGATGTTGTAATCTTTCAATTTTGCGGCCTGCGGCATCAATTTCTTTTCTTGCCCTCCGATGTAGGTTCCGACTGTCTTAACTGTTTCTTTGAAATCCGAATCACCGCCGCTCGATGTGATCTTTCCCTGCCCTTGCGTGACGACCACTTCGAGCTTCACAAGGTTTGCCCTTCCATCAGCCATTGAAACGGTATAGACGGTTCCAGGAGGAAGCGGATCCTGAGATATCATTGCATTCGTTCCTCCTTCCGGGACCGAAACGTATTTTTCGGCTCTGCTTTCTTTGTCAATATAAGAAAATTCAGTATCCCAGAATTCAAGTCCGCCCATTTTTTTGAGTTGTTCTTTGACTCTTCTTCGCATCTCCAAAGAGAAGTTGAGAATTTCTTCTATATTTTCTTTCGTGTACTTTCCATCCGGAAAAAGTATCTTTATAAGTCCGGAGCAAGTTTTCTTTACGGCCTTCTCATCTCTGCTGTTTAACTGCGAGCCGAGACTAAAATACTTCTCTATATCGCTGACGGCAGAATTCTGTCTTAGCGATCTTAAAACTTCTGAGAAGTAATCTATCGCGAATCCGATGTGATCGGTCAGAATACCGCTGTTCAACTTCCTGACTTCCCATCCCGGGAGATATGCATGAATGCGATCCATAAGAGCCGTATCCTGCATTTCAAAGGGAAATGGTTCAAACAAGTTAGAAAGTTTCAAAAGCGTTTGGACATCGTCATTTATGTTTCCATTGAAAACCAACGACGCTTCCGCAACGATTTCTATCTTTCTTGAAAATGATCCTGATTCCATGTAATCCTTCAGCATCTGAAGGGCTGATTTGTCTTTAAAACCAATTCCGGCTACCTCGTCGAAGGCCACGAGATCCCATTCCCCTATAAGCCCCGTTTTTCTGAGATTCAAATTGTAAAAAAGCTGTGCAACAGTTGTGTTTCCACCTGAAATTAAAATCGCGTAAGGAGACATTTCTCTGTATATGAAGGATTTTCCAGTCGCTCTCGGTCCGAGTTCAACGAGGTTGTAATTTTTTTCGACAAGCGGGACGAGCCTGAGAAGTTGAAGAAACTTTTCACGCCTTTCCATTTTGGTTGGCTCAAGCCCTATCGATCTGATCAGAAGATCTATCCATTCCTCAAGTGTGAAATTGGATCTTCTTTCCACAAAGTCGTCTTTTGCGAAATTAGAAAGCTGAATGGGATGTATTTTTTCGACCACGAATGGCTTCCCGGGGTGGTTTTCGTAATCGTACCTAAGGTCCACGATTGCCCATATTCCGCCGTAAAGCATCTTTGGGTTTTCCTTGACAAGAGCGTCGGATATTATTCCGTCAATAATGTTTAGATTCTGGAGTCTGGCAAAATATTCATTTTCTTCAACATCGAGTGATGCGCTTATTCTGTCTATTATCCTGAATTGACCTTTTTCCCTTATCTGTGATTTCATATACTCGGCCATATCGGATCGGAGATAATGCTCACTGAGGATCCTCTCGACATTTTCAACGCCCTTTTCATCCGAAGCGTTTCCGTAACTTCCAAGCAAATGCTCCAGAACGTACGTCGGCACGTTGTAACCGATCTTGAGCTTTCTCACGATCGATTTGTCTATAACATAATCAGGGTAAAACTCAAGTGCTTTCGAATCAAGGGCATCGATATCCATTCAAATCACCTCAAAAAAGATCTTCCCGAATGGGCAGATAAGTCACATCAACGGAATCAAGATATGTTCCATCATCGGAATCACGAAGAACTATCTTGAACTTCTCTCCGTCAGAAGCCTCAAAGGAGATTGGTATTTGAAGCTCTTCGTCCTTCTGGATAATTTTTCTCGAATCAAATCTCTCATTCTTAACTTCAACATAAACGTTTCTTGGTTCTCCGTCAAGAAGACTGTTGCTCGCTACGATGACGTCAGCGCGTTTATTCCTCAAAATTTTGAGTTTCTCTTTTTCAACTATTGAAACTTGCAATTTCATCATATCCTTCTTTTCCTTGAAAGTAACATGAGGAATGAGAACCTCCTGAATGCTTGCACCTCCATGACAAAAGGTTCCGTTCTTTTCAAAATTATTACCATAGCCGGCATAATTTATGTAATTTTCTCCGACCTTTTCGTATTTCAGATTTTCATCTCTTTTGCTCGAAAATTTGTATCTTCCTGAAGAATAGAACGCATCGTCTTTTCTTTCAGATAGAGTATCTCCGTCTTTCAAAAGGAAGAATCCGTGATCACTTACTATATGAACTGTGTATTCTTTCTGCACGAGCCCCTTCACGATTTGAGAAATCTCATTCAATATCTCCGAAATGAACTTCAACAGATCTCCGTGTCCCGCTTCGTCCACGTCTCTTGAAATCAAAATCAGCTTTTCTCCCATTTTGGAAGGAATCTTTCCAAGCGAATAAATCTCGACGCCTTTTATTAGCCCTTTGATGTTTTCCTCACGCGATTTCACATCCGATATCTTCTTACCGGTTTCGTTATCGACAATGAAAAAGTTATTTCCATCGTATTCTTTTTTCACCTTTCCTGAAGAAAAAAGTGCACCCATTCCGATGGGCGTTATTGTCGGTGTCATCGCGATGATCGCATCGATCTTCTTTTCGATTTTAGGACTTTCAAATTCTATCGATGCGGCAAGTTCGTATCTTAGTGCATCTGCAACTATGACAGCCTGCTTTCCATCTTTATCAAGTATTTCTCGTATAAGACCGGCCTGCTCAGTTATCTCATGCTCCTTCAGATCGTAAAATCTTGACCATACCGAATTCGTTTCGCGAAGCGTCACATCGATCTCCTTTTTTACCAGCTCAATGAGTTTTGAAGGTAAGTGGCTTTTTTCGAGAATTCTATCGAGGCGATCGAATTTCCAGATAAAATCACGATAAGCATTTATTATTCCGTCAAGAGAATCTATTTTGCTAAGATCTTTTCTTTCGTAGATAACATCAAGTTGAGCCAATTCATTCCAATTAATTTCATTTTGAGCATCTTTGCCTTTCAAACCATCACGCGATTTCGATCTTGCTTTAGCGAACTCAAGGCATTCTTTATTTGGAGTATCGAGAAAATCGTTGATCTTTTTTTCGAAAAATTCTTTTTCAATCTTAAAAAACGGGTGTGTAACTCTTGAACCTACACGATCCATGTTCTTGATCAGATCGTCCATTCGTGTTTTTTCAAATTTTTCTGCATGTTCAAAGAGAGACTTCTCCATTTCTTTTGAGTCTTCCCATTTTTTGTAAAACTTTTTCACTTCATCTGATGGTTCTTCCATGAAATACGATTCGAAGATCCTCTCGCTCAGCCTATTGGATATCTCGACAGGTTCCAAATCTTCTCTCATTTTGAATCCAAATTTGCGCGGCAAATACTCTTTTATGATGAGTTCACGCTCTCGCTCGGATATTTGCTCCCAAAGCGATGGATCTTTTATGAGGTCCCACACCCTGTCTTCGATTTCTTGGAGAACAACATCTATTCCGATTTTGCTGACATTCTTCCACCAATCTTCATCTTTGAAAAGCCCAACTGCGAGAATGTCAACGATCGTCTCTATAGGATATTCCTTTGTGACAACGCCAAGTTCGTTTGCAAATTTTTTTGCGTAAAGATCGACTTTGTTGCCCCTGTCACAATACTCGGCAAGATAGACGAAATCCTTTGGAGAAATCTTTTTCGTATCTACGATGACTTTCTTATCCTGCTTTTTAAGCTTCTCGGCTTCAAGCATTACAAAGAACTCATCATCGAGAGAATCCAAAACGAGAAAATCCCATCCGCCTTTTTTGATCTCGGAAATCAGGCGGTCGTCGATCCAACCGTCAATATCCGTAACAACGATCGGCATAGATTGATCCTTCGATTCGAATTTTGCGATCAGCTTTGACAGTATGTAGGACAAATGCTCACGCCTTCTTTCCGGTTTCGATCATCTTTTTTATAAATTTCTGATCCAACGGTTTGCCTCTCACCAGATCATACTTTTGAAGATACGCAAGGTTCTTTGCAACACCGTCGTCGATCTTGGGATCATAGCCATCTTTCAAAAGCGAATCGATCTTCTCTTCCATGACATCGATCTCTTTCAGTTGATCGATGATCTTCGATCGTTTTTTATCGTCCGTTTCCGAAGAAAGCATGTTGTTCATCGTCGACTTTATCTTTGAAAGGTACTCAGATTTAACCAAAAGCAATTTGTCGCTCGACCATTTGTGGTGAATGACAAAAAAGTTGAAGTTCTTCGAATCCGACGTCAAATGCCACACTATAGGTCTGTTCTTGAATCGCTTTGTGTGATCGTTGAAGAACTGCGTAAGAAGATATTTGTCTATTTCTGCTTCGAGCATTTTTTCCAGATCATCGTAATGATCTCCTATACCCAGAGCTTTCCATTTTCCTTTTAGCCTTTCGAAGAGAGAAATTTCATTCGTGAATGAATCGAGCGGAACAATTCCGTCTTTATCCTCACGCATTATCTCTATTACCATGGCTTGAATGTGCTCCGAAACGACGTCTTTGACTGCCTCCGGCGGTAACTCGTCGATCTTCTTTATCTCTTCCGCAACGCATAAAGGACTTACTTTGAGTTTCGCTGAGATCTCCTCGACGATCCCAAACTCCATGCCGTCTATCGCTTCGGATTTTTCAGATCCTCTGTCGTGTCTGTGAGTCAAATACATTTGTTTCAACTTCTTTCTTTCGGAATCATCAAGTTCTCGATTGGGATACATCCCCGGCGGAATGCCTTCGGAAGAAAGCACCTCAACGACACCTTCGAGATCCTCAGGGACAGATCCGGATTCAGCCGACATGACCGCATCGAGGATCGAATAACTTTCGGGAAGAAGACCGTAAAGCCTGAAAACCTCCGTGTCTATCTTGGCTTCGTTGACAAGCAATCGTGATTCAAGTTCTGCCTTTCTGATAAAGAATGCCTTAATTGCTTCATGAACAAGTTTTTCTTTAGGAAGATCGTCTTCGTTATTTAAAATTTTGAGTCCCCATGAAACCGGATCATATTTGAAATCTCGTTCCATAACATGGAAAGAGTAAAGTTCTTTTTTGATCGATATGTTGTCATCGGCAAG
>DYLQ01000053.1 GCA_020722015.1 Thermotoga sp. | reverse complement strand
GAATGCTTCCTTAAGAACTTCGTTTATTCCCTGGCCTGGCTGGGAAGCCATTTCAGGATTTTTCGAAATTTCTATGAAGTGTCTCGTGCTTTTTCCATCCGTGCTCATGCTTTTGGTGACGACCGTCTCTGACATGATCCCGCGGGCTTCCATAACCTTTATTCCAATGAGCCTGTTGAAAAGCGTGAAGGATGCCTCATCGATGAATTTTTGGCGGGCTTTTTTGTATTCGTAAAGCATCTTGTCTGCCTCGATGACGGGCTTTATTCTTTCGTGAATCTCCTTGAACTCGGGCAAAGGTTCTCTTATTTTGTTTTCGTCTTCGGCGAATCCTGCTCTCTTCAAAAGAGAATCATAAGCTTCTTCAAGGGTTTTGCGTATTTCAATTACGGTATTTTCAAGATCGGACATTTTTATCCTTCTTCTCTTCCAATATCATTTGTCATTCCTCCAATTCTATCTCAACAAATGTGCCGTCTTCGGTTGAAAGGTTCGAGACCTCCCTTTTAAGCTCGCCATACGTCATTTTCTTTTTGAGCTTTATAATCTTTGGCTTTTCATCCGGAGATTTTGGGGGAATTGCGGGAACATTTTTCATGAATTCATCGAGTTTTTCATTGAATTCTTTCAAATCGTTTTTTACCTTTGATATTAACAACTGTGTTTCGTAAAGCCCTAATTTGCAATTTTCACATTTTGGCGAATGATCGATCTCCAAGCCGGAACAAGAATTTCTTATCTCATGTTCGTAATCTGAAAACCATTTTTGTTCTCCGGCCGTTTCTCCGAGAGAATTCTTTTTTTGTGATGCTCCTTCGAGAAGTTCTTTGAATTCTTTGAAAATCTTTTCTTTTTCTCCGTGAGAAGACTTGAAGATTATTTTGTATTCATTCCTTACCTTTTCGAAGATTTCATCGAGTCTATCTTTATACTCCAAGAAGTTCGGAATAATATTTCTGAACTCTTGCGTGTAACTTTTTATTTTTTCTTTGTTTGGCGGAGAGGCTTTTTCGATTTCATCGTCTATTTGATTGACAAAATCTTTTTTTTCCTTTAAACGGGAGAGATTTTTATCGAGAAAATTTTTTTCTTCGATGATTTTCGAATTAAGTTTTGAAATCTCATCATTTTTGGCAAAAATAATGTCCATAGCTTCGAGATCTTGACTGTCAAGTTTCAAGGTAATAGCGCTGAGCCAATCGATGTCGTATTTTTCACTTGCTCCAAAAGATCGAATTTTTTCTTTCACATATCGTACGTTTCCCACTAATTTTTTGATGGCTTCCTCACCGATCCGGAAAAATTTGCTGTTTGGATCTCCGATATCGAGTTTCGAATCTCCTGACAATTCGTTGAAAAGTTTGAGAATTACCTCTTTCTTTTCAACGGGTATGGAAGCATTCAAAGACAAAGTGGCGTTTTTCAGCTTTGTCGATGTCATAAGCGTTGAAATCGTTTGGGGATCGCCGTAATCATCGTTGTTATTCACTTCGATCTTCCCACCTCTTAGCATTGCCGCAATAGCGTACATTATCGTTTCCTGCGTCCAACCGTAAGGAGCCTTTTCGAAGTTATCGAGTACATCCGCACCATTTCTTTTTGCATTTAGAAAGTTCGCTATTGGATCTATTAACTTATGGTGCTCGATAAGTTCTCCATCTTTGTCGAAGACGATATGTTCTTCGTCTTGGCGTATCAAGAAAAGTTTGTTTTTTGGTTCAGTAAGGACTTTTTTGACATCATCCATCTTCG
This sequence comes from Thermotoga sp., assembly GCA_020722015.1. Lineage (GTDB taxonomy): Bacteria > Thermotogota > Thermotogae > Mesoaciditogales > Mesoaciditogaceae > Athalassotoga. The sequence goes on along the minus strand of DYLQ01000053.1, from coordinate 3,804 downwards.
CTTTCTCGGAGATTATATTTGGATAGTAATTTTTCACGACTTTTGATTCAATAATTTCTTTGATCGAATCTTCCAACTTTCCATCTATGTCTTTTTTGTCGTAATAATAAACGATCGTTCCTTTGCCAAGCGAAGATCTCATTTCTCTTTCAAGTTCTTTGGATTCTTCTTCCTTGATTTTTTCGTATTTTGTTCGTGTGTTGTTAAATTCAGAAGAATTTTTACTCGCTCGGAATTCATCTAACGCCTTTTCGAGTTTTATCAATTTGGTAATTTTATCTTCGATATTCGACGAATTCGGGATCACATATACCGTTTCTTTGTTGTTTGTCGATTCGAATTCGATGCCTTCAATCCGTCTTTCGATCGAATCGTTGGACTCAAAAGGGAGAATTTTTATCAAAATTCCGTTGGATTTTCCCCATTTTCTGTCGCCGTTGTAAGACCATCCGATCGGTATCGAAGGACCGTTTTTGTAAGTGAAATTCAAAGTAAGCATACTTTCGAGCTTTTCAGCGATTTTCTTTTTGATCTCTGGCATAGATACGATCTGGTTTTCCCTAAAAGTTATGAATTCCTTTTCAATGTCACTGACTATTTCGATGATCCCTTCGTGCACAGTTATCTGTTGATTTTTTTCGAGAAAATCAACGCATTTATGAACGTACTTTTGCATCTGGTAGGTATTTTGGTTCAGATCCGATATGAGAACTCTTGTAAGAACTTCTTCGTTGGAGTTCATCCGTTTTCCGATTCTTTTTATTGTCTCGAGAGCTTTCATGACGTCTGAGGGTTTGATAGGATCGTCCAAGAAAATTTCTTTTGATTGTTTGTCAAGCTTGTTTAAATGTTCAATTCTGCCGGAACCAAAAAATTTGACGCCAAGGCTGTCGAAGATATCGACGATGTTGGTACACCTTGTGTAATCATTATCTTTCAATTTTTTGAGTATCATATCGACTATGGATATAAGTTTTCGTTCGTTGGCTTCGGCGTAAACGGTACCGGTAGGCGATTCTATGAGATCCGGAAGCATTTTGATCTGGTATTCAAAGAATGGGTAGTAATCCTTGAAACCATCAAAACTGTCGGTTTTAGGATACTCGCCCTTCGTATCGGTAATCGTCTGGATGTTGCCTTTTTTCGAATCGAAGAGCTCTTCAAGATCACCGATTATATCGGTTCTTTTGGCGAGCATCTTTCTTCTGACAACTTCGTCCACATTTTCAGAGGTGAGATCGAGCTTTACAGAAAAGCGATCCGTGATCTTTGAGAAGGCTCCTTTTCTTTCGGCAATCTGAGCTATCTCATCGAGTTTTTCTTGTGAAGTCGCGATGATCCATAACATTCCCCTTCCGTTGCTCGCAAAGGATTCAGAAATTGCCTGAAGCTGGAGAAGACGTTCGTCACTACCTTTTTGAGAGGTTACATACGCTCCCATTTCGTCTATCACAAAAACGATTCTTTCTTTCTTTTCTTGCGAGATTTTCAAGCAGATATCCGTGAAGGTTGAAGGCGTCAGATTGGAAGAATATTTTTGAAGAGCCGATTTTAAAAAATCGTTTGCATTTTCATTGGAAAATTTCTGCCTTTTAACAAGATAATCAATCGCGTGCTTTCCGAATATGGTCTGATTATCTCTTTCTGTCTCGATGTCAAAGTTGTTTTGTGTAAGATAATCTTTGAATTCATCGTAATAACCTTGGTTTTGTAACTCAAATTCCATCGACGATAAGTTAAGATCTTTCGAGTATCCGAGCTTTTCAAAGAGTTTTTTCAACATGATCTTTTGTATTTTGTCATCTTCATTCGAGGAGCTATGCTCGATAATCTCGAAGATTACCACCTCTGCGTTGATCTTTTCGATGGCAGATATCTGACCGTCTATAAAATCTTTTTTGTCGGATGAGTTCAGCCTTTCCCTGAATCTGTCATGTGCCGTCAAACCGTTTTGAAGTTTGGTGTTCTCGATGAGATAACCGAGTATCTTTGCAAAGTAAGATTTTCCTGACCCGAAAAATCCGGATATCCATGTACCGATCTTATCTGTTGAAGAGAGAGTGTAACTTTCAAGAAAGGTTTCAAGTAGATTTTCTATCTGATCCGTGACTATGTATTCGGATATATCCTTTTCAACCTGCGTGGGCGTTTGGTCGTCGGCTTTGATGACGAGGTTAACTTCCTTTTCGACATCAAGGGCAAAAAGATCTTTTATTTTCAGCATCTCATCACTCCCTAACAAACCTAAATTATCTCGGCACGGTAAATCGATGTGACGTGTCGGTTGTTCAAAAAATTAAGGCTGTCATTTTTTCTGTTTCCAGGATAAACGACTATCAAGGGGTATTTCAGAGTTTCGGTGATCGATTCGATTATTTGATTTAGCCTGATAAGACCGTTCAGTATACCTATTCTGTGAATTGCAACGGTTTTTTCAGAAGATTTTTCAGTTATTTCTTTGTTTATGGAATCAAGAAGAAGCCTTAAAAAACTTTCCTTATAATCTTTTCCGTAAAAATTCCTGTCGTATTTCAGATTTTCCAAATCGTATTTGTCCGCAACTTTCAAAAGGATTTCCGATGTGTCTATGTAGGTGATCCGATCATCGAAAGTTTTATTCAATTCTTCGATTGCATCCGTTTCTTCTTCCGGCATAACCGTCAGAATTATGACCTTCGATCCTTCGGTTCTGCCTTTGATTTCATCCGGCCTTTTCAATAAATCTTTGAGCAGTTCTATTTTTTCTTTAAATGTGATATCAGGATCTGATCGCATCTGGAACCTCCTCGAATTCTATCTTCGGCTCCAGTCTGACGACATCGCCGGACATTGCGAATGAAATAAGGCCCCTTGACTGGATCTCTTTGAGTATCTGTATAAGTTCATTTTCCGTGATCAAAAGATATTTGAAATCTTCGGACATTATTATCTGAGAAGGTGTGTGTTTGGAATTCAAAAGATAAAAGAGCAAAAATATCACCGATTCGATGTGTGGTCTGTAAAATTTAAATTCACAAATATTTGCTTTCAAAGAAAAAATTCCTACTTTTTTGGCGAGAACAAGATACCCCGTTACGCATCGATTTGCGGTTACAGGTTGTAAAGTGACCCTTTCAGATATGAATTCAAACAGTTCTTTTCTTTCGAATGATTTCGTATTTTGGTATTTTCCGAGTATAAAATCCACGGTGATCGAACGTGCCAACTCGTCAGAAAGACAATTTTTCCAGAAAAGGATCTCTCTCTTTATTTGAGGATGAATTTCTTTATCAGCGATCACTTTCGAGAAGATCATAAGTTCCTTTGGCTTAAAACTTTTTACGTAATCTTTTGTGATCCAGTCCATGTAAGTTTTCCTCGAACTCTCGGATTTTATTCCGAAAGGATTCTCTTCCACGAACTTTTTCTTTGCATCATCTATTTTTAATCCATCAAGGATCTGCTGCATAACAAACTGCACGTAATTAAGTTGATCGAAAGCATGTTCGAGATGAGTGGCTAATATCTTTTTCAACAGCCGTTACCTCCTCATGAATTTACGAATCAACAAATTATCCGTTAAAACAGATAGATTATCGATATGAATATTCTAACATCTATTTGTTCGTTTTTAAACATTGCCTTGAGATCTTTCTTGTGAGATAATTACATCGACCATATGTGTTGCATCAAAAATAATGGGATTCCCGATTAGATCGGGAATGACAATTGAGGCGGATCAATTTTAGATTGACTTTTTACATATACTATCAAGTTTAATTTCCGAATGAACAATCAACCGCTTATGACCTGAAAGGCAGTTCC
>DYLQ01000052.1 GCA_020722015.1 Thermotoga sp. | reverse complement strand
TATTGCCCGGCTCAGTTAGATAAAGCGGAACTCATCTTGAGTCCCGCTTTTTGTTTATTTCCGATATCAACTGAGATTCATCTGGGTAATTCACTTCGAGTTTCTTCCCGTCTTTTAAAAAGAAGATCACCCCGTTTTTCTTTATGCCAGTCAGCTTACGATACGACATCATGTAAACTTTTATTTGAAATTCGTAGTCTTTCAATTTTTCGTGTGAATAATATGAGTATTTGAAATCGATTATCTTTTCATCCGTTACCTTGTCTATTTTCCCTATCACCTGTATGCCGATCTCTTCCATGCTCGTCTCTATGGCCAGTTCGCTTTTAACGTCTTTTGAATTTTCCATTGTTTTCACGAGGGGATCGTCTGTGAGTTTGGAGAGTACTTCTTTCACCTCTTCCACCATTTCGGAAGGATAAACGCTTAAAAGCGGCTTTTTTAAAACATCTTTTAATTTTTGTGTGCCCACTTGCTCGAATATCTCGTGTGCTATGTTACCGTAGATCGTCATTTTTGAATTCGTACTTGATTTCTCATTTTCAAATAATTCTGTTACGTTGTACAACGTCTGTTCAAATTTGACATCAGGTGTTTTTAAGTGCGATTCATCGAAGGTAAAAGTTGAAATATCCGTGTCCATCTTTTTCGCTGAAGTCTGTTTTATCTCAACTATGTCTTCCATACCGTTCGGAATCGACCATCTGTCACCATTTATGAAGCCCAAATTGGATAAAGTCTCCATCCACACACTTTCTCTGTGATTGTTGTTAAACACGTTTTCTTTGCTTAAAACGAGGTATTCCTCTGCCCTTGTCATGCCGACGTAGAGAAGTCTCTTTGCTTCTTCGAGATCCGCTTCCGTTTTACCATCATCCTTTGGTTTTTTCGACATCTGAGCCATTATGACGATTGGAAATTCGAGGCCCTTTGATTTGTGAACCGTCATGATCTTAACGACATTTTCCGCTTCGGAAAGCGCCGATGCCTCTTCTTCATTTTCCCCCAGTCCTTTTTTCATTATTTTATGAATGCCGTTTATGTCCCATGAAGGCAGGTCAAATGAATCAAGTACTTCTAAGAATTTCATGACATTTGCGATCCTTTTATCCCCATCTTTTTCAAGCGCTATCTTGCCCAGATAACGTGTTTCGCTTATCGCCATTTTGATGATCTTTGAAGCGTCTACCGTGTTTTTTATCCTCACGAATTTCTCTATGAGATCGTGAATTTGCGGATAGTCCGTTTTTAGGGCATCGTAGATTAAATTGTCTTTTCTTTTGAGCTTTAGAATTTCATCCATCGTCAGATCGAAAAACGGAGACATCAAAAGACCGACCATGGCGCTCACGTCGTAAGGATCGAGAATGACGGCCATTAGATTGTCAAGTGCAAGTACCTCTTTTCTGTTGAAAAATTCCTTTCCACCGACAACATGGTAAGGTATCCTGTTCTCGACGAGTTCATTTTCTATTGTCCATATATCTTCCATCGATCTTAAAAGTATCGTGATATCTGAAAGCGCCTTGCCTTTGGATGTGAATTCGTTTATCATGCCTGCAATCGATTTGGCCTCTGTTATCCTTGCAGAATAGGCGTTGTTAGATCCGAGATTATCCAAAAGTACAACTCTTTTTTCCGTATCATATCCATCTGTTATTTGATTTGTGTATGTTATCCTTCCATTGAAAACTTTTGAAAAGAACCTGTTGTAGAATTCCACGAGATTTGGCTTTGATCTGTGATTTTCGTTCATCTCTTTGACTGAAACACTTTTTTCCTGTGCCCTTTCGGTTATATCAAGGAAGACGCCCACATTTGCGCCTCTAAAAGCGTAAATGGATTGTTTGGGATCCCCTATGTACCATACCCTGTTCAAATCGGATCTCAGAAGTTCTATTATCTCGCTTTGGAGTCTGTTCGTATCCTGGAACTCATCCACAAAGATATACCTGAAATAATCGGAATACCTTCCTCTTAGTTCAAGATCGTTTGCGAGCAAATCTCTTGTCATGATGAGCAGATCTTCAAAATCAAGCGTGGATTCCTCTTTTGCCATCTTTTCATATTCGCCTATAAGTTCCTTCGCATGATCTAAAAAAATTTCTTTAATATCGGTATTGATCTTCGAAGGCACGATATCATCGTTGGTTCTCTTTATTATCGCATCTTCAAACCATTCCCTTAAATCGGAAAACGCAATTGTCGGATCTATTTCAAAGAACCTCTTCATCTTTTTGACGTTATTTACCATGTAAGATTCCACTAACTTGGAAATTCTTCTCAAAGACGCAAGTCCGCTCACAACGTTGAAATCGGGATCGACGTTGGCGTAAAGCGCGCTTTCGCGTATTATCCTCGAGCAAAAAGCGTGAATCGTCGATATCCTTGCGAAAGGAAGCTCTCTTTTCATCCGTAAGTAAAGATCGGTGTTATTTCCAAGGGATATGTTTTCATCTATGCGTCTTGTTATCCTATCCTTCATTTCTCTTGCAGCCTTTTCGGTAAAGGTTATGGCCACGACTTGATCCATTCTCAAATTTGGATCTTCTTCGAAAACTTTTATGTATTTCTCAACGAGAATGCGTGTTTTTCCGCTGCCGGCTCCAGCCGTTACGATCAAATTGTCAGTCGATTCGAAAACCTCATTTTGAACATTTGAAAGATCCACTTGGCCACCTCACAGGACATATTCCGTCAAAATCGCACCTTTTGCATGTGTCCTTACAACTTTGCGGTGTGAAATCTCCATTTGAAACACCTTCGACGAAATTTTTCACATTTTGAACCAGATCATCCCATACTTTTTGTATCTCATCGTAATCCATCATGTTAGTTACCTTTGCGCCCTCAATAACGGTAAAGGTGGATTGAACGACGGGCACTTTGAAGATCTTCTCGCATATATTCGAATAAAGCGCAAGTTGTTCCTTTTCTCCGGCATTCTTGCTTTTGTAATCGACTATCATCAGACCAGATTCACATTCGTCAATTCTGTCTATACGTCCTGAAAAGCTCACATCATCGATCTTCGCTTCTTGCATGCCCGTGAATGTGAATTCAAATTCTTTCGGATTGAAAAACTCAACATCATGATCTGTTTTGTGAATTTTATAAGCCTTTAAGTTTCTGTTCCTTCCGTCTATTTCCTCGGGAAGTTCAACTTTTTTGAGATAATTTACGATCACACTTGTGAATTTCAGAAGGTTTATCTCGAAAAGTTCCGATTCAAAAAAGCTCATTTTTCCGAGTTCCTCGTCCAAGACTTTTCTGACCTCCGATTCCAATTCTTCATCCGTCAAATTCATAAGATATCTTCTGCCTGCCTTTATGAGTCTTTTCAACGAATTATGGTAAACGGTCCCGAGTTCGATGCTGTTAAGATCGAGATCGTAGGTTATCGTCTGTGGAAGTCTTAAAACGTAAGAGAAAAAATACCTCAAGGGACAAGTTTTATAAGAAAAGTACCTGTAAAAACTCACGGGTGCCTTTGAAAGCGTTTTGCAATATTCAAGATTGGATTCATCTTTAACTGACATGATTTTGGCCTTTTGAATTTCAACGCCAAGCTTACTTTCGATCTCTGGATTCCTTCCATTCCATCTTGCCCATTTGGCATAGGATATCGTTGCCTCTTGCAAACTCATCGGCGGATACGATTGAGGCCTTTGGGATACACCGAAGTTCTCTTCTAACTCCACAAGATACATCGATGGAAGGATTTTCACGCCATCCTGTGTTGCCTGCGGTATCGTGAGATATACCGCCGTTGAATGGGCCATCGCGGTGTAAAGGTCAAGTCTTTCATCCAAGAGTCTTTTTAAAGTCCTGTTTGTTCCAAAATGTTGTTCCTCTTCGATCGAATTGTAAAAGTAATTGGGATGGATTTCCGGATAATTCCCATCCGTAAAGCCTATGAATATTTTCAAAGGCGAATGGCTGAATCTCGACGTCAGAACGTCCGAAATTCTCACGCCATTTTTCTCCTTTGATGACACGTAAGTTCTGTCTCTTATCTGAAGTTCCAAATAATACCTGTAATCGGAATTGCTTATCTCTTTTATTCCGGCAAAATCAAGCACACTTTCGATTTCGAGAATCAGATCCGTGAGTTGATCGAGCGCCTCCACTTCCTCATCCGTTGCATCGGTCTTGACGATTTGTATGGCTGCCTCAAAGGCTTTCGAGTAATCGCAAACATAAACGGCATTTTCGAACTCGCTCAAAAAATCAAAAAGATTTTTGACGGTTACCTTAGCATCATCGACAAGCCTTTGGATCCTTTGGATCTCTTCCGCCGTCGTGCCTTGAAATTCTTCGTCTTCTGAAATGAGTGCTTTCATCCTTGATAAGTACATCTTGAAATTTTCAAGCTTTTTGTTCCAATCATCCATTCTTGATCTGTAAGCCAATCTCATAGGACCCCTGTTAAGGTGTGCTCTGTCGTATATGAAACTGAACGATCCGACATTTCCGCCAAATCCGGCCATGATCATGCTCATCAAAAGGTCCTGAGGATACCCTCCGGTTACAACCCTTAGCGGTAACATAACCTTCTGAACGGAAGTGCTTTGATCGAGTTTTTTCCTTCCAAGGTAAGAAATGTCTATGGAATATTCTTCTAATTTGTCTCTTATGCTCTTTATATAACCATCGTTTTCAGATTTCACGACTATCTCAAAATCTTGAACCTTTTTTCCGTCCATAAGAAGTGTCTTTACCTTTTTGGACACCCATTCAATCTCATCCGTCGGCTTTTCAAACGTGTAAATTTTGACTCCATCACCTTTCTCAAAGAACAATCCGCGTGCGATTGGAGTCCCGGAAAATTTCGTCTTCGTTTTTCTGGACTCGAAAGTTTTAAGTGTATCGAGAATTGTCGATGTTCCGCGCTCAAAAATCTCTCCTTCCGTCACCGTTACGAAGGTTTTTTCAAAAGCGGAAATCACGGATTTGAAAAACTTCGCCACGACAGGCGTGAAATCGTAAAAGCCATCTATGAAAAGGTATTTACCGGAAGTTTTGATTTCTCCGTCGGCTATCATCCTGTAAGCATCGTAAGTATCGAAGAGCTTCATCGATTGCATCTTATCTTTAAACCTTTTCATGACTCCAGATATGAACATGTCTCTTCTTGTTTCGGGATTTTCAAATTCATCTTCTTTCATGTATGTTTTGATGTCATCGATAAGAGACAGCAGCTTTTCGACTGTCGATCTATGCCTTACAACTTCAGCTTCGCTTTTTATCTCTTCCGGAAGATCGAGATTTCTTGAGGCCATCTCTTCTATTACCGAGGTAAGTACAGTGAGTTTAAGGGGTTTATCCGCAAAAATAAAATCAGTCTGCCGTTTAACAGCCTCGACGGCAAATTGGTCTATCGTCTTGAATGCCGATCTGTTTATGGCACCCAACTTTTTCGTTGCGAGATTGGCCACGAATTTCACGAATTCGCCCTGGCTTCCTATGAAGGTATAATCAAAAGGATTGAGCTTTGAGATCTCTTCGATTATCTTTTCTGTCTTGCCCGAAGAAGGGGGGCCTATGAAAATTTCAACTTTT
>DYLQ01000020.1 GCA_020722015.1 Thermotoga sp. | reverse complement strand
TTTAAAGATCCGAGTTTCTGAATTGAAGGTACTGAAGTGCGAAAAGTCCTGCGGCGATGACGAGTAAAATAGAAAAGGTAAGAACACCCAAAGATTGTTTGATCATAACGTCTTCTCCACCCATATACTGAAAAAAGTCAAGAAATTTCGTTTGTTTGAAGGCACCGGCTGTTAACAATCCGGCGAAGATCGCTATGTCAAGCAGTATGGGCCTCGCTTGACTTGAGAATAACATTGAGGTATATGTGCCTATTTGGTAAAACAACACCGCACCGGCAGCTTCCCTTGCCGTCCATATTGCCACCATGGTACCCGAAAGGGTGTATCCCATTGCCAAAGAAAAAAGATAATAAAAAAGTCCGCCAATGATAACAATCGCTGCCGTCCATATGTAACCTGCGAAAACTCTTGATGAAAATATTTCCCATCTTGTCATTCTTCCTGCCGTTATGTAAAAGGTTTTGTGTTCCGTATCTTTTGCAAAAATAGAAAAACTCATAACGATTGCGATGATCACAGACAGGAAATTGTAATTGCCGCCATACCATTCAGCATAAGAGTAAAAGTTATAATTGGATAAAATGGCGTTGAGACCTTGCTGACCAATTGGATTGTTTTTCAAATTCTGTTGGACTTCAGGTGAACCAAAGATACCTGTGATAAGATTATGACTTAACACAGGAACAAGCGAAAGTCCGATAACTATGGCGATAAGAATTATTGCTTTCGTTGAGTTTAATTTGAATTCAATGAATGTCATTTGCTCTCACCCTTTCTTACGAGGTCAAGGAAAGCTTTTGAAAGATTTTCTCCGTTGGCTCCTTTAAGGTTTTCCATTGTACCTGTGTAAAGAACCTTTCCATTCTTAAGGACCAAAAGTTGATCGCAAACTTCCTCTACTTCTGAAAGTATTTGCGAAGAGTAAATTATCGTCTTGCCTTCTTTTGCGATTTCCTTGACAAGTTCAAGTACCTCCGCTCTTACAACGGGGTCAAGTCCTAACGTTGATTCGTCGAGCAAATAAAGTTTTACATCTTGCGAAAGGGCAAGGGCAAGGTAAAGTTTGGTTTTGTTCCCCTGCGATAGAGCCTTTATCTTTCTTTCATAGGTCAAATCCAATCTTTTGCAGACTCCGTCAAATTTTTCTTCAGAGAAATTGGGTGCGAATGCTGAAAAATAATCCTTCATATTGGACACTTTCATCCAATCGTAAAGATTTTTTTCTTCAGGGACAAAAGAAATTTCTTTGTTTCCGTCGGGGAAAGGATCAGTGCCCATGACGCTTACGCTTCCGTCCGTTCGCTTTATCAAACCCATTATTATCTTGAGTGTCGTGGTTTTACCGGCACCATTTGGACCAAGAATTGCAAAAACACTTCCTGATGGAACTTCAAAAGATATTCCGTCCAAAGCTTTTACATCTTTTGAATAGGTCTTTTTTACGTTATCGAATTTGACTATTGTATCCATTTAAATCCTCCTATGGTAAAATACTTAAAGTCAAAAAGATTTTAACATAAAAAAGAAAATGCAAGAAAAGGAAAATACAAGGGGAAAATTTTGTGGAAGAAAGAACCAAAAAAAGTTTAAGGGCGGTTAAAATTGGAATTTACGGCAATGCAATCCTTGCAGTTTTTAAAATACTTCTTGGTGTTGTAAGTGGTTCTATTGCCTTGATAAGTGATGGTGTCGACACGACAATGGATGTGGCAAAATCGATCCTCGTCTATCAGAGTATAAGGGTTGCAGGTCGTCCGCCAGATGCAGAACATCCTTACGGCCATGGTAGAGCCGAGACGATAGTCGCAAACATAGTGGGTATTTCGGTTATCTTCGCTGGCTTTTTGATAGCTCAGGAATCTTTTGCTGATTTCGGTCACCACGATGTCATTGCCATGATAATGATCGTCGGAGCGTCGGTCAGTATTGTTGGGAAATTTTTTCTTTCCTTTTACATGTTTAAAACCGGAAAGAAATTCTCCAATCAAGCAGTTACGGCTGATGCCAAAGATTACATGAGCGATGTCTTTGCATCGGTGGCTGTTCTCGTCGGTGGTTTGCTTGTGTTGTTAACGGGAATGACAATCTTCGATCCCATAGCATCAATAGTCGTTGCAATTTTGATCGTATGGATGGGTATAGATGTCATAAAAACAGGTATTCCAGAGTTGATGGAAAAACAGGATCCAGCGATGACAGCGATAATAGAAAAAATCGTCAAGCAGCAAGAATACGTCTTCAATCCTCACCTTGTAAGAGTCAGAAAGCTTGGATCGTATTACATAGTGGATATGCACGTTGAGATTCCCGGAAAGATGAGATTGCAACATGTGCACGAGATCATGACTTCGATAGAAGATAACATAAAAAAAGAATTACCGGATGTCAAAGAAGTTACAATCCATGCGGAGCCCATAGGCGGTGGAGAAGACGAATGGCCAAATATAAAAGAGTGATTTGAATGGAAGAAGATCTGAAAGCAAAGATAAGACATGTTTTCATAGCATTTTCTCTTGTTGCATCGGTCGTTGTCTTTGGCATTTTGGGTTACATGGTAATAGAAAAATGGAATTTCGTTGATGCAATTTTCATGACAGCCATGACCCTATCGACTGTGGGTTATGGCCTCCCAAAACCTTTGGATTACAACGGCTACCTTTTTACAACGATTTTGATCGTCATAGGCATATCTACATATCTCTACGCCATAGGTGTCGTTACCTCTTTTCTTTTGGATGGCGATCTGAGAAAATACATGAGATTAAGAAGGATGATGAAAATGATAGAAAAAATGGAAGATCATTGCATAGTAATGGGTGGCAGCGAGGTTGGGAAGTACGTTGTAAAGCAACTTGCTTTAAGAAAACATCCTTTTGTCTTTGTCACACCAACTCCGGAAAGAGTAGATGAAGTAAAACAAGTCATAAAAGACATCATGAAAGAGAACGACTTTTTTTATATCATTGGAGATGCTATGGATGAACAAACGCTCGTCAAAGCCGGTATAAACAAGGCAAACACATTGGTTGTAACGCTTTCGGATGATTCTTTAAATGTCTACGTTTCTTTGATGGCAAGAAACATGAACAAGGATCTTAAAATAATAAGTGAGGCTGACAACATAACTGCGATAAAAAGATTGAGATATGCAGGTGTGGACAATGTCCTTTCGGCAACAGAAATAGTAGGATCAAGGATGGCTTCTCTTGTCCTAAATCCGGCGCTCCAATCTTTTATGGACATCGTTCATCAATCGAGCAACGTAAACCTTAAAATAGAAGAAATCCTTGTAAATGTGAAGAGCGGCTTAGTCGGGAAATCCATAAAAGATGCTAAAATACGCGAAAAAGCAGGCGTGCTCATCGTGGCAATACAAAGCGGTACGAACTTCAATTTCAATCCAGATCCTTCGACTGTCATAAATGCCGGAGATATTTTGGTAACAATCGAGAGTGATGAAAGTCAATCAAGAACACTAAGAGAAATGGCCGAGAAATGATCAAAGCCCGTCTTCCCCGACCAAAACGAATTTAATTCCGACTTTCTCACACGCACCATCGAGTTTTGGATCGTTTCCCATCATGGTGCAGTCTTGGGGATTGATCTTTATCTTTTCACATATCTCCAAAAAATATTTCGGATTCGGCTTCAGATAATGAGAATTTTCCATAAAAGTGACAAGTGCAAAATCATCATCGTCAAGGCCAGCCCATTTCATCCGCTCTTTTATGGCCATTTCCGGGAATATGGGATTTGTGGCAAGCACTTTTACTCCGTCGAGAGTACGCATGTGATTTATCAAACGTTCGTTTGGCTTTGTAAGTGGCTTAAGCGATCTAAAGGAGTTAGAATAGAAGACACTGAACCTTTTCTCGAATTCTAAAGCTTTTTTGCCAAACTTTTGAGATATTTTCTCCATGAATCTCCGGTAATTATCTTCAACTCCGCCATCGAATATCATGTTTCCGATGATCTCTTTTATGGCATCTATGAGTTCCTTTGGATTGACGATATCCTTGAACTCCTGCCCTACAAGTTCAAAATACCTGTTGTAAAAAACTTCTTCGTCGGATAAAAGTAAAGTACCATCAAGATCAAAAAGAAATGCTTTCATCTTAGGACCTCCGAAAGAATTGATTTTATTTTTTCAACGTCGATTTTTCCATTCCATCCACCCTGCGCCATGTCGGAACGTCCACCGCCTTTACCACCAAAACTTTTTGAAACAATTGATGCCAAATCGTTCGCTTTTCCATTCAGAGATTTGACTATGATCGTAACTTTGCCGTTATTTTCTTGAAGCAACATCACAGGACCGGATGAAAACATTTTAACAGCATCGTCTGCGATGTCTCTCAAATCTGCAGAATCGAGATCGTGAGTTTGGAAGACAAGAAATTTACTGTTTTTAGAACTGGCACTTGCCATTTCTTTCTTCAATTCTTCAAAGGCGATCTTTTTCCTGAGATTTTTATTTTCTGTTCTAAGACTCTGATCCTCATCGATGAACATTTTTACCTTCTGATTCAACTCATCTTGAGTACACTGAAGGCTTTGAGATATCTCCGAAACCACACGTTTATAACCTGCCAGCAATTCCATCGTGTTCAATCCGGTTGAAGCTTCTATTCTTCTAATTCCCGAAGATAGCGCCCTTTCGCTTAAAATGAAGAATGCACCTATCTGACCAACATTTGAAACATGTGTCCCACCGCATAACTCTTTGCTGAAATCATCGATTATCACAACTCTAACCTCGTCAGTATATTTCTCACCAAAAAGTGCCATAGCACCCATCTTTTTGGCATCCGAAAGAGACATTATCCTTATTTGAACCGGAGTTGCCTTCAAAATTTCAGAATTGACAAGCATCATGATTTTGTCGATCTCTTCATCTGTAAGTGGAGAATTATGGGTAAAATCGAATCTTAACCTATCGGGGCCAACGTAAGAGCCTGCTTGCCTCGCATGATCGCCAAGCACTTTTTGAAGTGCAGCCTGAAGCAAATGTGTGGCGGTGTGATTTCTCGCAATTGCCATTCTCTTCTCAAAATCAACCGTTAGATTGACATTCATCCCGACGCGCAAAATTCCATCGTTGACCTTTATTTTATGCAAATGAAGCGTTCCTCTTTTATAAGTATCCACTACAATTGCACTTCCGCCATCGAAATCGCATCTACCGGAATCTCCGACTTGTCCACCCATCTCGGCGTAAAAAGGCGTTTTATCAAAAACAACCTCCGCTTCTTTTCCCGGGCTGATACCGTTTACTTCTTCTCCTTCAGATACCATGGCGATGACTTTTGATTTAGATTCAAGCGTTTCATATCCGACGAATTCGGTTTTTACATTCGAAAGAGATTCGTAAATGCTATCGACAAAAGATTGAAGGCCGAGTTTTCCTCTTGATCTCATCTTTTGCTCTTCCATAAGTTTGTTAAATCTTTCAACGTCAACGACGATCTTTCTTTCGTACGCCATATCGAGGAGAATATCCAGCGGCATACCGTAGGTATCGTAAAGTTTAAACGCATCTTCTCCGGATATCTTTGAAAAATTAGAAAGTATTTTTTCAACAAGTGCTAATCCTTGATCGAGAGTTTTCAAAAATCTTTCTTCTTCGAATTTCATTGTTTCCATGATGAAATCTCTTCTCATCCCGATTTCTGGATATCTTTTGCCCATTATATTTTCCACAACAGGCACATACCTGTAAAGGAAAGTATCATTTGCGCCTATTGATTTTCCGTACCTTACAGCCCTTCTTATCAATCTTCTGAGGACATATCCACGTTCTGTGTTTGAAGGAGACACGCCATCGGCTATCAAAAAAGTCGCGGCTCTTGCATGATCTGCTATTATTCTCATGGCTATATTTGCACGATCGTCATCGCCATATTTAATCGAGAACTCTTCTTCTGACTTGCGTATCAAAGGCATGAAAAGATCCGTTTCAAAATTACTCCTTACCCCCTGAAGCACCGATGTGATCCTTTCAAGACCCATACCTGTATCTATGTTCTTTCTCTTCAATTCCCCAATATTTCCGTTTTCATCCTGATAAAGGCCCGTGAAGACAAGGTTCCATATCTCCAAAAATCTGTTGCAATTACACTCCGGAGTGCACTTATTTGGATCCGGACATTCCTTGACAGGGATCTTCAAATCGTAAAATATCTCAGAGTCAGGGCCACAAGGTCCACTTGGTCCGACCGGCCCCCAAAAATTATCTTCTTTACCCATTCTGACTATCTTTTTTGGATCTAATCCGATGATTTTTGTCCATATGTCAAAAGCTTCATTGTCATCTTTGTATATCGATACCCAAAGTCTGTCTTCGGGAATTTCAAGTCTGGAGATCAAAAATTCCCAAGCGTACCCAATCGCTTCTCGTTTGAAATAATCTCCGAAAGAAAAATTGCCGAGCATCTCGAAGAACGTGTGATGCCTCGGGGTTCTTCCCACATTTTCTATGTCGTTTGTTCTTATGCATTTTTGAACGGTCACAACTCTTGGATATTTAGAATCTTCGAGACCCCAGAAAATCTTTTTAAATGGTACCATACCGGCAACGGTGAAAAGCAGTTGCGGATCGTCGGGTATAAGAGAAATACTCGGAAGAATTTCGTGACCTTTCGATCTGAAAAATTCAAGAAATTCAATTCTTATCTGCTCAGCAGATAGGTTTTTCAAGATTAATGCTCCCTTCTGTGAAATTGTCCGCGTTATTTGCTGAATAATTATAACACATACCCCACATGCCCGTTGCCAATGCAGGTTGTGGCGAGATCTTTTTGGTTCACCGCACCGTTAAGTATGCGCTTTTGCCAAATGCGATCCGTTCCCGACCTGATCGGGAATCCCGCACGGTAAGGCCAATGCGACCATTCCCGATCTAATCGGGAATCCCATACGATAAAGTCAAATCACTTCGCAGAAAGCGAGTATCCTGATGTGGTTTACATGCTAATTCAGTACCCCACTTATCGCATCGACGGGGCATCTTGTCTGGCAAAGCCCGCATCCGAAACAGGCGTTTGTGTCAACTTCAACGTGATCCGTTACGGTTATCGCGAAGTACGGACAGACATACTCGCACATCTTGCAAAGTGTGCATTTATCGGCATCTATCTTTGGGTTTCTTACCGTGAATTCGGCAGACTTCTTCTCGATTTTACTTCCTATTGAATCCTTTACAGAAGAATATCCTCTCTTTTTCAACGCCGTTTCAAGTCCACTTGCAATTCTCCTGTACTGTTCTTTACCGTATATTAAAGCGGAAGAAAGCATTCCGACGGCCGATGCGCCAACTTCCAAAAAGTCGATGAGATCGTCGGCAGTTCTAACTCCTCCGACGCCTATCACCGGAATATCGACATTCTGCTTTATTCTCAACACTATCGAAAGTGCGATGGGCTTTATTATCGGCCCTGAAATCCATCCATATCTGTTTTCCGATCCGAGTGTCGGGTGACCGAACTTTGGATCGACGTAATAGACAGGACCGAATGAATTCACGGCTACTATGCCGGCAACTCCGACTTCTTTCATTTGCCCTGCGAACTCCACCGGATCCGGCATGTGAGGGCTGACCTTCATGAAAACGGGTTTTTGCGACAATTCAATTGCGGCTCTTGCGATTTCGATTATGGGTTGAATGTCTTTTCCGGAATAATGCGTGGATATCTCGAAAGCATCTCCGAAATCTTTCAATCGTGGCACGAGCCATTCGATTTGGGATTTAGAGTAACCTATGCTTATGATCTTTGGCATCTTCAAAGATTGAATACCCGGCAAAAATTCTTCCATCCATTTGTCGGGACCGTATTCTGACCACAATTCGGCGTTGACGACGTAATCTTTCGTCGCAACGATGCATGGCCTCGGAACTTTGGCCGCTTCAGTCGATATCGTTTTGGTGACCATCCCACCGACTCCCAAAGAGGCGATGTACTTCATCTTTTTATCATCACCGGTTAAAGGACCTGCAGCGGGAAGTAATGGATTTGCAAAACGCATTCCGGCAATTTCGGTAGAAAGATCCATGTTCAATCCTCCTCATATAAATCGACTTTAAAGTGATTTCCAGAGTTTTTGTGCGATTCTACGGGCATTTTCTCTTATCTCTTTTTCATCGAAAACTTTTATCTCGTTGTTTATCATCAAAGGCTTTCCGCCAACGTAAAGAGAGTTGACGCGCGATTCGGTTATTCCGAAAAAAAGATGATCCCAGAAATTCGTTTTATCTATCGGAGTGGGGGGATCATACTCAATCATCATGATATCGGCCGCATACCCAACCTTTATCTTTCCGATTTTTGCTTTCAAATGGTTCGATGCAAGTTCAAATGTATTTTCAATTATCGATCTGAGATCTGAAGTTGAAAATGCCGTCGGAGATCCATGAAGATTTTTTTGCCCAAGCATCGTTGCCCTGAGATCGAATGCCGGCGAAAAACCGAACCCATCATTTCCCATAACGACCTTCACGTTATTTGATTTGAACATCTCAAGATCT
Organism: Thermotoga sp.; assembly: GCA_020722015.1. GTDB lineage: Bacteria > Thermotogota > Thermotogae > Mesoaciditogales > Mesoaciditogaceae > Athalassotoga. Next base: position 22,997 of record DYLQ01000020.1, on the reverse strand, counting down.
GCCAAACCGACACCGTTATTCATGTTAGACTGCGTTGCGTTGGCTATATACCCCTTTCCTTCGGATATCAAAGCTGCCTCCGATCTGTCTATATGAACACAATGTGCGTATATCGAATTTGGAATGATAAGACCGTAACTTTTCAATCTTGGAATGATTCTCATTCCATGATCGTTTATGGAATAAAGTTCATCTTCGATTCCTTCCGCAACGTGAATGTGGATGGGGATACGATTATCGCAAGCGGTTGAAACTTCTTTTAAAGTCGTATCACTCAGCGTGAATGAAGCGTGAAGGCCCATAACTCCTGAAGCCATATTTGAATTCTTGTTTGCGTTGAAAAAATTCACGTTCTCTTCTATCGATTCGATCTGAGTGCCATCTCTGTCGCTTGTTTCATGGCAAAATACTCCTCTCAATCCTGCCGTATCCACGATCACTTTTTTCAGAATGGAAAGTGATCCTTTTATGAAATTCTGACTCGAGTGATGATCGAAGATGGTGGCAACTCCTGAATGTATGAACTCTGCGGCTGCAACGTAAGCACTTGATTCTATCTCGGCGGCGCCTAACTTCCTGTCAAGCTTCCACCAGAGTTGTTCTAAGATCTGCGTAAAAGACATAGGATTGAATGAGATATTCATCCCGCGCGCAAGAGCGGAATAGACATGCGTATGAGCGTTGGCCCATGCAGACATCACAAGCATCCCGTGAGCATCGAGATCGATCTTCGATTTAATCTCATCCATTCTACCCACAGAAATAACACGATCTTCAAAAGAGACGTATCCTTTCTCTATGAAATCGTCTCCCGTGTAGATCATCGCATTGCCTATTGTGTATGCCAAAAGACCTTCCTCCTTTTTACGAATTTGCCTCTAAGACTTTTTCCGACGAATTCGCCGTCTTTTACGACAAAGTTCCCACCCGATATCACGGAAGCAAACTTCCCTCTCACATTCCTTCCTTCGTAAGGCGTGTAATCTGCATTCGTATGAAGTTTTGATATTCCGACAGTCCATTTAACATTCGGATCGAAAATCGCAATATCGGCATCTGCACCTATGACCATTTTACCTTTACTTTTAAGGCCAAAGGTTTCTGCCACGTTGACACTTTGAAGTCTTACAAGTTTGTTTATTCTTTCCTCTGAAGGATCTATACTGTAAAGCAAAACAAAGGAAGTCTCAACCCCTCCGATACCATTTGGCATGGAATCGTAATCGAATTTGTTTTCGAACTTCTCGCTTTTTTTAAACGGGCAATGATCTGTTCCAACGGTCGAGATCGTTCCGTTTTCAAATTCTTCAAAAAGGTAAACCCATTCGTACTTAGATCTCAACGGTGGTACCAACGTGTAAAGGTAAGCGTCGTCCTTTTCGTAGAGAGAATCGTTTAAAAAGAGGTATTGAGGACACGTTTCAAGTCTTACATTTCGAGAAACGTTGAATGCCTTTATCATCTTAACGGAAAGACCACTTGAGTTATGCACTATGTATGCCTGTCCATCCGTTTGTTTTGCAAGCACAGCTATGCTCATGACGGCAGACATTTCAGCTTCACTGGGATGCAAAAACGGTAAATCTTGCGGAAGATTTTTATCTTTCATTTTAGATCTGTGAAGTATAATAGCATCATCTTCGGCATGAAATGTTTCGATTATGCCGTATTTTCTCGTGATTTTGAGTAAATCCAAAATGTATCCGTTATCCGTCATGCGATCTGACGTGCTGTAAGTCGTGAAGGTCTTTATGCTGTTTATACCTAAAGAAAGCGTACGTTTTGCAAGTACGACCGGATCTATATCCGGATGGGCTATCGTCATGTGAAACGAATAATCGATGTGAGAATTCTTTGCCTCTTCAAGCCTCTTTGAAAACTTCTCCTCTATTTCATCTTCGTGAGTAACGAGATCCAAAAAATCTATGTAAGTTGTAATTCCTCCGAAGGCAGCGCTTACGGATCCGGATTCGAAATCATCCGCAGATCTGTATTTTCCCAAAGAGAGTGCAAAATGCACGTGAGGATCTATAAGACCGGGCATCACGTACATACCAGATGCCATGTACTTTTCTTTTGCTTCCAGATCATCAGAGGTGATCGCCGTTATACGACCGCCTCTGATGTATATATTTGCCGAATAAGATCTGAAACCATCGAAGATCTTTCCGCCGATGATGCCCAAATCGTTCAAGGTCTTCCTCCCATTGTCAAAGCCATGACGGCCTTGGCGGTGTGAATTCTGTTTTCCGCCTCATCCCACACTATCGAATGCGGTCCGTCTATGACGGAATCAACGACTTCTCTTCCCCTGTCCGCAGGCAATGCGTGCATGTAAACGGAATGTTTGTTCGTAAGGCTCATTCGTTTCTCATCGCATATCCAGTCCTTGTGCTTTGCGGCTTCAGCCCATATCTTGTCTTTGTACTTTGCAGCCTCCATAGGATTTGGGATCGTGTAGAATCCTCCCCATGATTTGGGAATCACCACATCCGCATCTTTAAAAGCATCATCCATGTTATGCGTTATCGTTAACTTGCCTCTGCCTGCATCGGCATTTTCATGTGCTTGTTTGACGATATCAGGCATGAGATCGAAGCCTTCGGGATATGCCAAAGTCACATCCATCCCGTACCTTGTGAAAAGCAGTATCTGAGACTGAGGTACGGAAAGCGGCTTGAGATGGCTTTCTGCGTAAGCCCAGCTTATTCCAACCTTCAAATCTTTCAAGTTCTTTCCGAATCTTTCCTGTATCGTCATTATATCCGCCAAAACCTGCATGGGATGATATACATCGTCCTGAAGGCTCAAAACGGGCACTCTTGAATTTTCGGCAAGGTCTCTCAAAAATTTGTTTCCCTCTCCGAAAACGCAATTTCTTACGGCTATGGCGTGACCGAATCTGCTCAAAACTTTAGCCGTATCTGCCGGCGTTTCACCATGGTGCGCCTGCATCATTTCGGGAACAAGATAATGCGCGTGACCGCCTAATTGGGTTATACCGGCCTCTATTGAATTGCGCGTTCTCGTCGATTCCTCGTAGAAGATCATGAAGACCGTCTTGTAAAGCAACCACGGAGTTAACTCATCGCGTGCGAACATCCTTTTGAGATCGAAAGACGTATCGAGCATCAGATCGATCTCTTCCTTTGTGAAATCTTGGGTTGTTATGAAATGTTTTCCTCTCAAAAGCGTACTCATTTTATCATCCCTTCTTAAGAATTATTTGTGGAAAATATGCGTAAAAGGCAGCCGCTTTAACAAGGTGATCCACCGGTGCCTGATCGTCTATTCCGTGAGCGTATATCTCGTTTGCGGGGCCGAATCCGACTGTCGGTATTTTGAAAAGGCCCGCCGTCGCAACTCCGTTAGTCGAAAAAACCCATTTATCCACTTTGGGATCCGAACCAAACACATCTTTGTAAGTTTCAACCGCTGCCTGAACTATGTCTGACTTTTCATCCATAACCCAAGTTCTGAAGTATTTTTCCGACGAATATTCTTTCCCCGTGTAAGCCTTTCCGTTGTACGTAAGCTCCATTATCTCAGCTTCGACTCCGGCCTCTTTTATAACCTTTTTGAACTCCTCTATCGCACTTTCTTTGGTCTCGCCTATCGTAAGCCTTCTGTCTATGTGGATCGTGCATTCGTCCGCAACGGCATTTTCAGAAGGAGATTTGAAAAATATCTGTGAAACAACGGCCGTACCTTTTCCTAAAAAAGGATCGACTTTGAGCTTTTCGTTTAACTTCTCTATTCCCAAAATTATCCTTGCCATCTTGTAGATCGCGTTGTCTCCGCGCTCGGGCATGGCGGCATGTGCGGATTTCCCTTTCGTGCGGATCTCAACTTCAATTCTTCCTCTGTGTCCTCTGTAAATGTTAAGATTTGTAGGCTCAGTTATGACAACGTAATCGGGGATGAACTTATCCTCTTTGACTATGTACTGCCAACACATGCCGTCGCATTCTTCCTCCATAACGGATCCGACGACGTAAAGCGTGTAATCTCCTTCCAAATGAAGATCCTTTATGATCTTCCCGGCATAGACCATCGAAGCCATTCCGGCTTTTTGATCGCCGGCACCTCTTCCGTAAACTATACCGTTTTCGAGTTTGCCCTTGAACGGATCGTGCTTCCACTGAGTCGGATCTCCGACTCCCACGACATCGATATGTGCGTCCATGACGATCTTTGTTTTGCCGTTTCCGATCCTTCCGAAGATATTTCCAAGGCCGTCTGTTTTAACTTCATCAAAACCGACTTTTTTCATCTCGACGGCAATTCTATCGACGACCGCTTTTTCTTTGCCGGAATAACTCGGAATCGCAACGATATCCCTTAAAAATTGGGTAACTTCTTTCTCATAACTTTGGGCTTTCTTCAGAACATCTTTTGGCGCTGCCATCTTATTTCACTCCCTTGAAGAAGTCTACAACCTTTTCCGCTATCTCACGTCCAACTCTTTCTTGAGCCTCTATCGTTGACGCACCCAAGTGCGGCGTTGCGACTACATTCGGCAAAGACACGATTTCACGACCGATATCGTCTAAAGGTTCAGTCTCGAAGACATCCAGAGCTGCACCGGCAATTTTACCGGTTTTAAGCGCATTCAAAAGCGCTTTGTCATCGACAATACCGCCGCGCGCGGCGTGAACAAATATCGCGGATTTTTTCATCATCGAAAATTGTTCGTCGGATATGATATGCTTTGTTGAATCCAAAAGCGGAAGATGAACTGTCATGTAATCCGATTTTTTAAGAAGATCGTTGAGAGGCACGAACTCGACATCAAGTCCGCGCTTGTTCTGGATCACATCGTAAGTTATCACTTTCATTCCGAAGGCAAAAGCCCTTTTGGAAACTTCGGCTCCTATGTTGCCAAAACCGACTATCCCAAGGGTTTTCCCGTAAAGTTCAACTCCATCAAGGGCTTTCTTTTCCCATTTTCCTTCCCTCAAAGTGACCGTTCCGGTTACAAGATGTCTTGATACGGAAATCATAAATCCAAAAACAAGTTCCGCGACGCTTATGGAATTCGCCGTAGGAGTGCTTAAAACGGTCAAATTGTGCGATTTGGCGGCGTTGAGATCTATGTTGTCCAGGCCGACTCCCGCTCTTCCTATGACCCGCAATTTCTTACCGGCATCTATGACCTCTTTCGTTACCTTCGTTGCGCTTCTGACTATTATCCCGTCGTATTCTCCGATATGTTTCGGCAGCTCTTCTTTGGAATAGTCTCTCTCTTCAACATCCAAACTTGCACCTTTTAGAATCTTTATCGCATCCGGTGCCAAAGGATCGTTTACCAAAACCTTGAATTTCATGACTTCTCATCTCCTAAAAGTACCTCTTCCGCGGCTTTCACGCCGACTCCCATGGGCACTTTTTTGCCAAATTTGTTCATTGCCATCTCTATCGTGGATATGGCAGAAATTATATCTAATTTATCAACATAGCCAAGATTCGAAACCCTGAAGATCTTTCCCTTAAGCTGAGATTGCCCTGCGGAAAAGACCATACCGTACTCTTCGCGGCAGAACTTTAAAAATTTAGAGCCGTCTACTCCTTCCGGTACCTTCACGGCCGTAACCACATTTCCCGGACGCTTGGCAAATAATTCTAATCCGAGTGCTTTTACACCTTTCCTTACGGCATTCCCGAAAATCGCATGCCTTGTCCAAACATTTTCGATACCTTCGGTTTTTATCATCTCAAGACCTTTGTTCAATTGATAAACCAAATTCACGGCACCCGTGTAAGGAGTGTCTGTGTAAGATTTCTTGTACGCTCTGAGATCGAAATAATACCTCGGAGATTTAACCTCTTCTATCCTTTTCCATGCTTTTTCACCAGACACGGCAACAAATGCAAGGCCTGGAGGCATCATAAATGCTTTTTGAGAACCGGCAACGACCATATCAACGCCCCAAAGATCCATTTCAAGAGGTTCGGCAAGAATTCCGCTAACGGCATCTACAACAAGCAGGGCATTTGTCTTTTTCACGATCTCGGCAATTGATTTTATATCGTTAACAACGCCTGTGGATGTTTCACTCAAAGTTGTGAAGACGACTTTGACATCCGGATTTTCATCCAACAATTTTTTGATCTGCTCAGGTCTCAGATAATCTCCCCATTCGACATCGAGTTCAATCATGTCGGCATTGTAAACTTTGCACAAATCTGCCCAGCGTTCGCCGAACTTTCCGCCGACAACTGCTATGACCTTATCGCCCGGATTTACCGTGTTCGCCACTGCCGCTTCCATAGAACCCGTCCCTGATGATGCAATGATAAACACATGACCGTTTGTTCTGAAGACACTCTTCAGATCGCTTGATGCCGTTTCCAACATCTTCAAAAATTCTGGATTTCTGTGGTAAATGGTTTCACGCGCACCTTCAAGAAGCACATCAACCGGTACAGGTGTAGGTCCCGGAGTCATTATCCTTAATTTCTTTATCATGGCAAATTCCTCCTCATTCGAAATGTGGTATCAATATAAATTTTACCATGAATTTTCTTTAATGTCATCATCGAAAGGTTGGTTCGCTATACTAAACCAACTTTAAAAAACGAAGTCATTTGACTTCAGCAATTGCCTTTCGGTGTCTGGTCCTCGCTTCGCTGCACAGATCAGCTGCAAGGCAATTTGCTCTCCGTCAAATTTAATTATATTTCGATTCCGAAAAAGATTTAGTATACATTTACAATTGTCCCTTAACGATCTCAAAGAAAGCAGTTCCGTTTGTGTAATTCCCGGCGATGTAAATGTTGTTTCCATCCGTAAAGACACTCGAAATGTTCGATGTGTTGTTGGGAAGATAAGAGGATAGATCGATTGGGTTTCCGGTCAGGTTGTATTTCACAAGATAAGGCTGGTAAGAAAGAGTTCCTCCTACGACAAACCACCCGTTTGAACCGGATATTCCGTTATTCGGAATCGACAGATCGGTTGCAAATGACGTTGAACTTATGGCGTTAAAGCTCGAAGTCAAAGGATTAAAACTCAGCATCTGATAATAGCCGTTTGGCCATGTGAAAGTTGAATTGTTCTTCGACCAGATCAAAAATTGCTGCCCGTTATATCCGGACGCTCCCAGAACACCCGTGGACAACGGCAAATAAGTTCTCAAATCTTCGAATGTGCCATTTTGCAAATACACCGCTGCTGGATAATAATTTCCGATATTTCCATCAACAAGATAGCCGTTTCCGCCTCTTGACACGCTATTCACAACAAAATTATAAGGTGCGTTCAAAGGTGTGAAAGTGTAAGGATCTGAAGGATTGTAAATCAAAAGAGGTGTGTTAGAACCAGATCCGCCTATTAAAATTGAAGTTCCATCTGTGGAAATGGAATTAAAGCTCAAAAAGTTTCCGGCGTTGAAAGGGATATATGAACTTAAAGGTGTAAAAGCATTCGTTAAAGGATTCAAAGACGCAAAGATCGCTTCGTTGCTACCGTATCCCGCAACGTAAAACGTGTTATTCGCAAAGGTAACCGAAGAGACTTTTTGAAAATGAAGTGATTGCATTTGTCCTGAAAGATCTGAGAAAAAGCCCGTCGTCAGGCTGTACTCGCCGATTGCCCCCGAAGAGTTATTCAAAACACCGCCCAAAAGCACTGTGTTATTTCCCACCGTTATCGAATTAACGTATGACCAGTTTGAAGGAAGATTATAAATGACGGGCAAAAAATTCGAGCCGCCTGCTATACATCCACTTAATATCAAAGCAACAGGAATTATTGCCATCACAAAAAGCAGAAAACCGATCTTTTTCATGGATACCACCTCCGATGATATTATATATTTTTTGGCACTTTATAAAAAAATGCGATCCTGAATCAAGTTCAGGATGACGGAAAGTGAGGAGTTACGACATGAGGCATGATCACTCTTTCTGTCATTCCGGTCGAAGAACCGGAATCGCCTTTAAGGATAAAATGAAAAAACAAGCCCAATACCTGGGCTTGTTTTAAAAGTTAATATACCGTCAATTGTATTTTGGTACTATTGTAAATTGAAATTCAATAACTGTTTGGCCTGGAATCACCCACTGTGCTATGCTGTTAGAAGCGATGATATCCAAAGTGCCTAAATACGGATATGAAGCTCCTGAAGCCTGTGGCTGCAGTGTTAATACATGCGTGCTGGCATTGTAAGAGTTGCTGTAATTAAGCACCATACCGTCAGGAAGACCAGAAGGGTTTATTCCGGGTGTAAGACTACCGCCGTTAACGGCAGTTGAGACATTAATCGTTATCGTCGAAGAATTTGATTGTACTACAAGTTCCGCAAGTAAAACTCCGTTAGACGAAGGCTTATAAGAATTTGTCAGCACATTTCCAGTTGCTCCGCAAAATGTTGCGTTGTAAGATGTTGCCGTTGCAACATAACTTTGAGCTGTGTAAGAGATCTCTAAATTTACCAATTCTTCAAATGTGACTTCCCATATGTAGCCCCACCATATATAATATAATATCTCATACACAGCGATCGATCCACTGTACGTGCCTGGACTGAGGTTTGGAGGAATGTATACGGAAAGATTCAAGAATTTACTACTATAATACGAAGCCGAGAATCTCATTCCAGGGGGCCAGTTAGAAATCTTTTCAACCCAATATTTTTGTACCTGATAAGGGAAATCGTTTTTTATTAGAAGCGTAGTTGTCCCGCATTGTGAGATAATCACAGAAGTACTTTCTGTTCCTACTATAAATCCACTGCCTAAAGCATTTACATTTGATCCGTTAAGATTCAAGAAGCCGCTGTTTGTATTTGTAGAGCCAAGCAATTGATTCTGCAAAACATTTGTTGCAGGCGAATTGGCGTTAAAACTTTTTTGGATCTCGCTTTGAGCGTTAAGCCATCCGCTGTCGGCAAAGGACAAAACCGTTACAAGACTTAACAAAATCAAAAGTATGTATATTTTTCTCAAATTCAACTACCCCAATTCATTTCAAACTTGAAACTGCCAGAGATCGGAGAGTAAAGCACGCGTAAGACTCCCTGATCGTAAATAAAGCCAATCGATCCATAAAGGTTGAAATTTTGATTTCCGGTCAACTGCGTGTACTCGTAAGACATCTCTTCCCCTATTGCCAAATAATCGATTCTGTATTCAAGATTTCCGTTGTATTTAAAATGGAAATTGCTTATAGATGTCAAAGATGCACTCAAAGTCATTATGCCCGAAGAAAGTATATTCGATTTGAAATTCGGATACTGAACGAGCGCAAATTCACCCATGTAATTGTTTATGTCAGACAAATTTGAAAAGATCGGCCCACCGATTAAAATATATCCCTGAAGGCCAACTGCGATCTTGCTGGATATTCCCGCATAGATTCCAAAATCAGCGTTTTGAGTAAAATTGACTCCAAGCGCAAAAACGCCGTAATTCCCAAGCGCTCTAAAAGCGTTATTCTGATTGTTGTAATCGACGACAAGATTGTAAGTTCTTTCCTTATTTTCCTCAGAATTCATCAAGGTGAAAACAGAAGTTTTTGGAGCACTTTTTACGGTTGAAACTGTAACTATGAAATTAGAATTCCCATCTGTCAAAGAGGCAACAGCCATTTGATTATTCCCCACTGTGACCGTTGAATTTGCCTGAATTATGTAAGCGGAAGTGCCTTGCATGGTACTCGCACTTGTTCCCTGTGTCGATATGTTGAAAGTCAGATTTGACTGAGTTGCACTTACAGAGTTGACTTTAACGCTCATATTCATGGCAAAAGCCGGCAGATAATTTGCTTTGAAATTAACGGTTTTACCGACACCGGCAACGGCAAATCCATCTCCGGCAAATTTCATCGAACTGTAAAATTGATTTATAAACTCGAAATTCGTGCTTTTAAACTGTCCTGCCGTAAGATGGCTTGAATAAAAGGCATTTTGCCATATCTGATAAGCGCTTTTGGACATGCTGTATATGTTATAAACGACGTAAATGTTCGATCTCGGCACATCGACTGATTTAACAACGGAAAGCACCTTGTCGTAAACGTTCTGAGGTCCGAAGAAGAAAAGATATGGGTAAGATGCGGAATAAGTTATGTAATTCGCGTAAGGCTGCAAAAATGACATGGCATCCGAAGCGCTTAAATACTTAAGTTGTATGACATGCTGTGAATAACCCACTACTTTCATGGAGAGTGCGGATACATTCGTACCAACGAAATAAACTCCGTTGTAATCAAAGTAAAACAAACCATAACTTTTACATATCGTCGAGATGGCCTGACTCAAAGTTACATTATTAAGATTCATGGTTATGTTTCCGGAAACGGTCTGATCGACGATTATCGGAGTATTAAAAGCCATAGAAATATCCTGAAATGCACTCTGAAGGCTTTCCTGACTGAAAACGAAAGAGGATGTCATATCAGACGCATAAGCCCAAATGGCAACAACGATCAAAAGCACAAGCGAAATCAGAATGATCTTTTTCATTTTAGTTGCCTGCCTTTTCGACTGTTATGACCACCACGATCTCTTTTTCAACCTTCACCATATTTTGCTGTGTAAAAAGAAATCCAATCAAAGGTATATCTCCAAGCAGAGGCACTTTAGAATTTTGAGTCTGGTAAGTTTCAAAGTTAACCCCTCCGACTGCCACGGTATTGCCAACCTGAGTTGTGAAAGAAGTCGTCAGCGTGTTGGTCATCGTATTGGGTATGCCTGAAGATGTTTGCTGTTGGGGTGCGTTGTTGAGAGTTTCCGTCAAATTGACAAGCATAACACCAGATGCCGTTATCGTCGGTGTTATTGACAGGTTAATGCCTATCGGTACACTCATAGTCTGCAAGCCGGATGATGTTGTGTAAAGGTACGTTGTAGTGGTAACCGAGTTGACGGTTCCCGTCTGTCCACTTTGAATTCTCAATTTTGGATCTGCCAGTGTCTTTATTTGTCCGTTGGACGCAAGCGCATTTATGTTGGAAAGTATTGAAAGGTTGTTTATTATGAAGGCGGCGTTTATGGCACCGTTGAGTACGTTAAAGGTTGTGCTGTTCGAAGAATTTGCCGGCTGTGAATACTGCAAGCTCATGTTCCAATTGTTAAGAACTGATTCATCCATTTCAAGTACGTTAACCTGCACGACAAGGTCTTTCGGAGCAACATCGACCGATTTTATCAAAGAAATGATGGCGGATTTCGTGCTGTCAGGCGCGCCTATCATCACAAGGTATGGAGAAGTTGTCGATGAGAAGACGTAAGGTTGCATGATTGCCGGTAGATAACTGAAAAGCGTTTTTGAAGTTATGTATTTCAACTGGTATGGTGTCATCTGTGCAAGATAAAGGAAACTGTTCGTTGCCGGATTTGGAGTTCCAACGAAATAAACACCCGGCTGGATCTCTTTCCATGCATATCCTCCGGACATAAGCATGAGATTAAGCGCCTCTGACATGCTTACATTGTTAAGGTTAAGCGTTATGATACCTCCTATCGTTGAGTCTGTGAGTATGGTTACACCCTCTTGAGTTGCGAGATCGTTTAGCGCCTGTGTAAGAGGCTCCTGAAAGAAAGATATCGTAACGTTTTGCGCAAAAATTACCGACACACCTATAAAGATTATAAAAGAAAGCACTAAAGACTTCTTCATCCTCTCCTCCCGTCAATTGATCTTCTGCTGAATTGAAACGGTTGCCGTGTTCTTAAAGGTCTGATCGCTGAAATAATACATGACAATCCTGACGGTATATCCTTTTTCCACTTTGAAAGGCAAAGTCATAGTTCTGTGAACCTTTGCCCCCGAATACAAAACTCCGATGCTAAGTATTGCAGGCTGACTGTTAATGGCATGGGCTTGGGCATCTGTTATGAAGATCTCTCCCGCATAATAGGTCATTGAATTTCCCGTGTTTTGAACATCCAAAGCTATGTTAACGTTCGATCCGTCGGGTGTAACGGTGAAATCGCTTAACGCTATGGATTTTGTCAATTTTCCGACGGAAAGCACGATTGGTATCTCAACGGTTGTTGCTTGTCCTCCCGAAACCGACTCGTCTAATTTCAAAAGTGCGTAATATTCACCACTTGCCGGTGTCGTCGCAGGACCTTTGCCGGCTATAACGACATTTCTGCTTGAATAAGGATATATGACCAGAGGATTCGGATAGGCCTTTAAATTGCCAAATAAACTTTCATTCAAAGGTGCTTCAACGACAGATCCTTGGTAAGATTGTGTCATGCCGACAATTTCAAACTTCACATTCGAAATCCTGTAATCGAGACTTTGTACGTTGAAATTCACGTTAAGGAAGGCATTCGGAACTTGAAAAGGTATGTTTATGATACTTCTATCCACACTTAAAAACGGAAATGGGCTTACTTTTTCTCCCGTAACCTTCATGCTTAAACTCTGGCTTGTCATGATTCCGTTTCCAAAATTCGCGGAAAGCAAAACTCTGTAATCTCCGTTTGGAACAAGTCTATTGATTGGGATCCATATAGTTCTTGTTATACCCGGAAAGGCAAGCGTACTCTGCCTTGCAAGGCTCGTTGCATCGATGATCTGATGAAGCGTATCCGAAACTATTCTGAGTTGGCCGTCAAGGCCTATGACAGAATTTCCGGTATTCGTGTAATCCATCTCAAGTGCGTAAGGAATGCCATTACTTTTAAATGAACTCGGAAAGTTTGCGGGAAGGTCATTCGACGACGTATTGTAGAGTTTAACATCTTTGAATTGCGCCTGATATGTCATGGGCATATTATCAATCTTTACCGTTACTATGATGGCTGTATTAACTCCGACTATTATGTTGCCAGTCTGATTCGGAGCTGTGTTGTTTATGAGTATCGTGGCAAAATATTCGCCAGACACATTTGACGGTATTGTTATGGTAAAAGGCACCTGGATGGTTTGACCTGCGCTAATGATCGGTGCCGTTGATGGCGTCGTTATCCATGGCGCGCATGAGTGCGTGTACGATGCAAAGGTCGTCATACTGTAATTTCCATTTGAATCGATGTAAAAATCTCTGAAGGCTATAACAGCGGTCAATTGAACATTCGACTGGTTTGTAATCGATGTTGTAAAAGTAATCTGACTACCTGGAGCACCATGAAGATTTTCTATCAAGGGTGTCACGTAAAGGCCGCCAAGCGCAAAAGCACTGGCGGGAATAAGTGCGATTAAAACCATGAATAAACTCAAAATGATCTTTTTAAAATTCACTTTTATCTCCTCTCATTTTTTATTTATATTTCAAATTCATCTGTTAAAAAACGCTGTCTTATATGTTACCGTAATTTGCCATTAAATTACCCAAATTTTCGTATAAAACGGTGAATTCGACAGGAATTGCGTATTGAGATCCAAGTGCCCATTGCTCTACCTGAGAATTAAGGGCTTCAACGTTGATGGTTAAAGTATAATACCCGTAGGTTGTTTTGTTTAAAGTCTCATTAATCACGAAATAAACGTTGTTAATGTCGTAAGTATGGCTGTAAGTCTTACCGTTGATTTCTATATCTGAATCTCCCATAAAACTTATGACATTTGATTTGTTGACGTTTACATAAACAAGGATATTTTGAAAATTAAACTTGACGTTAAGCGTTGCCAGCGTTACCAAAAAATCAGTGTTTATGTGCATAGCAGACACTATAGGATCAAATGCAGCACCGTAAAGGGATGTGCTGAACACGGTTATTTGCGTATCAATATGAGGAGTAACCTCTATTGCCGATGAAACACTTAGAGTGGAATTCGAACACCCTTCTGTTGTTCTTACATCGGCCAAAGCTAAAGTTCCAAACGCAAAAATTGCAATTATCATCACGAATGTGAATTTTCTCATAATTTTTTCTCTCACAAAAAATTCAACAATACCCAACGCCCCATTTTGTGAGGAGATAAGGCAGATTAGCCTTATCTCAAAGAAAGATTCTTATTAGAAATTGATTTTAGGAGTTATCGTAAATGTCGTCGACAGCTCGTATTTGCCGGCTAATAGCCATGCTTGGATCTCTGATGGACCATAAACGTAGAGTGTGCCGGTGTAAGGAGTACCATTTGAACCACCTGTAAGAGTTAATATGTCGGTAGAGTCGTTGTAATTGTTGCTGTAACTGGTGGTAAAATTAGAAGAATTAATATTACCAGTATAAGCATAACTAACGGCAACCGATATGGTAGCCATATTCGATTCAACGGAAAGTTTGGCAAGAAGCACATTACCGCCCTCAGACGTGTAAAAGCCTGTCAGAGGATTTCCGGTTGCTCCGCAGTAAGACGCATCGTAAGAAGTTGCCGTTGCCACATAACCCTGCTCAATCCCTATCACCGATGTGACGACCAAACTGTTCTGTGCGCAAGTTGCACCCACCGATACACTGCCAGGAGTGTTTGGAGCAGTATAAGTACCCGCCAACGCCATAACGCCTAATGCCAACATCGCAATTACACTGAGAATCAAAACTTTTTTCACACTTTTCAACTCCTTTAAGAAATTTTTACTTACTTTAAATTCAAGTTTAGATCCGAAATGATATGAAGTCAGACTTTAATTTCTTTCGTTATATCTTTTCTCTACCCACCTCCTCGAAATGATAACTTCGTCAACTACTTGAGCAACATCCGTGCCAAAGTTTTGGGATGACGAAAATTCCCTTTTTTAAAAGGCAAAGCCATGTAAGAATTCAGAAAGCATACGAAATGTTTTAAAAAAGTACCCGACCGAAATTTAGGAACTCGCAAGACATCGCAGGATCGATAGTTCCATCCATGTTGTGCCAGTTCTCGAAAGATCTCAAACATCTCAGATTATGCGGACTTTTTTGAAAAAATTGTTGTGGCATGAAACTTGCTAAGATCAAAATGTAAGAGAAAAGACAATTCTATCAAAGGGAGGTGCCCATGAATGCTTATTTTTTAGGTTTTAATTTCAAAGATTCAACAGAACTCAAGATGAGATCAAGCGAAATTCACAAGATAAGCACCCTTTCTCAGTTGAAAAGAGCCGATGAAGAGAAAGTACTTTGCATAAACGGGGCATCTGACAGTTCTATCGACAAGACGCAGGTTAGCTATATCTTCCAAGCGGCAAAGGATGAAAGCACACACGTTGTTGTTGTGAGAGACGATAAAAGTTATTTCAAAGAATTTGAGAGAGAAGTGGCATTTATAGACAGTCAAGGCCTCAAATCCAGTGAAATAGTCTCAAATTTTGTCAGTTCGGTAAGATCTTCGATGCAGAAATTCGTCGGAGAAAGCAGAGAGATAATGGGGTTAAAGTCGAAGATATTCAACGCGTGTTTTTCGGATCGGAACTTTTTAATAACCGGAGAAAGCGGAAGCGGAAAACATTTGCTTGCAGAGGTTGTCCATGACGCCGGTTTGAGATCCGGGGGGCCTTTCATTTTGTTTCGCGATGAGTACGATTTGAAAACGACTTTATCCGATTTGGATGGAGGACATCTCGTTATAGAAGATTTAGGTTTGATTTCAGAAGAAAACAAGAAGATAATATGTGACTTTTTCAGCAAAAGGAATCGGAATGTGAGAGTCATATCTTTGACAAAGGATACCCAAAAAGATTATGGCTTTACGTGCCTTGACGAAATTGTGCTCAAGATACCGCCTTTGAGAGACATAAAATCGGATATATCCGTCCTGACGGATCATTTCGTAAAAAGTCTCGGTTACGATTTTCACTTTGAGGAACTCCCCGCCGAAATGCAAGACAGACTTTCGAGATACAGTTATCCAGGAAACGTGAGGGAACTAATGGAAATAATCGACTATTACATCTTCAAGGATCATTCGGAAGGGGATTTTCAGGATATATTCATATCGAGTTTCATATCGAATATCATCTTTGAAATCATTAATAAAAGTAAATCAACCTCTTTTGATGGATTAAAGGAAGAAGTAAAAGCATGGTTCAGCGAAAAATACGTTGACGGGTTACTTGAAAATTTTAAATGGAACGAAGATAAGTTTTCAAATATCTTCAACAACTTTGTAAATAATTTGAAGGCATTGGCAGAAAAGCGGAAAATTTCGAAATTCAAATTTTAAAATAAAAATTCATCTTCCATCTTCTTATCACAAAAAACCCTTGAAACGAAGTTAACATTTCAGAAAATATGTTATAATAAAACATCAGACTTGAAAGCTCATCGGGGTGAGAAGATGGAATTGCTCTTTGTTGGATTTGCTTCATTAGATCTTGTGAAAAAGAACAACAAAACCGATCATATAGTAGAATGCAAGGACATGAGCAAAATCGACAATTACATAGACAACCAGAGAAGAATTTTGTTTATCAACTCTTCGAGCGATGGCAACGTTGACAAGACAAAGGTAAATAATTTTATCAGAAACGTGAAGAAAACTTTCTCGACAAAGATTGTCGTTATCACAGACGATTCTAAAATTCATCAAAACATTTCTTACGGCACGTTGAATTTATACAAACCGACCAACGAAAGCGGAGAAAAAGTTTGTATCGATTTCAGTCAGAAGGTAAAAGAAGCGCTTAATCTGATTGTCGGGGAAAGTTCCCACATCAAAGATATAAAAAGAACTGTATTTGACATGATCTTCTCAGATCCGCATGTTTTGATACTCGGAGAGACTGGGACGGGCAAAAATTTGCTTGCCAATGCGATTCACAAGGCGAGTATGAGAACAGGTAAGATGATTTCTCTTAATCTGACAACGCTTCCCGAATCTCTTCTTGAAAGCGAGTTGTTCGGGCACATGAAAGGCGCATACACGGGAGCGGATGCCGCAAGAGAAGGCCTTATAGGACAGGCTGACAAAGGCCATTTTTTTCTCGACGAAATCGGAGAGCTTTCCGTTGAGATTCAGACGAAACTTTTGAACGTTATAGAGGACGGGAAATATTACGTCGTCGGCGGATCCGGCCCAAAAGAGATTGACATCAAATTCATATCTGCAACAAACAGAGAAAGTAATTTTTTAAGAAAAGACTTGCTTTTTAGACTTTCGGAAGAAGTGATCGAATTGCTTCCTTTAAGAAACAGAAAGGAAGATATTCAGCTTTTGGTAGATTTTTTCTTCAAACAACTTGATTACGAAATCAAATTTGCCGATCTTCCGGAAGAAGTGCGATCCAAATTGATCTCATACAATTATCCGGGAAACATAAGAGAACTTCAAAATATAATAAAAAGGTATGCAACGACTAACGTTCTTAATTTGCAGGTAAATACAATCGATGCACAAAAAAACGTGTACTTTTCAAGCGTCAGCGAACATAAGTTCATAGACAATCCCATAAACGAAATAGTGGACTACGCTGTAAAAAACAAAACAATCGTGCCTCTTTTGGATTT
The DNA here is from genome assembly GCA_020722015.1 of Thermotoga sp. Classification (GTDB taxonomy): domain Bacteria; phylum Thermotogota; class Thermotogae; order Mesoaciditogales; family Mesoaciditogaceae; genus Athalassotoga. Next base: position 5,667 of record DYLQ01000020.1, on the reverse strand, counting down.
TAAAGAAAAAATTATTTCGAAATTTGAGGCGGAGTATGTAAGCCGTGTTTTGAGAAATTTCAAATGGGATAAAAAAATGACAGCAAATCAACTTGGAATATCGTACAGATATTTAAGCAAACTCATAACTAAATACAACATGGATAGACGTGCAAAGCCAAAGAAAAATTCGAAAGATGAGGTTCATACTCGTTAAGAATTTATCTGCCCAATATGGCAATATCATTCCGGTCGAAGAACCGGAATCGCTTTTTTATTTGCCGCGTGTTGATTGTGAGTTCAAAAGATGATATAATTTGTACAGATTAACAAGAGGTGAGTAAATTGAATTTCAAAGATAAAGTTGCGCTTATAACGGGGGCAGCATCGGGCATAGGATTTGCAACTGCGAAAAAATTCATAGAGGCAGGTGCCGTTGTTGCCGCATGCGATGTGAATGCAGAAAAACTTGAAGAGGCAAAGCACACTTTGGGTGTTAAATTCAAGACTTACGTCATGGACGTTACAGATACAAAAAAAGTCGGAGAAGTTGTCGATGAAATAGCAAAAGATCTCGGCCATATCGATGTGCTCGTTAACAACGCCGGTGCCGTTAGAGATAAGCCTCTGCTCGAAAACAATGAGAATGATTTCGATTTCACGATAAACGTGAATCTCAAAGGTACTTATAATGTAACGCAAGCTGTTATGAAATACATGGTAAAGCAAAATTTCGGCAGTGTCGTGAACGTATCCTCGATTGTCGGCGTTTATGGGAGTGTGGGACAAAGCGCTTATTCTTCGTCTAAAGCCGGCGTTAATGTGCTCGCAAAGGTTTGGGCAAAGGAGTTCGCAAAGTATGGCATCCGTGTCAATTCTATAGCTCCAGGATACGTCAGAACGCCTTTAACTGCAAATCTCTCAAAAGAAAAGATAGATGATATAAAATCCAAAACAGCACTCGGAAGGTTTGCAGAACCGGTTGAAATAGCAAATGTGATATTATTTTTGGCATCGGATGAAGCATCGTACGTTACCGGCCAGATAATTGGCGTTGACGGCGGAATGTTCATGTGAAGGTGAGAAAAAATGCTTGAATTAAAAGATGTTTATCTTGAACTTGGTGAAAAGACCATTCTTAGAAAATTGAACATGAAGTTTGAGGTGGGAAAGCGCTACACGATCCTTGGAAATAACGGAACGGGAAAGTCAACGATTGCCAACGTCATAATGGGAGTCGAAGGATACAAACCGCAATCTGGCAGAATTTATTTAGATGGCGACGATATAACGGATTTGGGCGTAAGTCAAAGGGCAAAGCTTGGCATAACGATAGCGTTTCAAGAAAACGTGAGGTTTGAAGGGATAAAGGTTTACGATTATCTGACGCTCGGAGGAAAGAACAAAAAAAGTTCGGATGATGTAAAAAAAGCGCTTAAAGTCGTCGGGTTGAACGAAGATTACGCAAAACGCTATGTCGATGCTTCTCTAAGTGGAGGAGAAAGAAAAAGGATAGAACTTGCTTCCGTTTACATGCTCGATCCAAAATACGTTATTTTAGATGAGCCGGATTCCGGCATAGACATGATGTCGATTGATACGATAAACACTTTTATAAATCACCTCAGGGAAAGAAACATCACCGTGATAACCATAACTCACAGGGAAGAAATTGCCATAGATTGTGATTATTCATACCTTATATGCTCGGGTATCGTCTTGAAAGAGGGAACTCCTGCGGATATATCCGAATATTACAAATCGATGTGCGATGTTTGCGATCATCCAAACGATATTCAACTTATAAGGGAACATGATGTTGTATGAGAATAACACCTGATTATTCAAAAGAATTTGAAAAGCTTGCCGAGGCTTATGAAAAAAGCGGCGGGGACACGTCTAATTTACTGGATAAGCGTGTGGCCTCTATAATCATAAGCGGCGATAAGGTGATAGGATTAAACAACGTAGACGGTGTTGAAATAGAAGCCGGAAAACAGGAATTGGGCGTATGGGCAAAGATAAGGATTTTAAAGGGCAAAAAGATTCCGATGCCGATCCACCTTTGCACTGGCTTTCTTGGCAAGGAAGGTGAGCAAAGGGTTAATTTCGAATTCATAATCGAAGATGGTGCGACTGTCAGCTTCGTATCTCATTGTTCTTTTCCATGGTCAACAAAGCTCACACACAAAATGACTGCCATAGTCAGAATTGGAAAGAATGCCACGATGACTTACGCTGATGCACATTTTCATTCGGAAAATGGCGGAGTTACACTTTTATCCGATACTCATGCAATCGTTGAGGAAAACGGAAAGTACAAGAACTCTTTCGAATTGACAAGAACGCGTGTCGGGAAACTCGTCGTGAAGATGGATGTGGATTTAAAGGACGGAGCTGTTGCCGATCTCGAAAGTAAGGTGCGAGGTCGCGCCGATGACGATATATCCATAAAAGAAAGCCTTGGCCTTAACGGCAAAGGATCACATGGCATAGCAAAAAGCAGAATAGTCGCCACCGAAAAAACGCGCGCGCGAATAATCAACGAAGCTTTCGGAAATGCAGCTTATTCTAAGGGGCACATAGAGTGCACCGAGATAACGAAAGGCACGGATATCGATGTCGCGACTTTGCCGGTTTTGAAAGTCACAAACGATCTTTCGGAATTGACTCACGAAGCTTCCATTGGCCGTATAAATTCAAAGCAGCTCGATACCATGATGGCAAAGGGCATGACAGAAGATGAAGCGACCGAATTCATAATAAAGGGCATGCTCAGTTGATCAATATGACCTTTTTTCCCAAATGCTCTCTGTAAAGATTCCTTGTTCCGCCTCCGTGCGCTATCGTTTTTAAAGCTTCAGAGACCACGGTTGTGCCTCCGAAAACCTTCACTTCCGGAAATGCCTCAGGTAGCATGGGAGCAGATGGCCCTAAGAGTATTATCCTGTCGGTGTTTGCGTATTTCAAGATATCGTCAAAACTTTTGTTCATGACAGTCGTTGCGGAGATCAAAAGCACGCTGCATTGCGGAAGGACGTTTGGCATTTCTTCCGGCGAGAGTGCTTTTTGGGGCCATGTTGTGAGCATCCTTTCTTTTTCAAAGATGTAAAGCATCTTTATCTGCCGCTTTATGTTGCTTACCATGGGATCGAAATATCCAATCATACCCATAACGTCATTTTTATCCAAATTCACGGCTTCCATCACATCTCCGTTTTCGTAATTCCCGTCGTTAACACATGCGTTTATGGCAGCCATGCCCAACGCGTTCAAAAGCACATCCGATGAATCAAAGAAATTTATGAATTCTTCAACGCTAACGTTCACTTTTGGAAGTTCGTCGTAGAGCGAACATCCCCATGGGATTGATTTTCTATCCGTGTAGGAGACCCCAGTCCTTCCGTCATTCAAAGTTACGGCGCACAAACCTATACCCATAACGTAATCTCTGACGAGTGCACCATTTGCCTTTCGTCTTGCTGCTTCTTTTAAAATATCGTATCTGCTCAATTTCGAACCCTCTTAATCATTTCAAATTTAAAGTGACATGTAAATTTCTTTCACAAATCCAAAATCGTAATTTCCCGGTGTATTTAACACCTGGCCTGATTTAAGATCGATTTCTCCCGCGAAAGTTTCTGCATCTTTTTCACTTAACTTTAATTTCGGCCTTGGATAAATCGAATCCACAAACTCGGAAAGGCCATTGACTCCGCCAAAAGGCGCTGTCGCTATCTTTACCCTTTCCGGATCAAACCTTTGGGCATTTTTGACAATGCGAGATAAGGTTAAAGCATTTGCAAGACCATGGCGTATGCCAAGATGGGACGTTATCGGATATCCAAGGGCGTGCACTATCGTCGTTCCCGTTTGAGATATGGTAAGGCCTGAAAAGGTCGCGGCCATAGCGACATTCGATCTGTGTTCGAGGCTCGAAGCATGCTTGACTACCTCAGGCAAAGACGATTTTATCAACTCTATGCCTTTGACGGCAATTGCATCGGTCAGAGGTGTGCTCGTTTTAGAGATTATGCTCTCGACAAGTTGTGACAACGCATCAAGCCCCGTCGAGATTGTAACATCCACCGGCATTGTGAGTGTATACCTCGGATCCACGATGGCAACTTTTGGAAAGAGTTTGTTCGTTCTCAGCCCAAGCTTCTTGTCATCCGGAGAAGTTAAAACGGAATACTGCGTAACTTCGCTACCCGTTCCGGATGTCGTCGTTATTTCTATCACGGGATAGCAGGATATCGTATCTTTTATCCGGTAAAGATCGGCAACTTTTTTCTCCATTTTCGCAGATGCGGCAATGGCTTTAGCCACATCCATGGGACTTCCTCCGCCTATTCCGACCACGAATTCGCAACGTTTGGTTCTGAACAACTCAGCTCCTTTATCAACAGTGTCAAAAGATGGATTTTCTTCAACCTCGCTGAAAAACTCGTAAGATATGCCCTGCGAATCGAAAAGATTCAAAAGGTCTTTCATAGCGCTATTTTTCTTCGAAGATCCACTTTTCCCAGTTACTATGAAAGCCTTTTTCCCATACAACGTGAAATTGACGCTTGAAATGGCATTTTCGCCAAATCTGAGATCAACGGAATTAAAATATGAAAACACGATATCATCACCTCTCAATGGATTTTGCATAAACACCTTTTATCTTTTCGTACAACGGTTGATACCAACCTTCTAAATTGTATTTCTCGAGCACATCAAGTGCTTCGACGTATTCATCATCATCGATCTTTCTCGAAATTTCTTTCATCTTTAAAGCCTTGTAAACTGGAAAATACTGGGACATCAAAGAAACCGGAACGGATGTGGATAGTTCTTCGGCAACAAATCTCATCGCCTTTTGAGTTCCGGCAATCCCATTTGGCAGTATTAAATGTCTTACTATCAAACCTCTCATCCTATCTGCTTTAAATGAACCAACCTGCCTGTACATCTCTTTCAAGGATCTTTGCGCAACGGTCCAGTAGTCAGGGACTAAAGAATATTTTTTCCCCACGGCATCGTCTGTGTAGCGAATATCGGCAAGATAGACATCGACTATGCCATCAAGATGGGCCAAAGTTTCAACGTTGACGTAACTCGACGTGTTAAAAACGATTGGAAGGTTAAAACCACTTTCAGAGGCAATTATAAGCGCGTGGACGATGGATCTGAGATGAGGCTCCGGAGTTACGAGATCAAGAGTTTTAGCGCCTGAATTTTGAAGTTTCATGAAGATATTCGCAAGAGATTCATCATCGATTTCTCGTCCTACCATCATTTGACTGAAGCCAAAGTTTTGACAATACACGCAACGCATTCCGCAACCAGAAAAAAAGACCGCTCCGGCTCCACCTGTTCCGACAAGAGGCGGCTCTTCACCGAAGTGCAAAACGGCATTTGTGATCTTCGCATTTACACCCTGCTCGCACACACCAATGCTTTCTTTTCTGTTAACCATGCAGTTTCTTGCGCAGAGATTGCAGTTTTCAATTCTGCTTTCAAAGTATTCCAAAGCGTCCTTCAGCTTTTCTGTGTCCATTTAAGCCTCCGTTGATATTTTAACACAAAATATGTCCATTTACTTTGAGAAGTACGTGACGGCGTTGAAAAAGGCCGCTTTTAGCGGCCTTATTTCAGAAAATCGTACGCACTGGTTATTTTGAAATCTGACATGGGTGCCTT
>DYLQ01000051.1 GCA_020722015.1 Thermotoga sp. | reverse complement strand
ATCCTACCTTTTAGGAATGAAAACCCGTTACTTCTCAGTGGTAGTTTAATGGGGGTGGATTGTACCTATCCTACCTTTTAGGAATGAAAACTTGCCAATAATTGGTTTCCATATTGATCCACTGGGTACCTATCCTACCTTTTAGGAATGAAAACGCTCCTAACCAATAATCCTCGACATAATACCCTTTTGTACCTATCCTACCTTTTAGGAATGAAAACTTATATGGTAAGGAAGAATAGAGACTTATTACTATACGTACCTATCCTACCTTTTAGGAATTTCTCGACTTATATCGGATGGGATTCCCGATTAGATCGGGAATACTCTAGTAAATCAAGAGTATGTTTTTAGGAATTTCGTCTTTTCAATCAAGGCATCATTGGATCAAATGCAACTCCGTCCCTCCAAAGCACATATACCAATTCCGCCACCTTTCTCGCTATTGCAATCATAGCCACCTGCCATTTGCTACCTGCCAAATTTGAATTTACATGCTGATTTTAAAAAAGATTTGGTATATTAAAAGAGAGGGAAAGATTCCCTCTCTTTGTAGGATTATGAAAAATATTTCTCTTCGTACCACTAATCGTAGATTCTATCGCGGATCATAAGGTGACACGGATAACGTAGTCTAAGATTCTTAAAGTTAAACGAGCTTTTGGATGAAGAAGACATCATCATCGGTAATTCATTGTTTTGTAGCAGACCATGTCCCATTTATTGATACGCCGGAGTAGATTTCCGTCCAAGTACCGCTCATGTGAGTTGAGTCGCTTATAGTCCCGGTAAAAGAAAGGGCAACTCCGGAGGAAGAGTATGAAAATTGGACGTTGTTGCCATTAACAGTTCCCGTTAGGGTAATCAAACCACTACTATCAACAACTGTTATTGCATTTCCATTTTGAGTTATGGTAAAAGTATCAGAAGTACTATAACCAGAAGCCGTAATTACTAATGTCGTTAACTATGTACCTGTAAGATTGTACGATTGAAACAAAAAACAACTTGAAAGCAGAAGGACAAGCAGTACAAAAATCGCAGAAAACGAAAATATCCTCTTCATTTTAGATACCCCCCATTTGAAACTGTAATATCTAATGGCGAATTTCATGCAAACTATGGAATCAACACAGAGCCGATAAGCATAACCTTTCATCTATCAGATTATGAGTTAGATGAATATCATAATAACCCAAAGGTATTCGAGACGCGAATGGCCAAGAATCTTGCATTCGAAGCCGATGTGATGTACCACTATTTGATGCATCTGACTATACGATTTGATGTAATTAGCACTTTGGTTCATGTTATGACATTTACCGTGGTATCCATGCGCAGGGAAATCTTATAACGAGAAATACTGCAAATTCGCACAAAGCAGCAGAAAATGAACGCTATTGACGATGAACTTGTACGTGCATAAAAAAACCGCCCGTTTTTCTGGGCGGTGGTGAGGAGGAAGCACTCAGACGGTGACGTTAACTATTAGAAGTATAACATATCTATGTGTCGTGTTTGCAAAAAATTCTTTAAAACTTATTATTATCTTCATCATTGGTGCAAAATGTACATTGAAATCGGTGGGATCTCTATTTCTCCGGAAAGCACTTTTATCGTGTCAACACCGGCGTGATTTTGATCAACTACAAGATCCCATTCGCCTGTCGGAAGGGTGAATTTAACCTGTGCGTTTTCTCCGTTGTAGATCACGATTATGTTCTTCCATTTATCGCCATTTGGACTGCCATGTATTTCATAAGCAACGAATGCCAAAGGCATTCTAAGGTATTGTGTTACCTGTTTGTACTGAATTGGGAAAAATGTTATTGAAGATTTTATCTGATCGGCCGTGTACATTCTGAAAGCAGGATGTGCTTTTCTCAGTTCTATCAGACCTTGGTAATATTCGTCAAGGGATTTGAAGGTTTCGAGTCTTGACCAGTCAAATTCATTTACGGCATCGCCAGCGTTATAACTGTTTCCGTTTCCTCCCTTTGTGCGGGCAAATTCAGCTCCGCCCGCGATAAAAGGTATACCTTCAGATGTGAGTATTATGCCATTTGCAAGTTTGTCAGCGGACGTTTTCTGTTCAACGGTCCAATTGGTCGCAGCCCCGCTTATCTTATCCCAAAGGGTGTAATTGTCATGGCATGTAACGTAATTTATCGTCTCTCCTGGCTCTTGCGTGAAGCCGGATATAAGTTGTGAGTAATTTGTCTCTCCAACAACGCCTCGCTCGACAAGGATGTCCTTGTTTGCGCCTTCTATAAAACCTTTTGCCGCGATGTCAAAGACGCTTCCGATTATCGCATCTCTAAGATCGTCGTTGAAAACGGCTATTTTCATGCCCTTTTGGTCTCCCTTTCCAAAAAGGGGTGTAACTCCCCAACCACCCCAAGGTTCTCCGTAGAGAAGGATTTTAGGATCGATGGCGTGAAGTTGATCGACTATGTCCTTTACGGTTTGTTTGTCAAACAGGCCAAGCAGATCAAATCTGAATCCGTTGACATGGTATTCTTTGACCCAATATTTCAAAGATTCGAGTATGTACTGTCTTGCCATCGTATTTTCAGTTGCAAACGTGTTCCCCACTCCGGATTGATTTAGATATGCACCTTTTTCGTTTATTCTGTAATAATAGTAAGGCACGGTTTGGTCGAATGGAGAATCTTTTCCGACTCCGGATGTGTGATTGTAAACGACGTCCATTATCGCCCCGATGCCATTTTCATGGAGAGATTGTATCATCTCTTTGACTTGTTTTATCGTACTTGCCGGATTCTGTGGATCAGTTGAGTATTGAGCCTCAGGTACGTTAAACAGATAAGTTATATATCCCCAATTGTATTGATCGAATGGTTCATTCCAAAAGTCTTGTATTGGCATTATCTGCACATCTGTGATTCCGAGTTGTTTAAGATGATCTATACCAGTTGGAATCCCATCGTAATTCGTTCCGGTTGCCGTAAAAGCAAGGTACTTTCCACGGTATGCTGACGGAATGCCCGAATTGGGATCGACAGAAAAGTCTCTGACGTCCAATTCGTATATGATGGCATCGACTCTATGGGCAAGAGCTGGAGAGATATCCTTTGACCAACCAGAAGGATTTGTATCGTTCAAGTCTACAACCATGGACTTTCTGTTGTACATATCGGCCGCGTAACAATTTATATCCGGCGTTAACCTTTCTTGGCCGTAAGAATAAAATTCGTAGAGATAATAAACCCCATTGAGGTTACCTTTAACTTTCGTACTCCAGACACCTTCTGGATCTTTTGACATATCGTAAGTGGCGTAAGGCTCCGTTGCACCGGCAGTTTTGTAAAGCAAGAGTTTTGCCCATTCAGAGACCGGAGACCAAACTTTGAAGGTTGTCTCGGATGACGTGTAAATGGGGCCTAATTGACCTGGATAATAAAATTTGGGATCGTTAAGAGCCTTATACGCGTAAACTGTGGCAGGTTGAAACCCTTTTATTTTAACAACCATAGGTTTTGCAACATCGTAGGTTGAAAGTGGCTTTTTCAAAGTGATCTCGATGTAAGATGTCTTTGATATCGATCCCGCTATGGCCGGTTCGACATCAGAAATTGGCCAATCTTCGTTGCCAACTGTGAAAGATATGTTGCCTTTCCAGTCTTTTGTATCTATTGGATTTGTAAGGTAAAGATCGATTTTGTTTAGAGCATTCAAAAATACGCCCATGGCTTTTGGTGTCAAATCAATCTCCTCTGAATTTGTGTACCAATCATATTGTCCCTCCAAAACCCAGATTTCGGCCACGCCAGATGAAGGTATCACAACATGCCTGTCTTCCGAAACATCTTTTGCTTGCCAATCGTTAAGTCTTACTATAAATCCAAGCTGCGTGTATTTATGATCGAATTTTATTATGGCATAAGGCCCGTAACTGTCACTGCCTGTGAATTGATACGCTGCTCCGGGTAAACTTTCAGGTTTATACGGCCATACCCACAAATTCCATCCCGTGTAATTTCCATCATACCTGTGGTAATGAATTATAAGTACCGTTTTTGCACCGAAATCGGCTGCGGTTTTACCATCTGAGAGAGAAGCGTAAGCAGAAAAGGCAACGGTAAAACTCGCTGCAACGATCAGAAAAACGAATAGAACTAACAAATACCGTCTCACGTTGAACACCTCCTATTCACCATTTCTCCCAAAAACGAGGAGTTATAGCATTCCTCAACAGTATGTGTATTCCTATCCCTATCAGGTAAGAAGCAACAAGTGCCACAAATGTCTGATTAAGAGAAAATCTATAGCCAAAGAGTTCAAAAATACTTGCAAAGAGAAAAACAGAAAAGATCAACCCTCCTATACCTATAAGATTTCTTTTTACAATTTCCCTTATTCCCTCTATGGCAAAGAAGATCGCGAACACTACCTCGACAACGAAGCGAAAGTTGATGCTGAAAAGGCCTATTATAGATAAAAACAAAAACAAACCCACGATCACCAGGAAAATTGCAAATGCCCTCATAAATCCTCCTTTTTTTTGAAAATCCAACTTTTTGATAACCCTCTGTTCAAAGCCGCTTTTATGTCATCCCCATCTTTTAAAATTACCCCAGTTGCCTCTGCTTGTTTTATCGCTGCCTTTGTGAATGAAGAGGTTGAGATCACAACTGCGTATTTTAAACGGGGAAATCCTCTTTTTTTCCAGTATTCATTTCCGGAAAATACCTCTTGAACGGCATCATTTGAGATATCTTTGGTGTAATTTTTGGCCTGCACGGCTATTTTACCGTCAAGCACAAGATCCACGCCAAAATCCGCTGTGTTGGTTGTATTAGTCGGCCTTTCAACTTTCCATCCACTTTTTGAGAAAAAAACCTCGAGGAAGTCTTCAAACTCACTGCCATTGCCGTTGCCAGGTATTTTGTCAAACCAATCTCTGAGTTTTCTAAGAGATCTCGATTTTCTAAAAGAGTTAGAAATCACGACAGAAAGCACAATTATTGAAACTAAAAGAAGAATAAAAATTATCGAATAAAGCAAGATATCATCCAATTTCATGATCACCTATTTCCAATCTTTACGTCTTAATTTGATAGTTCACAACAAATTTTACCACTTTTTGGAAAAAAGCGGAAAAATGAATTTTGACTCTTCTAACCTATCGCATTCAAAATTTCATTGACACTTGATTGAGGATCTTTAACCTCAACTATAAGTTCGCGATATCTTTCATCTTTTAATTCAATGACTACGGCATTTTCCGGATGATGCACATCCCAAAAGATCTGACCATGATTTTCGTAGAAAGTACCGGCCTTTATTATACCAGGAATATCCGATCCCATTTCTTTGATGCCATCTAACCATGATTTCGCGATTTCGGGATCGGCTCTTGCCCCAGATACGTGCTCGAGTGGGATCGTCAGCTTGCTTTTCAGAGAAAAAAACTTGTCAATGCCTTCAACATCAATGATCAGATTCCCATCTTCTATCTTCATATCTACCATAATTACACCCCGTTATTTCAAAGATTTGCATGCATTTCCATGATATACCAATTAGCTTAAAAAATGAAGTCAATGCGATCCCCGATGAACTCGGGGATGACAAATCGGTTGACTTCGATGAATCCTGGAATAACAAGCCAAAGTCGGTCATTTATTTTGTGGGTTTTTGAAGTTGAACACAATCTATGGAAATATGTAGAAGAGCAGGCAA
>DYLQ01000002.1:16696-106688 GCA_020722015.1 Thermotoga sp. | reverse complement strand
AATGTGGAAGTTGTTATGAAGTATGCAGATTCGATGCGGTTGAAAAGGTCGATGCCGTAGATCTTATACCTACAAATGCTTAAAAGTACAAAAGGGCCTTTATACTGAACCAACTTTAAAAAACGAGATCATTTGACTTCAGCAATTGCCTTTCGGTGTCTGGTCCTCGCTACGCTGCGGAGGCCACCTGCAAGGCAATTTGCTCTCCGTCAAATTTGAATTTATATGCTGATTTTAAAAAGTTTAGTATATATTTCACTGTTTTCATCGCTCATGGAATATCTTCTTTCATCTTTGAAGATTCTTTTCTTAAAAAGATCAAAAAGATCAGAACGAATGGAATTATTATCGCGAACGTGAATCTTATTCCTATGAAATTTATCACAACTCCGAAGATGATCGGTATAAATGTCCCTATTGCCGTTAAAACTGAGAAAAAGTAACTGTTGGCCATGTTCCTTTTTTCGGGTGGAAAGGCTCTTGTAAGTGCAACCAGTGATAAAGGATATGTCAGTCCATGTGGAATTCCGAGAACAAGAAAAGCAATCGAATAAACGATGATGTTATTTGATAGCACAAGAACTGAAAGCCCTATTGCCGTTAAAATTGCCGACATAACCATCTGAAAGGCAAGATTATCAGGAGGCTTTATGGTGAAAATGAGTCTACTCAAAAATGACGTGGAGAAGAACAGGGCAAAAAGAACGGTGATGATAGAATAACTTGCATGGAACGATTCTTTTGCGTAGATGCCACCGAAGACCGTTATCATCGCAAAAGGAACGTTGTATATGAGGTTGTTTATCACAGATGCGCGAAATCCGGCATTCTTGAAGATCGATGTGTGTGTACCTGAAGAGATCTTTTCATTTTCCTTTTCGGGAAATTTTATGAAGAACGAAGTTATCGCCGCTAAAAATCCGAAGACGGCGAAAAAGATAAAGGATTGTCTCAGAGTGAATCTGGTCAAGATTATGGATTCAATTGCCGGTCCTATTATAAGTGAAAGACTCAGAGTTAAAGTGTATATGGAAACGATCCTTTCCCTTACCTTTTTTTCGGGATAAAGACTTGAAGAAGTTATGATATTTGGCATCAAAGCGCCAAGCACAAAGCCTGTGGCTATTGAAAGTATCCATACACTCACGTAGTTGACCACAGAAAAGAACGGAAAAAGTGCGGCATAAACTATTGACGAAAATATGAAAAGTATTCTTCTTTCTTTCGATTTCAGACTTGCATTTATGAAACCACTCATCAAAAAGGTAGATAACGAAAAAACTGCCGATATCAAGCCTATAAGTATTTCGTTGAAACTCAAGTTGTACTTTACAAGTAAAGGAATAGTGGTGGTAAGCATGTTGTTACTTGCACGGACAGAAAAAGTCATTAGAATTATCATGAGAACAGAATATAGGATATTTGCCATCTTATGATCTCCTATCTTTTCAATCTTCATTTACTTCTTTTAACTAGTGAACTACTCTCCATTGAAATGGGGAGGATTCTTGCCCTCGTTTCCTAAATTTTATCATCATTCCTTTCACATATGAAATTTGCGGAAAACACAAAGAAAGATTAAGCAAAAAATCCCTTCTCTTTTTGAGAAGGGATTTTATTTCCCAAACTTTTTTGCTTATTTCTTTTCTTTCTTTTCTTTCTTATCTGACTTCTTTTCCTGTTTCTTTTCTTTCTTTTCCTGCATGGTATCGCCTCCTTTTTAGGCTTGCGATAATTATAAACCAAATTTCATTTTAACATATACCTAATTTATGGCGATTATAGGTAATCAAGAGTAATTAGAGGCAAAAAATACTTTTTAATGGCACTTTTCTACTATTATGTCGTTTTACCTCATGTTATCTTAAATCAACAGTGTTCAAATTATCTCGTTGTATGGACTATCATCGCTTTTATCGAATGAAGTCTATTTTCGGCTTCTTCGAAAATCACACTTTGAGCGCCATGCCCAACATCTTCTGTAACTTCTTCACCATAGTGCGCCGGCAAGCAGTGCATGAAAATCGCCGTTGGTTTGGCAAGGCTCATGATCTTTGCATTGACCTGATACGGCGCAAATATCTTCTTTCTCGTCTCTGTTTCACTTTCTTGTCCCATTGAGGCCCATACATCTGTGTATATGATATCCGCATCTTTAGCGGCGTAGGCCGGATCATTTGTGACCTCCACTTTAGCCTGCGTCAATTTCGCTATTTCAAGAGCTCTTTCAAAAACTTTCTTTTGAAGTTCATACCCTTTAGGTGAAGCGATGATGACATGCATTCCCAATTTTGCACTGGCAAATGCTATGGAATTTGCAACGTTGTTGCCATCGCCGATGAAAGAAAATTTTAACCCTCTGAAATATCCGAATTTTTCTTTTACAGTTACCATATCACCTATAATTTGCGTTGGATGTTCGAAATCGGAAAGTCCGTTTATAACAGGCACTCTCGAATATTTTGCAAGATCTTCCACAGTTTTATGTGCGAAAACTCTTGCCATTATGACATCTACCATACTCGAAAGTACTCTTGCTATGTCTTCCGTTGTTTCTCTTTTTCCAAGTTTTATATCATCCGGTCCTAAATATATCGCATGACCGCCAAGCTGTGTCATCGCAGTTTCAAATGCAACTCTTGTCCTCAAAGAAGGTTTTTCAAAGATCATGCCAAGTGTTTTTCCGGCCAACACATCTTTTCTTTCGCCACAGTAAAGTTCGTCTTTAAGTCTTATTGACGTATCGATTAACTGATTTAATTCTTCGATGCTCAAATCGTCGATGCTTATTATGCTTTTTCCTTTCATCGATATCATACTACTTCCTCCTCATCTCTCTTTATGTTTTGCACTATTTTTTGAGTATCACGGGCTATTACAAGTTCCTCATTTGTTGGTACAACAAGCACTTTTACCTTAGAATCATCTGTGGATATCACCGTCTCTTTTCCACGGATGCTATTTTTGTTTGGATCTATTTTTAATCCGAGAAATTCGAGATAAGAGCAAACATCAGCCCTTGTATACGCCGAATTTTCTCCAACGCCGGCCGTAAATGTTATTGCATCGACCCCATTCATCGCTGCGGCGTAAGCACCTATATACTTTGCTATTCTGTAATTGTATATGTCAAGCGCCATTTTTGCGGAATCGTTGTGATCCTTGAGTGCGGCATCTTCTATATCTCTCATATCGCTGCTAAGCCCGTTTGAAAGGCCAAAGGCACCGCTTTCTTTGTTAAGAATGTTGTTTATTTCTTTATATGAAAGATTTTCTTTTTCCTGTAAGAATGTGACAATTGCAGGATCAAGATCACCGGATCTTGTTCCCATGACAAGTCCTTCAAGAGGTGTGAAACCCATAGATGTATCGATACTTTTCCCATATTTTACGGCTGCAATAGAACTGCCGTTTCCTATATGACATGTGATTATCTTCATCTCTTCGATGGGTCTGTTTAAAATTTCAGCCGTTCTGCTTGAAACGTAAAAATGGGATGTACCGTGAAAACCGTATCTTCTTATCTTGTACTTCGTGTAATATCTCAGAGGTATAGCGTAAAGGTATGCCTTCTTTGAAAGTGTCTGGTGAAAAGCCGTATCGAAGGTACCGACTTGAGGAACGTTTGGAAGTAGTTCTTCGGCCGCTTTTATTCCCATTATGTTTGGTGGGTTGTGAAGAGGGGCAAGTTCTACGTTATCTTCAAGCGCCTTCATGACATTTTCATCTATAAGCACCGATCCTGAGAAAGTTTCTCCTCCATGAACGACTCTATGACCAACGGCGTTTATCTCGTCCATGGTTTTTATAACTCCCTTTTCATCATCTGTTAAGATGTCAAGCACAAATCTCAAAGCGATTTTGTGATCTTTGACATCACTTTCAATTGTGTATTTATTGCCCCGCGCTTTATGTATCAATCTTGAACCATTCAAACCTATCCTCTCAACTATCCCACTGCATAAAACACTTTCATCTTTCATGTCAAAAAGTTGGTACTTCAAAGACGAACTTCCAGCGTTGATCACCAGAACCTTCAATTCAAACACCTCCGATTAAGCTTTGTCAGACGATCCGAGTATGTCCATTCTTTGGGCAACCACATTTTTAACGGCTTCTATCGCCGGTTTAAAGAAATCCCTTGGATCTATATCCGATGGTTTTTCGTGAAGCGATTTTCTGAGTTCTGCTATAAAGGCTATTCTCAGATCTGTATCCGTGTTTATCTTGTTTATGCCGTACTTGATGGCTTCTTTCAAAACATCAAATGGAACTCCCTTTGCACCTTCTATTTTTGCTCCATAAGTGTTGGCTTTCTCCACATCTGCTTCAAGCACACTCGAAGCACCATGAAGTACAAGAGGAACCTTCGTCAATTCCTTAACTTTTCTGAGCCTTTCGAAATCCAATTTCGCCTCTCCTTTGAATTTGAAAGCACCATGGCTTGTTCCTATTGCAGGTGCAAGAAAATCTACACCTGTTTTTTCGACAAAAATCTTTGCTTCAGCCGGATCAACGAGTGTTGCATCTCTTTCGGCAACGGAAACGTTATCTTCAACACCCACGAGTTTTCCAAGTTCTGCCTCAACTGAAATTTCGGAAGCATGTGCTATTTTGACAACTTCAGACGTGATCTCGAGATTTTCCTTAAAAGGTTTCGATGATGCGTCGATCATGACAGATGTAAAGCCGGCTCTTATGGCGGCTAGCACATGGTCAAGATCATGACCGTGATCAAGATGAAGGGCCACCGGAACCGAGATGCTATCGGCATACCTTCTAACCATATCCGCAAGAACTTTTGCGCCCTTCCTGAAATCTCCGTTTCCGGCATAAGACATGGCGCCCTCACTTACCTGGATTATAACAGGAGATTTTTTAGCGACAGCTGCACTCACTATTCCGGCCAAAAATTCTAAATTGTTGATGTTAAATGCACCGACACCGTAATATCCGGCATTGGCCTTGTCAAGAATTTCTTTTGTGTTTTTTACGTACATTTTATTCCTCCTTTCCTTCTTTAAGTCTCAAATGTTTAGATCTACTTTTGGTGCGGCTTTAACTTCTTCTTCAACTTTAAACAAAGTCATTTCTTCAAATTTAAAGAGATTAGCAACGATATTTGAAGGGAAGACAGCCGTTTTTGTGTTGTATCTCGTAACTATGTCGTTGTAAAATTGGCGCGAGTATGCTATTTTATTTTCTGTATCTGTTAACTGCTCCATGAGCATCTGAACATTCTGATTTGCCTTTAGATCTGGATATCTTTCGAATACGGCAAGCAACCTTCCAAGAGCACCTGTTAATTGATTTTCGGCATCTATTTTGTCTTTGACATTTCCGGCGTTAACGGCTTTTGATCTTGCATCTATGACTTTCTGCAACGTTTCTTGTTCATATTTCATGTATCCTTTTGCGGATTCCACGAGATTCGGAATCAAATCGTGACGTCTGTTGAGTTGAACGTCTATCTGAGCCCATGCATTTTGCCCTCTCTTTTTAAGGGTTACAAGAGAGTTGTAAGCCGCGATCAACCAAATCGCTATGATCAACAAAACGACAACCACGACAATCCCAATTATCCATTCTAACATCCGTTACCCTCCCTTTTATTTGCCCTTTCTACATTTTTAAGATATGTAATTCCATTTTCAAGAAAGAAAATGAATACAGGTTTTTCAGTTTTCAAAATTATCCTATTTGCCATTTCGATACCATGACGATAGGAAGTTATCACGATGGAATCAAAGTCAAGTAACTTCAAATCGTCGATTGATTTTATCGTGAATTTTTGGATTTTTTCGCCGATTCTTTTTGAATTTTCATCTATGAATCCCGTAATCTTAATGTCATGGCTTTCCATTATCTCTAAAGCCATTTCTCCAATATCTCCTGAACCGAAAAGCAGTATTTTTTTTAATTTCTTCGCGTTTAGATAATTCCATACCGGTTCAAAATGCTTTTCTGAGTCTTTGTACATTCTTAAAATCTCTCTGCTGTAAGATATGTTTAAAATCATGAGCTTATTTTTACCTTCATCTGTGAGATGATAAGTCGTATTTCGAGTTGTCGTTCCTTTAATCTTAATTTCACCTTTAGATTCAAGATTTGCGAGATATTTGTTGACCATTGGGGGAGTTATACCACACTTAACGGCGATCTCTTTTTGAGTCGTCTTTGGATTTTCATCTATTTCCGATAAAATGATCAGTTCTTTGTAGTCAGGCATGGTTTTGAAGAATCTTGGTTTTTCCATTTTCACACCCCATGAACAAACTCCATTACAATGATAACATTTTTTCGATTGAAGTGTTCAATGGTTACGATTGATCTTTGAATTTGATTGAAGCTATGACATTTTCACCGATTTTTTCGATTGAAAATTCAAATTCATGATGCTCACAGAAGTTACTTACAAATCTTAAACCTGTCCCGTAATCTGATTTTCCCACAAGTTCTCCTTTAAATGTATTCGAGATTTCTATTCCATCTTCTCCGGTTTTAACCTTTATCATACCGCCGGGATGGGTGTATTTTGCAGCGTTGAAAAGTAAATTGAAGATCACCTGTTTGAACCTTTTCCTGTCGGCATTTACTTTAACACTCTCAAATTGAGTTTTGAAAGTTATATTTCTCGATTCAAATACGGCCATGAAAGATTTAAATATCTCTTCCGTTTCTTTTCCTGCGTCAAAGTTTTCGTTGGAATAAGCAAGTTCTCCCCCCTCTATGTTTTTAAGATCTTTGAGTACTTCAGAGATATGATCCACACTTACCAGCATCTTATCAACAAGTGATTTGTCGTAAGGTATCACATCATCTTTCAACGCTTCGAGTTCCATTTTGACAACGCCGAGCGGTGTCATAACCTCATGGTAAGCACTCGATGTCATGGCCTTCCTTGCCATAGATCTTTCAGATAACTTTTCAGAAAGCATTTCTATCTTTTTTGCAAGATCGGATATTTCAGAGGAGAAAGTGATTTCCGAAAAATTAGGTTTTTCATTTGACTGGATGGCTTCAATGGCATTTGAAAGTGATTTAAGAGATTCAGAGATTTTTCTTTGAAAGATCTCTGCCAAAATGATTGAAATTGCCAAAGAAGTGCCAAAGGCAAAAACGAATGAGACTAATATCTCTATCATGGTAATACGTTTAACGTCATCTATGTTTTTCAGCCTTTGTTCTAAAAAATAAGGGTTAACGCCGTAAAAATTCCTGCCCATGAACTGTACTTTTGCGAAATTCTCAAATCTATTTTCAAAAATTTTCTGCTCAGTTAAAGCCATTAAAATACCCATTATGGCAACGGGTATTATAACGTATAGAATGAATTTAGTCGATAGTTTCTGATTCTTCGATCGTGTAACCAAGGCCTATCACCGTTTTTATCTTTATTCCACTGCCTTCAAGTTTTTTCCTCAAATTCTTTATGGTGGCATCTACTATTCTTTCGGATCTTTTACCTTCCCACGCAACGTTGAGTAATTCTTTTCTTTTGCAGATCTTTCCACGATTCTGAAGCATAAAGTTGATCAATTTAGCCTCGGTAGGTGTGAGATACAGCTTCTTTTTATCCGTTATAAGTTCTCTTTCGTTGAGATGTAAATTCAATTTTGATATTCTGGTACCTCTGGCAAAAAAGTTTTCTATCTTTGCAACCAAAACTCTCGGTGAAAATGGTTTGGTTATGTAATCTATTGCCCCGAGTTTAAGACCGTTGAGTATGTCCTCTTCAGAATTTTTTGCCGTTACGATTATGAACGGAATACCTTTTAAATTTGCCATTTGAGCAACGGTTTCTCCCGTTAATCCCGGGAGCATAAGATCAAGAAGCAAAAGATCAAAATTACCTTCTTTTACAACTTTAGCCGCTTCAATTCCATTCTTGATGAGAACAACTTCGTGTTGTTTCCCCAAATACAAAGAGAGAATCTCTCCCATTGTTTTATCATCTTCCACCAACAAAATTTTTGCCATATCGGAAATCCTTATCCTCGTTTTTTACATTATACATCTCAGTTTATAGTCCATCACTCTTCAAAGTTTCAAACCAGAAACACTTTAGGTAATTCGTTTCTGGCATTGAAAGCAAATATGGATGATCGATCGGCAACCCTGTCTGGCATATAGGTCTTACGATTACAGACTTCTTCGCTGAAGAGTTGAGCACGATTTTTTCAATCATCTCAATACTTACGTTGTAGGCGCATGAACAGATGCAGGCATAACCTTTATCTTTCAGGTGATCGATTATCTGATCCGTTAATTTTGAAAATAAATCTAAAGCTTTATTCCTTTCCTCTTTTCTCTTTACAAGAGATGGAGGATCGGCAATTATGAGATCGTAAAGACCAAGTGTTTTGATATCGAAAGCGTCCTTTTCGATGAAGTTGATCTTCAATCCATTCATCTTGGCATTTTGACGACCAATTTCAAGATCTTCCGTCGATATGTCCACGGCATCCACATTCATCCCGCATTTGGCAAGATTAAGTGCGAAACCGCCCGTGTAGGTGAAAAGGTCAAGAGCCTTCCCTTCCGATGCCAATTTTCTCGAAAATTGCCTTGATTCTCTTTGATCGTAAAAGAACCCAGTCTTCTGTCCCTTTACAACATTGACCAAAAATCTAAGATCATTTTCTTCTATGATCTGAGAAATTGGTTCTTTACCGTAAAGTAAGCCTTTGCTTCTTGATAGGCCTTCTTCCGGAAGTGATTCAAAATCACTTCTTTCGTAAATAGAGTCCGGCGAATAAACCCTAACAAGTGCTTCTGTTATGCGATCTTTCATGCTTTCAAGTGCTAAAGATCTGATCTGAATTACGAGAGTACTTCCGAATCTGTCAGCCACAAGACCTGGTATCAAATCGCCTTCCGAATTGATCTCACGCCTGAATTGAGAGAGATTTTTCCTTCTGGCCGTTGCAATTTTGAATCTTTTTTCGAAGAACTCAGTGTTTATCTCTTCATCCCTAAGAGTCAAAATTTTGATGGCATTCTTCGATCTGCCGTTGTAAAGTCCCTTGCCAACGAATCTGTCTTCGTAGAATAAATTCGCTATCCCGGATATCTCGTCTGAAATTACTTCTTTGATCTCATCTGAGAAGATCCAAAGATGGTGTCTGATGATCTTTTCCATTCCCCTTTTATTTAACCTTACGACGATCATCTTGCTTCACCAAGCATATCCTTTGCCACTGTGTATCTATGACCTCTGACGGAAATGTAAAGTCCATCTGCACGAGAATATTTAAGAATTTCGACGAGCAAAAAAAGGCCTGCAACTATTATTCTTTCTCTCCCCTTTTCCATTCCGTTGATCTTTGAAAGTGCTTCCAAGCTCATTTCTTTCATTTTCTCGAGTAATGCCGTCATTTTGTTGATATCAATGAATTTTTTATGAATGGCAACGGGATCGAATGGTTTCCCCTCTAAGATGCTCGCAACCGTCGTTCCCGTTCCTCCTATCGAAACAACAGGTCTTTGAGGGATCAAAGAAAGGTAACCTTTTAATTCATCTTCAATCCCATCGAGTTGATGTGCAATTGGATATCTCTTCACAAAACGATCCGTCAACACGATTGCCCCCATCGGAATACTCTCAAATTTGAATTTAGAGTTCATGTATGCAATCTCAAAACTGCCGCCACCTATGTCTATGACAAGAGGGTCTTTTAAGCTGAAATTTTCATCTTCAACGACGGATCTGTATGAAAACCATGCTTCTTCTTCGCCCGTCAGAAGATGAACTTCATCGAATCCTTCGGAGAGTTTTTTGAAATAACTTTCATCCATTTTTCTGAAAATTTCTGTACCTGTGATGGCAATTTTATCAATTCCGTAAGATTTACAGAGTGCTTTGTATTTTTCGATCACGTCGAGGGCTTTTTGTAGGTTTTCTGCCTTTATCTTTCCATTTTCAAGATGGCCAAGACCAACGATAGTCGATGTGTCTAAAAAGTAATTGATTTTGGAATTCGATCTTTCGGCCATCAAAAGCAAGAATGAATTTGTCCCCGCATCTACAACGCCGACTTTCAAATCAATCTCTCCCTTCAAGATCGATCATGACAAAAAACAAAGCGACCTTTCAAGGCCGCCGTCTGGTGAGCGCGGCAGGAATTGAACCTGCTACCTCTTCCGCGTCAAGGAAGCGCTCTACCATTTGAGCTACGCGCTCTTACTGGAAGATTATACCTTAACTCTTTTTAAAATGTCAAGTCGGCGAATTCGAAGATAATTTGGGCATCCTTCGTAAAGCGACGTAAATTACCGCTGACATCGTCAAATTCAAAACACTCGCGACTGTGAGAGATGGTAAAAGCCCCACATACAAACCGAGACCTCCTACCGGTAGGACTATGAGAGGAGCGATTATTCCATTGAGAATTGTTCCAATCGTTATGCCTAAAATGCCGTTGATTTCGTAAAAATACCTGTAGGCTATCGCTATGAAAAACATCTCCAATGCGACTCCGATCGTCAATATACCCAAAGGAAAGCCAGCACTTGCCGTTATGACAAGGTATCCAAGCATCGTAACCGTCGCTCCTGGAATGTAGCCCAGGAAAAGAGTTGCCGTGAAACCTGCCGTTGAATCAAAGCCTATGTCTCCCAATGGACTTGGTATTTTTATCAAAGAACCGACGAATGAGAGTGCTATGAAAATTGCCATTAAAGTTAATTTTCTCGTTTTTGACATTTCGATCCTCCTTACCCAAGAGATCCTATTTTCTTGATCGCAATATCAACTTTGGGCTTCTTGTAAGCCCAGAAAACAACACAGGTAGACGGGCCGGCACTTTTGTGAAGCCAGATCTCATCTTTATCGATTTTCAAATCGAGATCACTATTTTTTGCGAGCAGCTTTGCCTCTTCAAAGATTCCGGCGGAGCCTACGGGTATCATTTCGCCGACGTCTTCGTTATTTCTCAACTTTAAGAAATCATCAAGGCTTAAGATCTCATCTTCGTTTTTTAACACCTCATCGCCTACAAAAGGATCTCCGGCAACGAAGATCTCCGATCCTTTTGGAGCATTCCCTATGATGGGTTTTTGTACAAAACCAACAACAGAAATGCCCAAGCCAGTTTGGGACGTTTTAAAATTCTTTTCCGTTGATATGACAACGGGAAGAGAAAATCTTTTGAGGATCTTTTTTATTTTATCGATGGCTTCTTGAACATATTCAGGATCATTTGCGAATTCCACACTTACGCTTAACGGGACTGCTCCGATTGATATGATTTCCATTAGGGCAGTCCTCAAAGTATATCGGGCGGTTACCTTCACGGAGACATTCAGAAGATCATTTTTTAATCCTCCTATACCGCCGGCAGAATCGCAAGCGTGAACCAAAAAGCCGTCTTTAAAACTTATCATGTTGGCATCTCTCATGGATCACCTCAGGCATATCGCAAGCATGATTGCAATTTGGGTAATTTCTTCTATCGCTCCAAAGCCATCCCCTGTTATGCCCCCTATCATCCGATCCGAGATCAATTTCATGATCAAGGCTGCGACTAACCCAATTCCGATAAATAAAAGCATTTTTTGAAAGAATAAAAATGGTACGAGATAAACAGATGCACGGATCAACGTTTTTAATTTTACGGGAAAAATCGAGGCACCGAGTCCCGCTTTTACAGGTTTTGAAAGGTAGGCAATCAGCACCATGGCGTAACGACTTGAGACCGTACTTGCAAGGATTCCAACGAAGGATACTTTGGTTAGCGTGTAAACAAGTAAAATCATGTAAAGCACACCAACGAGGATCGCCATTGGACCGGAATTTCCCATCTTCATTATTTTCAGCTTTTCTTCTCTGCCTTTCTGTGACATAAAGGCATCTGCCGTGTCAAGCAATCCATCGAAGTGAAAAGCGTTGAAAAGCACGTAAACTACAAAAACTGACAGCACGATGACGGGAATAGATCTTCCAAAGATCCAAAAAAAGAGAACGTACATCCCACCGGCCATGTATCCGACGATTGGGAAATCACCAACGACTTTATTCGGTTCGATCTTTGTTTTTATCGGGATCCTCGTTAAGAACCCTATGGCTCCAGCAATGCTCTTCATTTTATTTTCAAAGGAATCCCGGCCACCATGAAAAACACCTCATCGGCAACTTCTGCTATCTCTTGGTTGAGCTTTCCAAGTATCTCGATGTACATGCGTGTCATCTTTTCAACCGGAATGATTCCCATACCCACTTCATTTGAGACGATTATCTCGTTGCCGTTTAGATTTGCCAAAAATCCTTCCATCTCTTCTTTTAAATTGAGATCGTGGTACATGAGATTCCCAACCCACGTTGTCATACAGTCGATAACGCAGACGTCGTAATCTTTCGTCATTGGTAAGATCGTTGACAAATGAACTGGTTCTTCGAAAGTATCGAAAAGTCCTTCCCTATCTTTTTTGTGTTTCTCTATTCTCGCCCTCATCTCATCGTCAAATGGCTCTGCCGTGGCTATGAAAGCCCTCTTTGTTTTTGAAATAGCGAGTTTAACGGCAAAATTGCTTTTTCCAGATCTTTCTCCACCCGTTATGAGTATCATTCGATCATCCTTCTTAGCGATTCAAAGAGTTTTTCATTTTCATTTGGCCTTCTTATCGCCATTCTTACGGCATCACGAAGACCGAAACTCTCACAATTTCTAACATGAATTCCATCCTTGTCAAGACGCTTTTGAAATTCTCGTGCATCTTTAACCTTTAATATGCCAAAATTCGCGTCTGTGATGATTCCAAATCTTTCAAACTTTTTTGACTCTGCCCTTATCGATTTCACACTCTCAGAGATGAATTTTCCATCATCTTCGATCAAAAATTCGACAAAGGCATAACCACAACTTCCCAAGGCCCACGGGGCTCTGTACCTTTTAAAGGTGTCTTTGAAATTCTGACTTTTGATATATCCAACTCTTATTCCCGGCATCCCGTAAGATTTGGTAAAGCTTCTTACGATGATGATGTTGGGGTTATCTATGGTCCATCTTAATCTATCGTCAACGAAATCGACAAAAGCTTCATCCAAGACGATCGTTACTTTATCTCCGAGATCTTCAAGCTCATCGTGTATTTTGAGATATCTTCCCGTTGGATTGTTTGGATTTCCGATCACAAGTACGGTTTTTTCATGCTTTGATGATTTTTTCGCGAGCTCGAAGGCGTTATCGAGATCCAAATCAACACCATCCTTAGGTGGTATTTTTAAAACACGCTTTGTCCTAAATGACGCAACCCTTTCGTATTCTCCGTAAGACGGCGTGGGAATTATAACCACGGCCTCATCCATAACCGTAAAGCCCATTATCTGAAAAGCCTCGGTCGCTCCGGCAACGATAACGGTGTCCTGGCCGAATCTTTGTCTGAATCTTTCCTCGATCCACTCTGCGTAAAGGTACCTGTTTGAAATTTCTTTGCAACGCTCAAAGAGTTTATCCGTCCATGCTGGCGTGTAAGGATTTACCGATATGGAAAAATCGATCATCCTTTCATCCATAACTCCGCCGTGGATTTCCATTTATCTCACCACCGTTAAAAGAAAGCATATGGATAGAATGATCGCGACTGAAAAAGCGTAAAACCTTAATCCTCTGTCTAAATCCTCAGGTACGGGTTGCCTTCCATCAAATAGGTAAACTCCTATTTTTTCGAATTTAACTCCGAGTATCCCAGAAAACGCGCTCATCGGATATGTACCGTTTATCTTCATGGGACCATATTTGAAGATAGATCTGAATGCCTGCTTGGGAGAGAAGATCGCGAAGACGGTTGCCGTCAATCTTGACGGGATGAAGTTAAGCGCATCGTCTGATCGTGCAGCGGCCTTTCCAAACCACTCGAATTTTTCGTTGTGGTATCCTATCATGGCATCCATGGTGTTTACGACTCTATAAAGCAAGGCTCCAGGCAAACCGAAAAGTGTGTAGTAAAACATGGGCCCGGTTATGGAGTCAGATGTGTTTTCCGATAAGCTTTCAAGTGCGGCCGAGATAAGATGCCATCTGTCCAATTTAGACGTGTCTCTGCTCACTATCATTGAGACCGAATGTCTCATCTTTTCATCATCTTCCACCTTGCATCTTTTGACATGAACGTAAAGTCCGCGAATCGAGAATGTTGACTTTAGGATTAGAGATTGCACAACGATGCCGAAAATACCAGGGATCATCATGATAATCGTACCAATTGCAAACCACAATGAACCGTTGAAGGCCAACAAAAGTACTCCGTATGCAAATCTTGATCTGTTTGATTTTCCCTTGTCAAAAAATCTGACCATCTTTCCCATCCAGACAACTGGATGAATGAAATTGAGATATTCACCGATCAAAAGATCGATCCCCACCGCGATCAAAAATACATAAGGATTTGGCATGAAAATATTC
The DNA here is from genome assembly GCA_020722015.1 of Thermotoga sp. Classification (GTDB taxonomy): domain Bacteria; phylum Thermotogota; class Thermotogae; order Mesoaciditogales; family Mesoaciditogaceae; genus Athalassotoga. Next base: position 92,286 of record DYLQ01000002.1, on the reverse strand, counting down.
ATATCAGATCCTCTATTTCCTTTGTATCCACGTTTGATTCAAATAAGTCTGTGAATTTATCTATTTCCTCGATAAGAGATGATTTGATTATCTGTTTTTCTTGAAGACCTTTTGATCTTCTTACCATGTTTAAAAACTCTTGGGTAAAATCGAAGTTCATGAAAAGACCATGAAAATAGGTCCCAAAAATTCTTGAACTCATGTATCCGTCCTCAAGGTTGACCTTTTGGCCATTCACACTTTCAACGATCGCAAATGGACTTCTTTGTTTTGAAATTGAAATTCCATGATGGATTTCATATCCTTCTATCTTCATCTTTTTATCGGTGAGATTTTCCCAACCGATTAAGTTAGAGGTTATCTTTTCAAGTCTGAATTCGGTCTTGACCGGAAGAAGGCCAAGGCCCTTTGCACCTTTTTGGGATTGGGGATCTGAAAGTTCTTCTCCGAGCATTTGGTATCCTCCGCATATGCCAACAACGTATGCCCCTCTTTTGACAGCCGATCTTATTTCGGAATCGAGTTCTCTTTCTTTTAACCATTCGAGATCTTCAATCGTCATTTTCGTGCCAGGTATAACGACGACATCTCCTTCCAATTTTCCACTTTCGACGAAGCGAGCATCCGTATTCCAAAGCAAAGGATCGAAATCGTCAAAATTTGAAATATGTGGAAGACGAATTATATCAACTTTAAGTTCTCCTTGCCCGTGCTTTTTCCAATCTATCATCGAATCTTCTTCTGGAATTTTGTGTTTAATGTATGACATGGTCCCGAAAAATTTTACGTTGTATTTTTTGGCAAGTTCTTGTGGGTAATCTCCAAGCAGTGATTTGTCTCCCATGAATTTGTTGAAGATGTACCCTTTTACGATTTGCTTTTCATCTTTTTCAAGTAATTCCATCGTTCCTGCCACCTGAGCAAAGGCCCCACCGCGTTCTATGTCCGCCACAAGGATCACAGGGGCATTTGTATATTTTGCGATTCTCATGTTGACTATGTCGCGCTCTTTCAGGTTTATCTCCGCAGGACTTCCGGCACCTTCTACAACGACCAAATCATGGGTGACCATCAAAGAGTGTAAAGCGTCGATGGCCATAGAAAACAGCTCTTCTTTTTTTGAATTCATGTAATCTTTTGCGCTGAAATGTCCGTAAGGTTTTCCAAGTACGATAATCTGAGAACCGTCTATTTCCGGTTTTAAAAGGATCGGGTTCATCTTCACGGAAGGAGGTTCCTCACAGGCAATAGATTGGATATACTGTGACCTTGACATTTCCCCACCTTCGACGCTAACGGATGAATTCAAAGACATATTTTGAGATTTAAAAGGTGCGACCTTCAAATTCATCCTTTTGAAATGTCTGCAAATGGCGGCGACGATAAGCGATTTCCCAACGCCGGAAGATGTGCCCTGAACCATCAAAATCGACACGTCATACCTCTATGCCGGTTCTTTGTTCAACACCTTTGGTGTAATAGTGCTTTATCTCGCGCATTTCTGTGACGAGATCTGCCATATCAATTATCTTTTGCGTTGCGTATCTTCCAGTCAAGACGACTTCCGTATTTTGAGATCTTGAATTGAGTAAATCAACGACATCTTGTTCAGATATGAGTCCAAGGTAAACCGCCACGTTTATCTCATCGACTACGACAAGATCGTAATTTCCGGACGATACCTTTTCTTTTGCCATGTTCAACGTTTTAAAAGCTGCGTCGATATCATCTTTGCCGGGTTTTCCTATTATGAACTCGGGTCTTCCGCCTTGAAAAAACTCGATTCCGAGTTTTTCAAAAACTCGCATTTCACTCGTATACCTGCCTTTTAAAAATTGAATAAACGAAACCTTAAGCCCGGCTCCGAATGCTCTCATACACAAACCTATTGCGGCCGTTGTTTTCCCTTTTCCGTTTCCCGTGTAAACCTGTACGTATCCTTTTTCCATTTTTGATCATCTCCCAAAAATTAAAGGCCGACAAAAAGTCGGCCGATCTCCCTTTTAATCATGCCAATACTTCCTCGAGCGATTTTTCAACAGGCAGGTCTTCTGGCTTCCGAGTCATCCTCACTTTGCACCTTCCCAGTTTCCCAGTGGCATCTTGCAAAGATTGTCGTCGGTTACAGCGGCGGGACCGCGTTGGATTTTCACCAAACTTCCCTTTTAAACAAAATACCTGTTAATCAAAATTATTCTATCACTTTAAAATCAATTGAGTCAAATTGCGATCTTTTTTCACAGTTTTTGATTACATCTCTGATTTTGTCGCCGTGATGTACCTCGATCGAATAATCGAAAGCAGTAGAAAAGACAAGATTTTTAGCGTATTTCACCAACGGTGAAAAATTTGTTATACTATTGGTGAGTCACCAATGGTGAAAAACAGGAGGTTATTTTTGTGAATCCTTTTTACATAGGACGTGAGTTCAAAAAAGAAGCATTTATCGATAGAGAGAAAGAAACCGAAGAGGTCATGAAGATGATAGAATCTTCAAACAACATTGTCCTGTATGCTCCAAGGAGATTCGGGAAGACGTGGTTTGCCAGAAATCTATCGGAACTCATGAAAGATCGGGGCATTGACTCAGTTTGGATCGATATGTTCTCGACGGTAACGGTGAAACAATTCATATCTCGGCTGAATGAGGAGAGGGCGAAGATCTTGAAACTGACACCACTTGAGTATGTGCGTAAGTTTTTCGCTGACCATCTTTCGAGCTTTTCGGTAAGTGCTGCTGGGATCGGTCTCGAGTTTAAGCCATCTTCGGAGGCCGAAATATGGGAGATCCTTTTCAAAAGCCTTATGGTACTCGAAACGAGTGAGTCGAACGGTCTCATCGTTTTTCTCGACGAAGCTCAGGAAATGGCAAAGATGGGTAAACAATTCGAAGGTATTCTTAGAACAGTAATACAACATCAGAGGAAAACGGTTTACATTTTTCTCGGATCCAGAAATTCTATAATCGAGGAGATATTCTTCAAAAAAGAGCATCCTCTCTTCAAAAGTGCAATAAAATATGATCTTTCGAAATACCTTCCACATGACAAAACGGAAGAATTCATAAAAACTTCCTTCGTCAATTCTGGAAAGGCGATATCCAATTCGGCGGTGGAGACCATAATCCGTTTTTCAAAGCTGCATCCTCTGTATGTCCAGTTGATATCGTCCGAAGTTTGGAATTTCAAAGATAAAATAGATGAAAGCGATGTCAGAGAATGTATTTCAAAGCTCTTGGAAAGAAACGATTATTTCTTTCGTAATCAGATCGAAAACATCAATTCGAAGTACGCACTTGCAGTTCTGAAGATGATTGCATCTGACGAATTTTCTTACTCTGCAGAAACCCAAATTAAATGGGAAATAAAATCCCCAGCTTCCATCTCGAAGCTCGTGGATAATCTCGAGGAAAAGGAAATCATCCTGAAAGTCAACGGAAAGTACGTTATAGAAGATCCCATCTTCGAAGAGTTCATAAAAAGGATGTAACCTGACTTTCTTTAAAACCATTGAGTCAAATTGCGATCTCTTTTCGTAATTTTGGATTTCAAAAAAATGTGGTATACTTCTCACAAAAGAAACTTCAAAAAGGGGAGGGGATGTTTGTGCGTAAACTTTTACTTTTAGCGTTAATTTCTTTGTTCGTGGTAGTGGGTTTTTCTGCGTCCATACCAAAGGACACAGTCGTAATCGGAATGAACACGGGTATTTTCATTTCTTTCGATCCTGCCGTTTGTTACGAAGTAGAGCCTTCTGTACTGGTTATGAACATTTACAGTGATTTGTTCAAACTGCAAGAAATCAACGGAACAATTCAAGCGATACCGGAACTCGCAGAAAGTTACGACATCTCACAGGATGGCAAAATATGGACATTTCACATTCGAAAAGGTGTGACCTTTGCGAATGGAAATCCGTTAAACGCAGATGCGGTTGTTTATTCGATCAAGCGTGTTTTGAAATTGGGGAAATCTCCTGTTTGGCTTTTCGAATCGCTTGGACTCAACTCTAAAAACATGGATGACACGGTCAAAAAGATCGATGATTACACCGTTCAGGTAACATTGGATAAGCCATACGCTGCTAACATAGTCATGTCCATATTCGCAGAAAGTTGGGGCGGCATCGTCGATCCGAAGATTGCACAGTCTCATGACGTCTCAGGAGACATGGGATCGACCTATCTCGCGGATCACAGTGCCGGAGCAGGACCTTACATACTCAAAAGTTGGCAAAGAAACAACATGATAGTGCTTGTTGCCAACGAAAATTACTGGAGAGGTGCACCAAAGATAAAGACCATCATAATAAGGGATATGCCAGAATCGACAAATCAGCAACTCTCTCTTAAGAGAGGAGATATAGATATAGCATGGAATTTAACGCCTGAACAGATTAATTCTCTCAAGGGAGATCCTAACTTCAACGTTGTTAGTGTTCCGTCTCAGTCAAATGAGTACCTTGCCGTGAATGCGGGCTGGGGGCCATTCAAAGATGTGAGAGTAAGACAGGCCGTGAAATACGCCATCGATTATAATTCGATAATTCAAAACATAGTGGGCGGATATGCGATTAAGGTTCAGGGTTTCATTCCTTACGGATATCTTGGATATGTTTCAAACGTACCATTTGACCAGAATATAGCCAAGGCGAAACAACTACTTGCAGATGCTGGTTATGCAAATGGTTTTGAGGTAGAACTCGTTACCAATACAACTGAGCGTAGAAGAAATGAAGCAATAGCGATTCAGGCCGATCTTGCCAAAATAGGAATAAAGGCAAATATAACGATCATGCAGGCTGCACAGATGTACAAGAAAATGAGAGAGCAAGGCATTCAAATGATCGTTGCTGGATGGGGCATAGATTTCCCGGATCCAGATGCACTTGCCAAACCATTTGCCGATTACAGAGTTAAGCAACTTGCATGGAGAATGATGTGGTATGACAATCATGCGGCAGATCTTGCTGAAGCCGCGGGTTTCGAATTGGATCAATCTAAAAGAGTTGAAATGTACAAAGATCTGACAAATTACTGGTTTGAGAACGGTCCGTTTGCCATATTGTATCAGCCTTTGAGTTATTGGGGAACGAGATCTGAACTGAAAGGCTTCGATCAAACTGCAAAAGGGTATTCTCTTTCTTTTGATCTGACTAAAATGTACAAGTAATCGCTGATTTCTCGGGGGATAAAGGATGAAGCTTGGCAATTACATAATAAAAAGAAGCCTTCTTATGCTGCTCGTCATGTTTGGTGTTGTCGCCATTGTCTTCGCAATTGTTCATGTCATACCGGCAGATCCGGTAGGGGCACTTCTCGGAGGAAATGCCCCTCCGGCTGTTGTTGATAGAATGAAAGAACAATTAGGACTCAATAAGCCCCTTTTTATTCAGTTTATAGACTACATTTGGGGTGTAATTCACGGAAATCTTGGCAATTCGATCCAATCTGGGCGTCCAGTTGTTCAGGATATAATGGAGTATTTTCCGGTAACTCTTCAACTTTCCATAGTTGCCATATTTATATCGATCATCCTTGGCATCTTCTTGGGAATTTTTTCAGCCGTTTACAGAAACAAATGGATAGATCACTTTTCAAGGATTTTTTCAATCCTTGGAGTTTCAATGCCGGTATTTTGGACTGGCCTTATTCTTTTACTTGTTTTTTATTATATCCTTGGTTGGTTACCAGGAACAGGTCAATTAAGTCTTTTTGTCATTCCACCAGAAAGGATAACTGGAATGATACTCGTCGATTCACTTTTGACCGGAAATTGGGAAGCCTTTTGGAATGGTTTAAGACATATAATACTTCCGGCAGCAGTACTTGGGTATGCCGCAACCGCTTCAATAGCAAGGATCACTCGTGCAAGTATGTTAGACGTTCTCACTCAAGATTACATAAGAACCGCAAAAGCAAAGGGTATGTCAAAGAAGGTGGTTATTTACAGGCATGCTTTGAAAAATGCGCTAATTCCCGTTGTGACGATCATAGGATTGACATTCGGTGGATTACTTGAAGGGGCCGTTTTGACGGAGACTGTCTTTGGCCTTCCAGGCCTCGGTAGATACATAGTCAATGCTCTCTTGAACTTAGATTATCCTGCCATAATGGGAGGGACGTTGTTCATTGCTCTGATTTATTCACTTGTCAATCTCTCCGTCGATCTCATATATGCAATGCTTGATCCACGAATGAGAGCGTAAGGTAGGTGATTTGTGATTTTAGAAAAGGTCTCTGAATTCATGGAAAAGAGAAAACCGATCTTCGAAGATTGGAAACACACATTTTATCTTTGGAGAAAAACAAAACTTGCGACCGTTGGAACTATCATAGTCCTTATTTTTGTCGTTGTGGCAATTATTGGTCCGCTTTTTGTTCCTTATGATCCCATCGTTCAAAACATGAAAGACAGACTTCAACCTCCCAGTTTTCAGCATTTTTTTGGTACAGATCAATTCGGTAGAGACATTTTCAGCCGTGTGATAAGTGGGGCCATGATAGAAGTTGAAATAATTATTATCGTTTCAATGATAAGTGGAGGAATTGGATTGATCTTGGGAGTACTTGCCGGATACTTCGGTGGAGTTGTGGATGAAGTTTTGATGAGAACAACCGATATGTTTTTGGCCTTCCCGGGTTTGATCCTCGCAATGGCCTTTGCCGCAATGTTGGGACCAAGTCTTATCAATACCATAATAGCCATCTCCCTTGTGGGCTGGACAGTTTTTGCAAGACTTGCAAGGGCAGAAGCGATGAAAGTCAAAAATCAACCATACATAGAATCCATAAAAGCGCTCGGAGCAGGCAAAACAAGGATAATATCATTGCACGTTACGCCCATGTGTATTTCACCTGTTCTTGTCCAACTTACTTTGAGAATGGGAACCGTTATCTTGACAGCTGCAAGTTTAGGCTTTTTAGGATTAGGTGTTAGACCTCCTCTTCCGGAGTGGGGTGCGATGGTCAGCGATGGAAGGAGCTTTTTGGTCGAACAATGGTGGATATCGACCTTTCCAGGTATTGCGATAGCCATTGTAGTACTCGGATTCAATTTACTCGGAGATGGTTTAAGAGACATAATGGATCCGAGGTTAAGAAGATGAACGATGTATTGCTTGAAGTGAAAAATCTGAGGGTAGTTTTTCATACTTACAGGGGAATTGTTCAAGCTCTTGATGATGTAAGTTTTACAATCCACAGAAATGAAAGAGTTGGAATAATAGGAGAAACGGGATGCGGTAAATCCGTTACTTCTCTTGCCATAATGAGACTTATCGAGCCTCCGGGTGAGATAGTAAACGGCGAGATCATCTTTGAAGGGAAAGATCTTGTCAAATTGAATGAAAATTCGTTAAACACGATACGTGGCAAAGAAATATCGATGATCTTCCAGGAACCATTGTCATCTCTTAATCCCGTCATGAAGGTTGGTTTTCAAATAGGAGAAAGCATCTCTAAAGTGAAAAATATTTCAATAAAAGCGTCACAAAAGTTTGTTAGAGATGCGCTGAAAGCCGTAGATCTCGATCCGGAAAGAGTTGTAAATCTTTATCCAAGTGAGTTAAGCGGAGGGATGGCCCAAAGAGTTATGATCTCGATGGCACTTTCCACGAATCCAAAGTTAATGATAGCAGATGAACCTACCTCTGCTCTTGATGTCACAATTCAAGCTCAGATAATGAATTTACTCGACGAACTTGTTTCTAAAATGAAGAACACGGTTATACTCATAACACATGACCTTGGCGTTGCCGCACAATTTTGTGATAAGATTTTGATAATGTACGCCGGTACCATCGTAGAGTTTGCAGAAACAAAAGAACTTTTTGAAAATCCTTTGCATCCTTACACCAAAGGTTTACTCAAAGCAATCCCAAAAGTTGGTAACAAAAATAAGATCGTCGGCATACCCGGAAGTGTTCCAGATCTTGTCAATCCCCCTCGTGGATGCAGATTTCATCCAAGGTGTCCATTTGCGATGGAAATATGTAAGATCGAAAAGCCAACTTTGAAGACAGAAAGCCAGGATCATTTGGTATCATGTCATCTTTACAGGTGAGAAGATGGATAACACTTTGATTGAAGTTCAAAATTTGAAGAAATACTTCTTAAGGCATGGATTTTTCTCAAAGAGTGAATATGTTCATGCCGTCGACGACGTGAATTTAGAAATCAAAAAGCGGGAAATTTTTTCCGTTGTAGGCGAATCCGGAAGCGGTAAGACAACGCTGGGGCGAGTTATCTTAAGACTCACAGAACCAACATTTGGTCGCATAATTTACGATGGTCAAGACATAACGGCTTTGAGTCAAAAAGATATGATAAAATTCAGAAAGAAGATGCAAATCGTTTTTCAGGATCCTTACAACTCGCTTCACCCAAGAAAACTTGTCAAAGATATAATAGGAGAAGGACTTGCCATTCATGAACATCTTCCTGTGGATGAGATTTCAGAAAAGGTAAGAGAAATACTTAAGAAGGTCGGTCTTAACGAGGATCACATGTTCCGTTATCCTCATGAATTCAGCGGAGGTCAAAGACAAAGAATAGCCATAGCTCGGGCTTTGATAATTAAGCCCGAATTCATAGTGCTTGATGAGCCTACGTCTGCACTTGACGTTTCCGTACAGGCAAATGTACTTGAACTGCTGATCGATCTTAAAAAGTACTTTGATCTTACCTACCTTTTCATAACGCATAATCTTGCCGTAGTTGATTACATCTCTGATTTTGTCGCTGTGATGTACCTCGGTCAGATAGTCGAAATTGGTAGAAAAGACGACATTTTTAGTTTTCCCGCTCATCCTTACACTTATGCACTTCTTAGTTCTATTCCTGCTCCAGATCCACAAAGAAAGAGATCAAATGTAATACCCAAAGGCGAGATACCAAGTGCAATTAATCCTCCCCGTGGATGCAGATTTCATACAAGATGTCTCTATGCAAAAGAGATGTGCAAATTTGAAGAGCCTCAATTTTTCAACGTATCAGGAGACCATATTGTCAAATGTCATTTCCCACTTGGGAAGGCTTGATCCTTGATTGGATTGACAAGATTTGCCCTTCGGTGTGAAAACTTACGCTGAGGAAGTCACATGCAAGGCATTTTAAAATTCGGTATATACTAAATCTTTTTTAGAACCAGCGTATAAATTCAAATTTGACGGAGAACAAATTGCCTTGTAGGTGGCCTCCGCAGCGAAGCGAGGACCAGACACCGAAAGGCAATTGCTGGAGTCAAATGACTTCATTTTTAAAATTGGTTTAGTATAATTCAAATTAAACCAAAGTTCATCAGTAGAAGCCAAAGAAATGAAAGTCCAACTCCGGCCAAAGGACTTATAATCCATGTTTTATCTAATTTTCTATATCTTATCAACCTGTAAATGAACATCCCAACGAGTGTTATTCCCAAGTACCACCATTGAAGTGCCATTACGAATATGAAGATCAGGATCCTTTCGAAATTTCCGTCGGCATCTTTAGATTCAACGCTAATCAAGTTAGATCTTCTGAAGATATCGGCAAGCACGACGGAGGATACGACAAGACCCAAAAGGTAATTTATGAATGGTGGTTCTATGTAGTTATTCTGGGAAATGAAAGTGCTAAAAACAAAGGTAAAAAGCAGTGCTACGCCAAGATTCGCAAATTCCATTTCAAGATACCAAGACAATTTATCACTTCTCGGTTTTAAAAACGTGAGTCCCACCGTTATGACTATGTAAGATAATATGGCTATCAATCCCGTCTGAAAAGCAAGTAAATTAAATGAAAGGCCAAGGCCTATGAGTATGATCCAAAAAACGGCCCTTTGAATTTCAGGTTTGTTTTGACGGTATACCAAAGAGTTGTTAGAAAAACCGTAATCCGATGTCGTGTAGATAAGTAAAAAAAGATTTGGTATCATATGTTTTCCTCCTTTTTCCTGAAACGCTTACCGTTTCACGATAAACATCTTGCAAAAGTTTGGCAATTGCGTCCATTGACCAATTTTGATTAACGTAATTTAAACCTTCATCTGAAAGTTTTGATCTTAAATTCGCATCTTTTAAGATTTTTTCCATCTTATCGACAAAAGGTGCTATAAAGGGTTCGTCTAAGAGCAAACATCCTTTACCTTCGATGAGTACATCAGCAATGCCTTCTTTCGCCACAGCGACTACGGGAAGTCCTGCCGCAAGGGCTTCCAAAACAACAAGACCTTGTGTTTCTGTAACAGACGCGAAAGCAAAAAGATCGGATTGCCTATAGTACTCTATTATGTCATCTCTTGCAATGTAGCCTGTAAATATAACTTTATTTCTTATGCCAAGGTGTGATACTTTGTGAATTATTTCTTGCTTTTCTGGACCGTCTCCAACTATCACAAGCGTTGTGTTATCAATTCTTTTGTGGAGTTCAAAAAAGGCATTTATCAAAAAAAGAATGTTTTTTTCTTTCGAAACTCGCCCGACAAAAAGCACGATTTTATCATTTTGAGGTATGCTATGCTTCTCTCTTATAGAATATTTCAAGCCTCTTTGAAAATTTTTAACATCTATGCCCGTCGGAAGTGTGTAAATTGGTACTTTCACACCGTAATCTATGAGTTCAGCTTTTATCTTTTCTGTTGGTGCGATAACCGCATCTGTCATGTTACAAAACCACATGCTGAATTCTTTTACGGCTTTTTCCGTTGGTCTCAATGGCATTGGAAGGTAATGTCTGTATTCCGTAAGAAGTGTGTGATACGTATGTACGTGCGGAATTCCAATTTTTTCGCTTAACCTTATTGCTTGAAAACCCATACTGAAAGGCGCATGAGAATGGACTACATCAAGATCCAATTTGGATGACAATTTAAGTATCTTTTGGGAAAGAGGTATGGCAAATCTGTGTTGAGGTTCAAAAGGGAATTTCAATCCACTTACCTTGAAAACCTTATCTTCATCTGAAGGAACAACGGGAGCAAAAACGTAGACGTTATCCCCCATTTCTTCGAGATATTTTTTGAAAAGGTGAACGGATGTGGCAACGCCGTTTATTTGTGGAATATAGGTATCACTCATCATGCCGATATTCACACCAACCATCTCCTGAAGATGATCGCGATTACCAGAAAGAAGATGAAATCTCTGACTATTCTCATCGTTAAAGTGTATAGAATTCCTCTTCCCATAGAAGATCTGACAAGGTAAAATTCAAGTAAGACAGACCATCCGATGGGTATGGCAAGAAAGATATAAGCCACATTCCAGAAGATGGCTATGGAAAAAATCCAACCTGTTAAAATATGCGGCATTAAAACGTATGGGAATCCCCAGAAAACTTTTTCATTTCTTGCTATGAACATGTGAAGTGCACCGGAAAAAATTTCATACAAAAATATGAAGATCAGAATTACGAGAGAAAAGTTAAAGAAGCCACCAAAAAGCGGGGTATCTTTGAAAATTGGGAAAATCACGAGAATATTCACAAACCATAAGATCAAAGTTGAAAAGATAGAGTCAAAAGGTCCGAATGTTGAATTTTTGAAAAAAGTTTTAGGAGTGAAAAACAAGTCAAAAATCTTACTCAATTTCCATTTCCCCCCTTGCGAATCTGACAAGGCGATCTGCAATTTTATTTTCTTTTCTTTCATTCCATTCAAATTCTAATCTCATTTTTTTTGACAGTTTATCTATCTCTTTTTTTATGGAAAGCAAATTATCGGCCTTTACCTTGTATTCGCCTTTCATTTGATTGATAACCAATTGACTATCACTTATTATTCTTATGTGCTTTCCAGGGAAATGATCTTTTAAGTATTCTAAAGCCATTAAAATTGCCATGTATTCTGCTTCGTTATTCGTTGCCACTCCGATGTATTCACAATGAGCGCATTTTAATTTTCCGTTTTCTTCTATGACAAAAGCAATCCCTGCTGGCCCAGGATTTGGATTTGATCCACCGTCCGTCCTTACTATGATATCATCCGACACGTTTGACATCTTCCATTAACAATTTTTTGGCAGATTCAGAATCTACCTGAGATAAAAGGCCACAGGCTGCGAATATGTAATTTGAGTCAACGTAAAGTTTGACTTCTGGGCGTGGCAATAAAGCCATTGGATGCTTTTTAGAGATATTCCTTATCTCATTCAATATTTCGACGCTTACCCTTGAGCGACTTAATACTCCTCCCGTACCAAATATATTCTTCACAGCCGTGAGATCTTTTCCTTCGGCAATTTCAATTCTTCCCGTTGGACCGTAAAGATATCGTTTTTGTCCAACATGCCTTATCATGCTCTCAGATGCGCAAGCCAAAGCCAAAGCTTTAACGAATTCTTCCATTCTCTCGTCTTTCGGGTACGGAGTTATGCGTTTTAAAAGGTCTTGATGATCTGAAAATTCATTTCTTATCCATTCAAAATTTTGAACAACGTGCTTTGCGTTCACAAAGACACCAAGATCTCCTTCGACGGTTCTTTTTGCAAAAGGTTCGGGAGAAATAAGGATTTTTTGAATTTCCGGGGATCCATTTGTGATTGAATCAACATCGGTTGTGGCACCACCTATGTCCACGGCAACGGAATCTCCCATTTCTCTTTGCAATATCTCGACTGCCGACATAACGGCCGCAGGCGTTGGAATTATCTTTCCGTTGACCTTGCCATCGAGTTTAGACATGCCTGGTCCATGGATTATGTGTTTTGCAAATACGTCCTGAATTATCTTTCTGACCGGTTCAACGTTTAAAAGGTCAACCTTTGGATAAACATTTTGAGTTACGATTATTTCTTTTCCCCATGCTTTAAAGATATTTTCAATTCTTGACGAAACAGCGGAGTTGCCAGCGTAAACAAACGGAAGATTCAAATCGCTTTTCGCAAACAATTCTGCGTTGTGGATGACCGTTTCACTTTCTCCGTTGTCCACTCCACCTGAAAGTAGGATGAGTTTTGGTGATACCTTCCTGACCTCATCAATCGTCTCTGTGGAAATTTTCCCGCCTGTTGCAAATACAACTATGGCACCTGCCCCAAGTGCTGCCTCTCTTGCTGCCCTTACGGTCATACTGTAAACAAGACCATGGACTGTCATTTTCAAGCCACCGGCGGCGCTTGAAGAAACAAGCATTTTATCCCAATTTACCTTTTCACCCATCTTTTCTTCAATCGATTCAAGGGCTTTCTCTATCCCGATCGTCACATCTCCTTCGTTGACAGTTGTATAATGCTCGCCCTGTACAAGTAGTCTTGGATGATCACCAATTCCGACAAATCCACTTAAAACAGTTGTTGTACTTCCAACCTCTACCGTTAAAATATCTAAATTCACTTTATCTCTCCTTAAAAACAGTGGTATAATTATTATATCAGAAAGGTGGTGATTTTGATGATAGAAACGGCTAAAGTTATAAAAGTCGAAAAAAATTCCATTATAGTCAATGTTACTTCAACAAGTTCATGCTCAGAGTGTGTTATGGCCGGTCATTGCTCTTTGAATTCGAACTCTCAAACGATTATCCCAAAATCAAAAGAGATCGATGTAAAGGTGGGTGATTATGTGGAATTTGAAACTCCTAAAAGTTTGAATGCGACGAAACTGTCGATGTTACTTTACGGTATACCTCTTATCATATTCATAGGATTAACCATAACGCTCATAAACGTAACAAAACTTGGGAATTTTTGGTCTCTTGGAATTTCGCTCGCAAGTGCTGGAGTTTATTATTGGCTTTTGAATCTATATTCAAAAAAACATCAGGAAAAATATTCTCCTTATCATGTTAGAAAGGTGGATCCACCCACAAATGTCAATTTTGAAAGGATGGGCGATCTTCAATGAAATTCTGGTGGTTTGGTCATTCCTCTTTTGCCATCGAAGATGACGGCATTTTTCTTGTAACAGATCCATTTGACAAAAGTGTGGGTTATCCGATTCCAAATGTAAAGCCCACACACGTAACTGAAAGCCATCAACATTTTGATCACAACGCACATAATTTGTTAAGAGGAAACTTTGAAGTCATCAAAGAACCAGGAATTTACAATTTCGGTGCTCTTCAAATTGAAGGTATACCATCCTATCATGATGAGGAAAAAGGAGCAAAACGAGGCCCTAACATCATCTTCAAAATGAAATTTCCATCGTCTGTCGCTGTTGTGCATTTTGGCGATTTGGGTCATATGATCGATGAAAATACAATCAAAAAACTTGAAAATGTCGATGTGGTGATGATTCCCGTCGGTGGAATATTTACCATAGATGCAAAGAAAGCAACAGAAATCGTCAATCGCCTGAAACCGCATCTTGTTTTTCCGATGCATTACATGACCAAATACGTGAGTTTTGAACTTGGAAAGCTTGAGAATTTCACATCGTCTTTTAAGGACGTTTCAAGCGTTAAGGGACCTTTTGAAGTGAATTTAGAAGATATAAGAAAATTCGATCGCAAAGTTGTTATATTTGAAATGTAGATGGGGGTGCTTCGTGCAAACACTTTTTACAAGAGATCAGATTCATGCTCGCATTAAAGAACTTGGAGATGAGATAACAAGTGCCTACAGTCCTTTTACAGATGAGATAATGGCTGTTTGTGTTCTAAAAGGAGCTGTGCATTTTTTCAGCGATCTTATGCTTGAAATAAACATGAACGTACTTTACAGTTTTGTCCAAGTTTCGAGTTATTCCGGTGCAGGAAGTACGGAACGGATAAGGGTCAAATCATGGCTTGACGAAAGTATATATGGCAAACATATACTCGTTGTTGAGGATATAATTGACACGGGGATAACTCTTAATTACATCCTTGGATATTTTTCGAAATATAAACCGGCAACATTAAAGGTTGCAACACTTTTTGAAAAAAAAGCTCATAGAAAAGTCGATGTGCCGATAGATTTTGTTGGCTTCGAGATAGGCGATAAATTCATAGTAGGTTACGGATTCGATTACGATCAAAAAAAGCGTAACTTACCTTTTGTCGGAGTCGAAGATGCGTGATGGGCAAATTACTCTAACTATCATCGTTTTACTGTTAGTGGTAATTGGAGTTGTTGTAGATGTTTATCTTCAAATTCAAACAAATCATATGGAGATTCAAAGGATGATCATCCATGATCTCGTTCAAACCTTTTCGAAATGAACAACGGGGTATATCACAGATGCTGTTTGAAGAATTTGTTGATTCTGCTGAAGAAAAAATAAATGAAGTTTTGGATGGTAATCTTGAAATCGTTGAGTTTGATAAGTTCATAAGATCCGCAGTCAAAAACACACTTGCCACACCGGATGTCAAAGATAGATTTGATGCTTTTTGTGGATATTTTATGGGTATTTCAAAATTGACTGAAGATCATGTGGAAGTAAGGCTTAAAAATGGCCTTAGAATGATACAGAAGTTGAGAAAGGAAAATCTCATTGAATCTCCACCAATTAGCGAGGAAACACTTAATCCCGATGTTGATGTGAAATTCGGTAAAAAAGTAGGGCCAATGCGAGAAGCTGCTTTGCGAAAACTCGGCATTTACACCGTTAGAGATCTTATGTATCATTTTCCTCGTTTTTACGATGATTGGAGAAGGCCCCTGAAAATACTCGATCTTCGAATTGGCGAGCAAGTTGTTGCAACGGCTGAAATTGTAAGTGTCGAGAAAGTAAGCGTTAAAAAATTCAAGATCATAAATGTGGTTGTAACAGATGGCTTTTCGAATATGTACCTTGTATGGTTCAATCAGGACTATCTTTATGATTCGTTATCGAAAGCAAAAAGGATAGCCTTTAGTGGTTTGGTGAAAAAAGAATACGGAAATTTCAAAGTTTATTCTCCAGATTTCCAAATTGTAGATAAAGCACCTCCAAGGATATTTCCGATATACGATTTGACTTCCGGTATTTCTCAAGGAATTATGAGATCTGTAATTGAAAGCAACGTGAAATACATCAACGCTTTCAATGAAATTATTCCTGAAGAGTTTCTCAAAAAAAGAGAACTTATAGATATAAAAAGCGCAATCTACGGAATGCATTTTCCAAAAAGTGAATTTCATCTCAAAGAGTCGAAAAAAAGACTTACTTACGACGAATTGTTCTTGCTTGAGATGTCAAAAATGATGATCAAGCATAACGTGCAATCAAAAGGAGGGATATCGAAAGTATTTAAAGGTCACATGTCTAAACAATTCATTGAATCCCTTCCATTCAAACTCACAAATGCTCAAAAACGCGCTATTAGCGAGATTGAAAGCGATTTGAAAGATGACAGAACGATGAACAGGCTGCTCCACGGAGATGTTGGCAGTGGTAAAACAGTCGTTGCTGAGATTGCGACTTTGGATGTAATCGAAAGTGGATTTCAAGTTGCGTTAATGGCTCCAACGTATGTACTTGCAAAACAACATTACGATCGAATGAAAAACGATCTATCCAATTTGAATATCAAAATAGGATTTATTTCCGGATCAACGGCAAATTCTGAAAAGATGAGCGTAAAAGAAAAATTATCGTCTGGGGAGCTTGATCTTGTCATAGGAACTCATGCTTTGATTCAAAAGGACGTGAACTTCAAAAATCTCGGACTTGCCGTGATAGACGAACAACACAAATTTGGCGTGAAACAGCGTGAAAATCTCATGTCCAAAGGAAAAGCCGTTGATACACTTGTGATGACGGCAACTCCGATTCCAAGAACTTTGGCCATGACGCTTTACGGTGATCTTGATGTTACGGTCATAGATGAGATGCCTTACGGCAAAAAAAATTCAAGAACTTTGATAGTAAACGATTCAAAAAAAGATGAAGTTTACGAATTTGTCATGCAAGAAATGGATCAAGGTCATGGTGTTTTTTGGATTGTCCCTTTAATAGAGGAATCTGAGAAAATGGCGCTTAGCGCTGCAAAAAAAGTTTACGAAGATTTTAAAAATGGTCCTTTTAAAGATCGAGAGATAGGTTTACTTCACGGTAGAATGCCTTCTGAAGAAAAAGAGAGCGTCATGGAGAGATTTCTGAAAAAGGAAATTCAACTTCTCGTTTCCACAACCGTTATAGAAGTTGGAATAGATATTTCGCACGCCAGTGTCATGGTGATAGAACATCCTGAAAGGTTCGGACTCGCGCAACTTCATCAACTGAGGGGAAGAGTGGGAAGAAGCGGCAATGAATCCTTTTGTATATTACTTACCAGTGGCGTTGAACTTGATAGGTTAAGATATTTTGAGCACACTTTCAATGGTTTTAATCTTGCCGAATACGATCTTAAGATGCGCGGCCCTGGAGAATTCATGGGTATCCGTCAACATGGGATGCCGGAATTTAAGGTTGCCAATCTTGTCGAAGATGAAGCGATATTGTTGATGGCAAGAGAAGATGCGAGTAAAATTATAGAAGAAGACCCAAACCTTGATCATCATGTTGAACTTCTCGAAGAGATAAACAAAAGATACGGCGAAAAAATCAAATTTGTAGAGGTTGGCTGATGAAGATAACGGGAGGTAAATATTCGAGAATGAATGTTTATGCCGTCTCAGATAAAAGAACTCGTTACACTCCGGCAATTGTCAGAGAAGCGCTTTTTAACATGATAGACGTAACGGGTATGAAGATGTTAGATCTTTTTGCGGGCAGTGGGATTATCTCCGCAGAGGCGCTTAGCAGATCGGTTGGGAGCGTCACCATAGTTGAAATATCAAGATCATCTTGCATGACCATAAGAAAAAATTTGGAAAGATTTGATGATGATTTCACGATCCTCAACCTTGACTTTAGAATAGCAATGCGCAGGTTGATATCGAAGGGAATTGATTTTGATTTCATATTTGCCGATCCTCCGTTTGGCACAGGTTTGGTTTTTGAAACTTTTAAAGAGATCGATTATCACCCAGAGATATTAAGATCAGATGGCATAATCGTGATAGAATCTTTTGAGAAAGAAACGTTGCCTGACGAAGGCAAAAATATACGTATCAAATCCAGAAAAAAATATGGAGATGTGATTTTGAACTTTTTTGTGAGATAATACAAGGTGTGGGAAATAAACGATAAAGCTACATATGCTAAATCTTTTTCAAAACCAACGTATAAGTTTAAATTTGGCAGGTTGCAAGTGGCGGGTGGCTTTTGGTCTTTCGTTCCTGACCTGATCGGGAACCTAATCTGATAAAGTCAAATGACTTCGTTTTTTAAAGTTGGTTCAGTATATGGCATGAGATAGCTGAAATATAGCGATAAATATCTTTCGAGATTCGTACGATCATTGGAGTAGGATTTTAAGAATTTGGGGGAGGCTTAAAATGAAAAAACTTTTATTTCTTACTCTTCTCATTTCGATTCCGATCTTTGCAGCGGGGGCATCCGTTATTCTGACGGCAACGCCGACTTTCCTGCTGAGCGGTACTGTCACGCTAACTATGATCTCATCTCCGACTATTTCGGCTTCTGCCGTCATGGCAATTTACAACTCATCGACGAATTCAACTCAACTTCTCATTCCATCTTTTAACGGTAAATACATCCTTAATTATGATGTTAATGGTTACGCAAATTACAGAGCACAAGGTATTTTACGCACACCCAATTCGACCATTCTTTCGAATATCGCAACTTTCACAAGCGATATACCTGCAGCGAGTGTTCAATCGACGATTGTGTACATTCCTTTCATATCAAATGAATTGCCGTCGTGCGTTGTAAGTGTCAAAAGTATCGGATCTAAAACGCTTTCTTTCACAAATTTTTCTTCTCCAACAGGCCTTTCGATAAATCCGCTTAGTGGGCAGATTCCATCGGAAGAGTCGGCGACTTTTTCTGTAAAACCCACTGGAATTTTTATTCCAGGAAATAACTACACCCTTGATGCCGTTATGAAGACAAATGATCCTCGATCTGGATTGTCCAATTATCTGCTTGCGAGATACATTTTAGGGCCTGATGGACTCGTGATAACGCCTATCTCAATTTCAGGTACAAGTTTTGGTGTTGGCAGTAATTTATCTGCATATTTTTCCATTTATTATTCAAATGATGTCGCACTTTCTTACATCTACGTTGTATGGATAACACCTCAAAATTCGCAAACATCGGCTTTATCTCCATCTGGAAATGATTTTTCGTCGAGCGTGAATATGACTTTGCCAGGTACCTATACTTTGTCAAAGATAATAGTTGGATATGTGTACAAAAATCAAAGTTTGCAGATGATCGTGAATCCAAACTTAAGCGCACGTGCCGTTAATATCATTCCTTCCATGAACATACGTCTCGTCAACGGTACACGTCAAGTGGTTGTGAATGTCTCTTCCGTATCTACACCTACGATCACGGTCAAAGATGTTTCTAATTCTTACTTTATACCTGCGAGTAAAATAGGTCAAACTTGGGTTGGTACTTACACGTACAACAACACACCGGGAAATGTCACGATCATGTCAACTTTCTTGAATACTTCAAGTGTAATATCAAAGAGTTTTACAAAATACATGGTAAGAGGTGGAAATATCACACTTTCCGATGGAGGCTGGGTTACAATACCGAATAACGCTTTCTCTGTTCCATCTATAGTAGCTGTATATCTTGAAAGTTTCAGCCCACAGGATTTTTACACAGGATATTCGAATTTCAATCAAGTATCAGATGCCGTATCTATTGTTTCTGCGGTAACTCCCGTGGCTTCTTTTGACTACAATCTTTATTTTTTCAATCAAACTGTCAATGGGCTCTTTGGAGATATAAAAATTTATTCACTTCAAAACGGAAATTGGCAACTCTCGACGATAAATCCCAACGTTGAAGTGGGAATGCAAATGGTCAATTTTGAAGCCAAAACCGGTACTTATGCCCTTGGATTAACCGCTCAGGCACAGCACAATCTCTCTCCCTCGATTATCTCGTTTTGGTCTATTCCCTCTAATTTGGTGGGAAATGGAAATGTTTATTTCTATCTGACCGTCAACAACGATTGTTACTACAAGTTATACGTGTACGATATGCGAGGAAGGATCGTTGGCTTTCAAAGTGGGATGGCAGTGGCTTCAAATAGGAACCTCGTTTATACACTTAATCCGTCTTCAATCTCAAATGGTCTTTACGTTGCCGTTATAGGAATTGGAAATCTTACAAATGCTTTCACTCAAACCCAATCTATACCATTTGCGATATCAAAGTGAGATGATGATATGAAAAAGATAACCTATATTTTCATACTTCTGATGGCTTTTTCTGTTATCACATTTGGAGATGTTTTAGACGAGTTAGACAATCCTTCTGCCTATGGCATATCAATGGGCGGAGCTTTGTACACCGTTTATGCCGGATCGCAATCCATTGCTTACAACCCTGCCGGGATGGCAAATGGGGAGGGTGGTTTTTTCTTTTCTCATGTTGAACATTATCTCGGAGTTGTAAGAAATGATTTTCTTGCGGGTTCCTTGAATGCTGGTAACTTTTATTTTGGAGGTTCCATGCAAACAACGAGAACTGCTGAAAATTATTTGAATTACTCGCAGTACATATTTTCTGGTGCTGTTGCATATAGAACAAAAAGCATCTCTATCGGTACAGATATAAATGGCTTTTTTGGTACAGACATCGTAAATGGTTTCTCAATGGACTTGGGTGGTATATTTCAAACGGGCAATTATACTTTTGCCGCTGTTTTGAAAAACGCTCTGGCTTCCATAACGTGGCAATCTACGCCACCAACCGTTGAGAATTACCCGGCCGAGATAATCGTTGGAGTCGGTTATTCTAATTCATCTTTCGACGTTAATACTTTTGTTAACTTTACATCAAAGGAATTTGGCGCCGGGATTGAATTACCTTTGACAAAATTCTTCAGCATTGTAGGTGGTTACAAAGGCTCAATTGGAGCTCAAGTTTCAAATGCATTTAGTACTGGTTTGGCCATAAAAAATTACCTCGGTTTTGATCTTTTTGTTTCTTACACTTTTATTGATTCGGCAAGTTTTGGCCAATTACTTAATCCTTTTACCGTTTCAATGAATTACAATTTTGGAGGTTGAATTTTTGAAAGTTGATCGTAAAACTCTTGAAGAATTGGAATTTTACACTTTTATAGATACTTTAAAAGATCTATCTTTTTCTCCCTATGGGAGAAGATATTTTCAAAATTTGAATTTTGATGGAGATCCTCAAGAGGCATATTTAAAGGTTATTGAAGTTACAAGCATTTTCCAGCAAATTTCCGCTTTACTGTCTAAGATTGAGGATATGGAAGAACCTTTGAAATCAATTTTAGACGGTAAGCAAGTCAGTTCAAAAGACCTCATTAACTTTGCTGAATTATTTAGAGTTTCGAAAAGCATTTCTGATGCACTTTTATCTCTTCCTTCGATGATCACCATTTCAGAGCAAATGATTCCTCCAAAAGGGTTTGTGGAATTCTGTGATAAAACCTTTAATCCGGATGGAAGTGTTAAAGATAACGCTTCTCCCGAATTGGTTAGAATCAGGAAGGAAATACATGGTATAGAACAAGAAATAGATTATAGAATGAAAAAAATGATCTCAGATGGAGTTAAGTTGGGTTACATTTCAGAAGCGCTCGTTGTACAGAGACATGACAGATATGTACTTCCCGTTGATGCATCAAGTCGTTCAATAGTTAAAGGCATAATACACGGTCAATCTGCGACAGGCCTCACTTATTACATTGAACCCGAAGAGATGATAGAACTTAACGATGCACTTGCAATAGCCAGATCCAAAGAATCGATCGAGATATCGCGAATAATAAACAACGGAATTGATATGGTGGCCAAAAATTCTGATTCGATCTTCAAAATCATAAATGCGATGGGTGAGTTTGATTTTATTTATGCAAAGACTTCTTACGGTCTTAAAAGTTCATCTATTATACCGGTAATAAGGAAAGATGGATTCATAAAAATAGTTGGAGGCCGAAATCCCCTTATTCCGGAAAACAAAGTTGTCCCCATAGATGTTGAGATAAAAGACACAGATCGTGTTATAGTCATAAGCGGACCAAACATGGGAGGTAAGACGGCTTTTTTAAAAACAATAGGTCTTTTTTCTTTGATGTCTGCACTTGGCATTCCTATACCCGCAAAGGATGGAACTGAACTTTCACTGTTCCAATCTCTTTATTCTGATATAGGTGATAATCAATCTGTTAAAAATGAATTAAGTACCTTCTCGGCGAGAGTTTTAAGAGCGGATCAAATATGCGATCTTTCAAATGAAGAAACACTCGTTTTGATAGATGAAATAGGTGAAGGAACAGAACCATCTGAAGGTGCGGCTTTCGCAAAGTCTATCCTTGATATCTTGATTTCTAAAAACGCAAAAGTGCTTGTCACCACTCATCTTTTGGAACTCAAAAATCTTGCTTACACCGTCAAGTATGTAAGAAATGCATCTGTTGGCTTCGACATCGAAAGAATGGAACCGACTTATCGCGTTTACATGGATCTGCCAGGTCGAAGTAGGGCACTTGAAATCATAGAAAAAATGGCTGTTTCAAAAGAAATCATAGAAAATTTTAAGAGAAATCGCTCGATTTCCTTTTCAAATGGTGATCTTCTTATAGAAGAACTTCAAACCAAAATCCGTGATTACGAGGATAAAATAGAACAATTGACGCAAAGAGAAAAAATACTTGAACAAAAAGAGAAAGATTATGAATACAGATTTGAAAAGTTGAAATCTAAAGCACTTGCGGATTTATCTTCGGAGATAAAGTTGCTCTCCGATCAATTGTCCAAGGTAAAGAAAGAGACAGAAGAAGCGATACACAATTTAAGATCATCAAAAAATGAAGATGAACTGGTGATGCAAAACAAAAAAATTGAAAATTTAAGAAAAATTCTTGAACAAGAAATGATTGAAAAATCATCAAACCTTTCCTTTAACTCAAATTCTTACGTGAAAATAAAGGGTACCGATGTGATTGGAAGGGTAAAATCTTTTAAAAAGGATACAGCCATTCTTGATGTTGAAGGATCAAATGTTGAAATTTCAACCGAAAAACTTGAGAAAGTCGAAAAAGCTCAGACAATTCAAGAAAATAAAGAAAGCATCGAATATGTTAAAAGCGAAAAAATTTCCGATGAAATAGATTTAAGAGGATTAACGGTGGAAGAAGCTATTCCTATTGTTGAAGAATTCGTTGAACGTGTGATAGAATCAAATTCGGTTGGCTTTATAATTCATGGTAAGGGAACGGGGAAACTTTCAAATGGAATATGGTCTTTTCTAAGATCAAAACACGTTAAATTCAGAATAGGACGTGAAGGTGAAGGCGGTACCGGAGTTACGGTAATAGGAGAATAGAGCATGGATTTGCCATTTGACGAAGATAATTGCAGGCTAAAGTATGGGCGTTAAAAAATTCCCAGCCACTTTAGATGGATTAGGTAGTGCGGTGGCGTGGACGTATCTTCATCCATCATCTAAGATTTTGCTTATCGGTAAGCCAGACGATACCCTCAGAAAATTTGTTCAAATTGAAAATTTTGAGATGAATTTTGAAGAAGAAGGATCGGAATCGTCAAGATGTGAGACCTCTTTGCTTTTGAGAAAGATCCAAAGAAAGCGGATAATACCATCCATTGAAGATATGAAGTTGTTTGCCTTCGTGATATATTCCAAAACAAAGGCTTTACTTACTTCTACAACAAATGCAGAGGATATACTTGCCCTTGCCTTTTGTTTTAAATTTGGCATCAATCTCGGTTCAATCATGGCTGAATTTTCGGGAAAAACGCATCTTCTGGCATCAGAAATAATGACAAGTCCAGTTACGACTGTTAAAATTGGAATTAGTGTTTCAGATATTAAAAAGGTGATCGATAAAACCAGTCTTACGGGGCTTCCTGTTGTAGACGAAGAAAATCACGCTCTCGGTATGATAACGAAGAAAGATCTCGATCGTGCCATAAAATCTGGAATTGACGATCTGTCACTTGTGATGAGTATACCTGTTGTAACCGTCAAAAGCAACGATGAAGTTCAAAAGATCATTGAATTGATGGCTATTCATGATGTCGGAAGGATCGTCGTCGTTGATGAAGGCCAAAAAGTAATCGGCATCATAACAAGAAGGGACCTTGTGAGGGCGATTGCAAGTACAACGATGGAATATCGTCAAATATGGAGCATGGTTGATAAAATGAAGAAAACACTCTCTCCCAAAATTTTTTCTGTGCTTGAAGAAATCGGTAAATTGGCCTTTTCGAGAGGAGAAAGATTATACGTAGTAGGAGGTTTCGTAAGAGATCTTGTGATGAATGACGAAAGCCTTGACATAGATATCGTCGTTGAAGGCGATGGGATTGAAGTGGCAAAAATCTTTGCTGACTTTAGAAATGTTCGGTGCTTTACATATCCCGAATTCGGAACGGCGACGGTAAAGTTGAACGGGGTGTCAATAGATTTTGCAACGGCTCGGACGGAATATTATGAAACACCCGGGGCATTACCCAAGGTTGAAAGATCTAATCTAAGGCGAGATCTTTACAGAAGAGATTTTACGATAAACGCAATGGCCATAGATCTAACCCCGGGCAATTTTGGAACTATGATAGATTTTTTTGGCGGGATGGAAGATATCCTAAATAAAAAAATACGTGTGCTACACAGTTTGAGCTTCGTAGAAGATCCAACAAGGATTTTGAGAGCTTTGAGGTATGCATCGAGATTTGGTTACAAATTATCATCGAACACGGAAGTACTTCTTCTTAACGCCGTTAAAAGTGGATACCTTTTTTCCGTAACACCTTCGAGGATCAGATCGGAATTAGAAAGATCCGTTGAAGATGAAAAAGCTTTTGAGATATTAGAGTCTTATCAAAGGTATGGTATTTTAAGTTTACTTTATTGTGAATCTAATATCGATTTCTCTAAATTTTTCACCCTGGCAAAGATGAATGAATTTGCAAAATCAAACAAACTTTACGCTATTTTATTGCTTATCCTTAAAAATTGCCAGTTAAAAAGGGCAATTGAGATAATAAAACTTTACGGAATGCCGTTAAAATTCATCAATTCGCTTTTGTTGATAAAAAATGATGAATTCGTATCATCCGTTGCAAATCCAAAAAGTAATTTCGATCTTTATACTTTGATGAAACCCCTTTCCATTGAGACAATACTAACACTTGCTTACGATGAAAAAACGAAAAGGAGTGTTTTTAAATATTTAGATGAGTTGTCAAAAATAACGCTTGAAAAAGTTAACGGAGCTCTTTTAAAAGAAAAATACAAAATGGATGGTATGAGGATAAAGCGTACACTTGAAAAAATTATGGAAATGAAGATCAATTTTGGGATGGAAGAGGAAGAAGCGCTTAAAAAGATAATTGGTGATGCAAATTGAGAAAGTTTGTCATCTACGGAATAATCATAGGCATAGTTTTCGTCGTTATGATATATTTGCTTAATTATTTCGGTGGAGGTATAAATTTTAACGATCTCTATTTTTTCTTTTTAAAAAGTTGGTGGGGCCTCATTGGTGTAGCGCTGCTTTTGGTTTCATGGATAACTGATGCTTTTAACACTTATATACTTGTTAGAATTTCAAAATCGCGAATAGGCTTTTTTCAATCCTTGAAAGCGACTATAATATCCAACTTCTTTGGGATGATAACACCTTCATCAACAGGTGGCCAACCTATGCAAGTTGTTTATTTGAATAAGGTCGGTGTTTCACCGGGCATATCAACTTCTGTGCTTGTTTTCAAGTTCATAGCCTGGCAGGGTGCGATAGAGATGATAGCGATTTTTGAACTTGGACGTGCTATAGTGTTGTTAAATGCCGTCCCTTCCGCTCTTTCTCTTGCCTTGATCGGTTTTATCATATCGTCTTCAATAATAGCTATTATGATACTTTTTAACTTTAACAGAAAGGTTTACGACGTTTTTTTTAACGTCATAAGAAAATTCATATCGATATTTAAGTTCAGCAAAAAGATAGAGCCAAAGGCAGAATGGTTACTTGCAAAATTTGATGACGAAATAGAAAAATATTCTGAAAGTGCAAAGAATTTTACCCATAAGTCTTACATTTTGATCCTTGTTTTCGTACTTTCCATTGTATCAAGTGGAACAAGTCTTTTGCTTGTGCTACCAACGATAGCATCTTTGAATCTTTTTAACAATGGAATTCAGCAATTTTTCGATGTCTTGGCAATTCAAGCACTCGCCACACTTATAATATATTATTCTCCGACACCCGGATCAAGCGGAACTGCCGAAGGTGAATTTTATCTTTTCTTTTCATCCATAGTACCGGGCAGGTACCTTGCAACGATCACCATAGAGTGGGGAATTTTGAGGTATTTCATACCATTGATCATAGGATTCATCGTTGTTCTGTTAGAATCTTTAAGAGGAGTAAAGATTACGCCAGAAAAAGATGTTATAATAAAGGAGAAGTCTTCATAGGAGGTTTTTAAAGTGAAAAAAGGTATACATCCACAGTTACACGAAGTTACGGCTACATGTGCATGTGGTGCTGAGTACAAAGTGTTATCAACGAAGGAAAAGATAACATTAGAAGTCTGTTCTGCATGTCATCCGTTTTTCACGGGTAAAAGGTCAAACATAGTTGATATCGAAGGACAAGTGGACAGATTTAACAAAAGATATTCAAACGCAAAAAAGTAAAAACAGCCCAATGGGCTGTTTTTATATTGATAAACTTCCGGGTACTTTTGCGAATAACCTCGCTTCAGAAACATGCCTTAAATTGCACACAAATCTTGTAAGCCTTTCGATACCGATTCCGCACCCTGCCGATGGCGGTATTCCCTTTTTGACCTCGTCGAGGTACCATTTTAAAGATTTTTGATCATTACCTTTAAGACTCATTCTGTAAAGAATTTTTTCGTACTCGTGTTCCCTCTCTCCTCCGGAAATGGCCTCTCCAAATCCATATGGATATATCAGATCCATATCTGCAAGGACCTTTCCATCCCCGTCTAACCTGTCATAAAATTCTCTCTCTTCTATTGGTATGTCTATAAGCCAGAATGGTTCCGTTGCCTGTTTTGAAAGGATGGCCTCGAAATCGCTCCCGTATTTTTCGAGAGCTTCAAGATATCTTACACGTTCGAAAGGAATTTTCGGAATTGAAAAGTGAGGGTTCGTCGATCTGATAATTTTACCAAATTTTTTGTCAAGATCTTTAAAGACCTCTACGAACAAGTTTTCTACAAGAGTTAAAATATCGTCTCTTTTTGCATCTTTGACTTCAAGATCAAGTTGTGTGAATTCTATTAGGTGTCTTCCTGTTGATTTTTTGTCTTCTGTTTCAAGACGTATATTCGGGGAAAATGTGAAGATTTTTGGAAAAACTCTGACTGCAAGCTGTTTGTGAAAGATCATCGATTTGGTTAAAGAGTACTGGCCGTCGTAGTAATTGATCGAAGCATCAAGAACGCTGTGATTAAGAGGATCGGTTATTGGGGAAATTATGACTGGTAAAATTTCGATGAATCCATTTCTTCTCAAAAATTGTCCCGCTTCAGACATGATCTCACTTGAGACCTCAAGCACTTCTCTTTTAACTTTGGGACTTTCTTGAACATTTACCATTTTAACACCTCCTAAAAATTTTAAAAGGCCGATGAGTTTTCTCATCGGCCTTTTGGGATTTCTTATATCAAAAACTAACCCAACCAACCGACGTCGATTGAGTTATTATTATTGTTGTTAATTTTACAAGTCATACATGTTAAGCATGTAACCATTTAATCACTTCCCTAAAATTTAGAATATTATGCCATAAAAAAAATAAATTGTCAATAGCGCGAATTGCATCAAAATAAAAGTACATGAAAAGATTTAGAAACGGACGACGCAATGGCATTGTTTGATTTTGAAGACTACAATTGGTACCATTCTCTTCCATCTTTTTTAAGCAATTCGTCTGCTTCCGGTGGACCCCAACTACCAGACGGATAGATATGCAATTCCCGATTTACCTGTTCTTCAGGTGCATTTTCCCAACTTTCAAGGACAGGCGTAAAGATAGACCATGCCTCTTTCATAACGTCATCTCTTATAAAGAGCGTTTGATCTCCAAGCATGCAATCTAACAACAATCTTTCGTATGCATCCGGAGGTTTATCACCAAAAACTTCTTCATAATCAAAATCCATCGTGAGTGTACTCATGCATAATTTGGGTCCAGGATGTTTGGCTTGAAAAGTCAACACTATGCCCTCTTCGGGTTGAATGTTTATCTTTAAAATATTCGCCGGTATATCGTCAACGGACAATTGCGGAAAGATGGAATGTGGAACACGTTTAAACGCCACAATTATCTCACTTACCCTCTTCTGAAGCCTTTTGCCAGATTTCATGTAAAATGGAACACCGTTCCATCTCCAATTGTCTATTAAAAATTTTACCGCCGCAAATGTCTCCGTTTTGGATTCTGGGCTTACTCCGTTTTCGTTACGATACCCAACGACATCGTTACCGTTGATTTTTCCTGCACCGTACTGTCCACGAATTATCCATTCATTTGCATTTTTTGGAAATCTTCTTACAGATCTGAACAGTTTGATCTTTTCATCGTGAATTTCGTTTGCCCCAAACGATGCCGGTGGTTCCATCGCAACAAGAGATAAAAGTTGCATCATGTGATTTTGAAACATGTCTCTTATGACACCGGCATGTTCGTAATATCCAGCTCTGTGCTCAACGCCAAGCTCTTCTGCGACGGTTATTTGAACGTTGTCTATGTAGTGATTATTCCATATCGG
Organism: Thermotoga sp.; assembly: GCA_020722015.1. GTDB lineage: Bacteria > Thermotogota > Thermotogae > Mesoaciditogales > Mesoaciditogaceae > Athalassotoga. The sequence goes on along the minus strand of DYLQ01000002.1, from coordinate 63,567 downwards.
CTCGAAAAGAGAATTTGCAAATCTGAAGATCAATATGTTCTGAACCGTTTCTTTTCCGAGATAATGATCTATTCTGTAAATCTGATCTTCTCTTAAAACAAGATGCAGTTTCCTATCGAGCTCCGTAGCACTCTCAAGATCAAATCCAAATGGTTTTTCAACGATAACTCTTGAGTAAGATGAACCGTCGTCATAAGTTAAACCTAAATCACCCAAATTCTCGATTATAGATGTATAAAGATCCGGAGGAACTGCCATGTAGAATATCTTATTCATATCTGTATGAAATTCTTTGTCGAGTTCCTTAATTCTCCATTTGAGATCGGAATACAGAGAAAGTGACTCATAATCTCCGGAAAGGTAAAAGCATCTTTTTGAGAACTCTCTAAGTTTCTCATCGCTATCAACGTCGTTTTCATTTGATAATTCGGCAACTATTTTTTCTCTGAACGTATCGTCGGTGAAATTGGTGCGCGATATGCCAACAATGTAGAAGTCGTCGGGGAGTAAATCTTTTAAAAACAAATTGAAAAGAGATGGAATCAATTTTCTGTGTGTTAAGTCTCCTGATGCGCCAAAGATCACCATACCGGTGGATTTTGGATGGGATTCCGTACAGAAAAAGTCTTTACATGTTAAGATCTTTTTCCCCTGTTGAGTCAATTTCACCATCTTCCTTGTAAACCCTATGACCACCGAATTCTTTTCTCAATGCCGCTATGATCTTGTCGGAGAAAAGATCGTTTTGTCTTGATTCAAATCTCTTGAATAACGAATGGGCTATGGCAGTTGCAGGAACTCCGAGGTCGATGGCTTCTTTGACTGTCCATCGACCTTCACCCGAATCTTCGACATATCCTTTTACAGACGAAAGGTCTTTATCATCTTTAAGTGCCATCTCTAAAAGTTCTAAAAGCCATGATCTGACGACACTCCCATGATTCCAAATATGCGCTACCATACCGAGATCGAGTTTTGAACCGTAAGGAGAGGATTTGAGAATTTCAAACCCTTCTCCGTAAGCTTCCATAAGTGCATATTCTATACCGTTGTGAACCATCTTCGTGTAATGGCCTGCTCCTGTCTCACCGCAATACATGTACCCTTCTTCTGGAGCAAGCGCTTTTAAAATTGGTTCGATGTATTTGAAATTCTCTAATTTCCCGCCTATCATGGTACAATACCCAACTTCTAATCCCCATATGCCACCTGAAACACCAGCGTCGATGTAATCGATTCCCATTTTCCCAAGGTACTCTGCACGTCTTACATCGTCTTTGTAAAATCCATTGCTACCGTCTATTATGATATCTCCTTTTGACAAAATTTTCGAAAGCATCTCGATGTGTTCATCGGTAGGTTCACCTGCCGGAAGCATCGTCCAAACGATCCTGCGTTCATTTAGATGGCTTGCCAATTCCTCTAATTTATAAATGCCGATTGCTCCTTCTTTTTCGATCTCTTTGGTCTTTTCAAAAGTTCTGTTGTATGCAACGACCTCATGGCCATTCTTCAAAAGTCTCCGAGCCATGTTCATTCCCATTCTACCAAGTCCTATTATCCCAATCCTCATTTAAATCACCTCTCGTTAAACTTTGATTCTTTCGGAAATCTGACGCACAATTGAGCTTTGCAGACATCTTCAGTGGGAAGATCTCTGTTTTCTGAAAAATATGAGAAACAAAAACATTTGCGTGTATGAAATCTCTTGTCCATAAGGTTTACGAATTCCATTAAATCGGAAATCTGTTTGATGGTGCTTTCATCAAGATCATGTTCGATTTTGTGAGCATCTTTTTCGGCTATTTCTTGGGGTAGATTCAAGATATCTCTTAAAAATTCGTAAAGTAATTTATGTCTTTTATCGATTTGATCTGCAAGTATTTTTCCTTTTTCCGTTAATTCGATATAACCGTAACGCTCATGGACGATCAAATCCGCTTCTTCCATTTTTTTTAACATGACGGTTACGGCTGGCATTTTTACATTTCTTTTTTTGGATATATCTTTTGCCCTTACAATTTTCTTTTCACCGGCGATCTTAAATATATCCAAAAGATAATCTTGAAAACCATTGCTTAGATCGTTTATGCTTTCCATTTTTGCCATCATAGACTTGTCAATGCTATAAAACCAAAGAACAAAACAAATGCAAGACTTGACCAATAGAATATTTTCCATTTTTTGTTGGAGACATATTCACCCATTATTCTTTTACTCGATGATATTATACCTACCATAACTCCCGGTCCTATCAGCACGAAAACGAATATAACCATCAACGTAAGCATGAAATTTACAAGCGATGAACTGAAGATCATGGGAAATATAACCGCAGGTAAACTTTCAAGTATGTATACTATGTAAGTTTTGTCTTTCGGGATACCGGCTGCTTCGATAAATCCCCACGCACTTCCTAAAGAAACGACCACGAGCGCAAGAAATCCCGCTGCAATTAATCCGATACCGAAAATGTAAGGAGACATTGAGCCGGCTATTGAAGAAAGTATCATTGAAAGATCTTTTGGAGACAACAAATTATCGGATGGATTTATTCCCGTTGCGACCATTTCAATTACAACCATCAATATTTCTGTTACTATTGCACCTACGAAAGTTTCCCACTTTGAAAAGGAAATGGCCTTCCTTTTCAAGTATGTCTCTCCTTCTTCGCCAAAATAATTGCGCAAAGAGGATACCTTTTCACCGGATGCGGAAGCTTGAAAGAAAAGCATGAATGGCATGACAACCGCTCCTACGGTTACCGCAAGCATGAAAAAGAAAGAACCGGATGGAACAAAATAGAAGGGAGAATAAGGTTTAACTCCTCTGAATATAAGCGTTATGAAAAAAGTTGCCATTAGAATTCCGGAAATTGCAATTAGCATTTTTTCGAATTGCGCATATTTTCTTTTTGTCACAAGTAATATATGAAGAACAAAGACGATCGGAAGCGAAATAAAAGGAGATATTCCAAATATTTCAAATCCAACTGCTATACCGGCATATTCCGCTACATAAGTTATCACATCTGTAAGAAGCATAGGTATTGTCATCCACAATGCCGTTTTTTTGGAATAATTTTTTCTTATGACATTACCGAGTCCATCTTGTGCCACAACGCCAATCCGCCCGGTAGCTTCCTGAACAAAAAACAGCGGTATGGCAAGAAACATCATAAACCATATGAGACCATATCTAAAAGTTGCTCCCACCTCGGCTGCGCTTATAGTGCTTGCGGCATCCATATCGGCCATCATGGTAAGCCATGCCGGTCCAAAAAAGCGCATGAATTTTTGAAGACTGTGAATTTTAGAGTTTAAGTGTTTTGTGTTTTTCAGAAATTTTTTCTGCAAGATCGTCTATTCCCTTCAATTCTTCCGCTGTGCCATCTCCTTTGATAAGCACTGGCGGTATCATCTCAACCTTTAAATTGCCAAGTAAACTGGCCAGTACCTCAACTTCCTTCCCTCCCCAATCGTAAGAACCTATCACAGAGGCAAACTTTGCTTTTGGCCTTAAAACATTCGCGAGATAGGCGATGTAGGCTATCTTCGGGTGTACACCTGCGAGCATCGTCGGAGAAGCAACAACTATCGTAGCGGCATCTATCAGAGCCATTGCGATATTGCCTATATCTGCCGTTACAACATCAAAAGGCCTTGCATCTATTCCCATTTCTTGGAGCTTTCTTACAAAACGATCGACGAATTTCTGAATACTTCCATGCATGGAAAGGTAGGGGATCACGACGACATTTTTGACATCATCCGAAGACCAGTCAGCGTACGCATTGATTATCATTTCTTTATTTTCATAAACACATCCATGAGATGGAGCTATGATGTCAAAATCGATATCCTTTATCTTTTGAAGATTCGATCTTATGGAAGTTCTGAACGGGATCATTATTTCAGAGTAATACCTTTTTGCCGCTTCCATCACTTTGCCTTCGTCTGTTGCAAAAAGATCGTTGGTCGCTATGTGAGATCCAAAGAAGTCACACGTGAAAAGTATTTTGTCTTCCAACAGATAGGTTGAAAAAGTTTCAGGCCAATGGACCCATGGTGTAAAAATGAATTTCAGAGTTTTTCCTCCAAGATCCATTGTACCCAGATCTTCGATGGTTAAGAATTTGTCTTCGGGTATTTTAACCAGATCCGTTAAAAATTCTTTCCCCTTTTTGTTTGTAACAACTTTAGCCATCGGATATGCCTTCAACACTTCCGGAATAGATCCCGAATGATCTTGTTCGGAATGCTGTGATACTATGTAATCGATCCGTTGCAGTTTCAAACTCTCTATATCTTTGAGCAGTTCCTCGGTTTTTCTCGGATCAACGGTATCGATAAGGACAACTTTCTCCTTTCCTTTAATAAGGTAAGAGTTATAACTTGTACCATCGGGTAGGAATATAAGTTCATCAAAGAGCGTTCTGTTCCAGTCATTGGCTCTTAAAGAAAAAACATCTTCCTTGATTTTTTGAACAGACATAACCTTTCACCTCCATAAAGTTATACTTATGAAACTTTATTATCTTAATTTAAGTATATCATCTCAAAATAGAGGTAATGTTACCAATTGTTGAAAATTCGGTTTTAACAAAATGTGCTGAAAGTTTTGTGAATATCGCCTTGTGTTATCATATATGCTGAAGTCAAATGACATTATCTTGAAAATCCATGGAGGATTTATGAAAATACAATTTGTCGGAATCGGTGGCATGGGGTTGAGTGCGCTTGCCATGTGGTCAAAATACAATGGTCACGACGTTACGGGGTGCGATCTTTCTGACGGTCCCATGATAAAAATCATTCGAGATTACGGAATAGACGTCAAGATAGGCAAAAATGAAATTATCGATCATCCCGACATCGTCGTCGTCTCTTCTGCCGTTCCTAAAGCAACTGTCGATGATTTCAAAAGATCGGGTTTTAACGTCACCGAACGGATGGATTTCGTGATCTCTAAAATAACGCCATTCATGGGCGTCACAGGTACAGATGGGAAAAGTTCTACAACTTTCATGTCTCAATGGATAGCCATGAAAAACGGGTTGGACACGGCCATGATATGCGGGGCCATGCCGATAGATTCGTTGGGCAGTACATTTAGACCTGGCAAAGATGGTCTCGTTTTTGAAGTAGATGAATCCGATCCAAAGATGGAGGGTGTGAAATCGGAGATTGGGATTCTGACTAACTTAAGATATGATCATCTTGACAGGTATCAAAACGATCCAAAGTTGCAATTTGAAAAGGTTGTGAATTTTTTAAATAAAGCTAAGTATACCATCGTACCATCTGATTTTGACTTCAACGCTTCTCTTAAGATCGGAAAAGGTGGAGATATCGAGTATTGGCCTGTTGAATATGGGTTTAAAAAACAAATTTTCAAGGTAAAGTACGGTAGTTCCGAGGCAACGGTCGTGCTTAACATCGTCGGAGTTCATCAAATCGCAAATGCCACGACTGCGATTGCCGGAGGCATTTTAGCCGGTTTCTCGCTTAGAAGATGTGCAGAAGCGCTTGTGAATTATCCTGGTCTGAAAAGAAGGCTCGAAGTCTTGCACGCCGGAGAAATTACCGTTGTCGATGATTACGCTCACACTCCAGACGAGGTCAGAGCTGCCCTTATGTCCGTAAGGCCTTACTTCAAAAGGATAATCGCCGTCTTTGAACCGCACAGGTACACGAGATTTTCAAAATTTGAAAGATCTTTCGCTGATGCTCTCTCTTTTGCGGATGAGATATATGTAACGGAAATCTTTGGTGCGTTTGAAGAAGAAAACAACGTTGGATCGGAAATCCTTGTAGATGATATAAAATCTAAGAGTAAGGTTGGAAAGTTCGTGAAGCTCGATGAAATTGTCGAAGCATTGAAAAAAACGTGGGCCGATCTTTATATATTCATGGGAGCAGGAAACATAACTTACAAAGCACACGAATTTGCAGGTGAATTGGAATGATAGATACACATTCTCATCTTTCGATGAAAGATTTTGATGAAGACAGAGAAAGGATCGTTGAGAATTTCGAAGAAGATGGATTAGAATTCATCGTGGAAGTCGGCTTTGATATGAATTCCAGCCAAAAGGCCGTCAGTTTTGCCAAAATGCACGATAGAGTTTATGCGTCTGTCGGGATACATCCCCATGATGTTGTAAGTCTTGAAAATGGGTGGCAGGAAGAAATTGAGTTACTTTTGAATCAAAAAAAGGTCATGGCGGTTGGGGAGATAGGCCTTGATTATTACAGAGATCTGTCTCCCAGAAACCTTCAAAGGGAGTACTTCGAACATCAGCTTGAAATTGCCCAACAAAGGCATTTATCGGTGATTCTTCATGTTAGGGATGCGTATTTTGATGCCTACGATATCATAAGGCATTTTAACCTTGTAGGCGTAGTTCACAGTTTTAACGGAGAGAAGGACGATTTAAAAAGATTTTTCGATCTTGGATTTTACATAGGCGTTGGCGGCATGGCAACTTACAAGAAAAACGATGATCTAAGAAAAATCCTGTCTTTCGCGCCACTCGACAGAATTTTAACGGAAACAGATTGCCCTTACCTTGCTCCTCAACCTGTCAGAGGGAAAAGAAATGAACCCAAATACGTCAGGTTCGCGATCGAAACACTTTCTTTGATCTTCAATCTTCCCTTTGATGAAATTGAAAAGATAACTTCGGATAACGCGAAAAGATTTTTCGGAATCCATTAAGATTTTTTCACCGGAAAGACTAACTCACCTCCATAATAACCTATTATCACGGCAAAAATCCCTAAGAACAAAGTCATAACAAAAAAAGTTAAACTTGAGAATGGGAGATCTCTCAAATTCAACAGTATTTGCGGATCTATACTGTGCCAGAAAATCAAGAATATGGCATCTGCATCCATTATAAAAGAAAAAGCTATCTTTATCTTAACGGCTCTTATCGGTTTGGCCATGTAATTGATGTACCATGTCAGAAATCCGGTCAGAATGGCAAAAAAACTGAAGATAAGACCGGTGATTACAAGATTGATAGTCGTTGCTTCGAAAGATTTAACGTCAAAGATAGCGTATAAAATGGCAAAAAGGCTTGATCCGATCATGAAAGCGATTGGAAAGTGTGCAAAGATGGGATGAGGATGCCTTTTCAAAGATGGATGCCTTTCGAGCATATTTCCAAGCCAACCCGGCACTTTACCTGCTTCTTGGCTTTCACCTGTACTCTCGAATATGCCTACAACTTTGAATTTGCTTAAAACTTCCTCCCCGTGAGGTGCCGCACCTATTTCATTCGTCAGATCTTTTCCGGCAAAATGCCTATTCATGTGGGTTCCAGTTTTCCACATTCGACTTTCCGTCACATCGTACACTTTTCCTTTGTACGCAATGTAAATTGATTTTTCATCTTTCCCGTTGAATTTGGCAAGCGTTTTTTCGTTGAATTTCTCCATTCGATCTTATCTCTCCTTTACTCTTTCAATCCAGTAGTTATTATACCTCTTACGAACAACTTTTGCACTGCGAAGAAAAGGATCAAAGTCGGTCCGAGTACCATCAAAGTTCCTGCCATTATAACTCCCCAATTGCTTGTCGATTCAACGTTGGTAAGCATCTTCAAACCTATCTGTGCCGTCGCCATGTTGTTTGAGTTTGTGACTACCAATGGCCAGAGGTAAAGATTCCATGCGTAAACGAAGTTTATCATGGCAATGCCACCTATCGTCGATTTGGAAAGCGGAACGAGTATCTCAAACAAAAATCTCATCGGTCCTGCCCCATCTATTTTAGCTGCATCCTCGAGTTCTTTCGGAATGGTCATGAAATGTTGCCTCATCAAAAAAGTTGTGGTTGCGCTTGCCAAAAAAGGTACGGTTAAAGCCCAGTAAGTGTTAACCCAGTGGAAACTCTGCATTATTTGGAACAGCGGAACTATCATTATCATTTCTGCTGGCATGAAAAGCGTTACGAACAGCGCGGCAAAAAGCAAAGATGAACCTTTGAATTTGAAGTTTGAGAAAGCATAACCTGAAAATATTCCGAAGATCGTTTTTCCTACCATGATGGCTATACTCATTATCAAACTGTTCAACATCAGTCTTCCAAGATTTATGGAATTGAAAGCACTTATGTAATTTTGAACGTAAAATGAATCCGGGAAAATTTTGGGCGGGTAAACGAACACTTCGGATGGCCTCTTAAGGCTCATGGTTAAAGCCAGAAAAATTGGAAGAAGAATGATGATGGAAACTGCTATCAATGCTATTTCTATTAAAATCGTTTTGAGAATTTTCTTTTGACTTTTTTTCATTGATAAAACACCGCTTTCTGGCCAAATTTGAAGTAAAGATAAGTGAATACAGTCATTATGAGTATCAGAATGACGGATTCGGCCGAGGCAAAACCCGTATTGAAATTCACAAAACCATCTTGGTAAAGTTTGTATATCAAAGTGGATGTGGTGTTGGCCGGTCCTCCTTGAGTCATGACATCTATCGTTGCAAAAGCAGAAAAGGCCGTAAAGGTTACGTTCATGACGATCAGATAAAAAGTTATGGGGGAAAGCAAAGGAATCGTTATTTTGAACAATCTGCTTGATGCATTTGCCCCATCTATTGTGGCTGCTTCATAGTAGCTTTGTGGGATCGATTGAAGTCCTGCAAGAAAAAATATTATGTTGAATCCAAGATTTTTCCATATCGTTGCGATCATTACAGCTATAAGGGCAAGAGGGTATGAGGTAAGCCATTGAGGTTGCGATTTGAAAAGCACTAAAAACAAGTAACTTACGTATCCTGCAACTGGGCTCAAAAGAAAAGCCCACAAAGTCCCTGCCACAGCTGGAGAAACCGCATAAGGAGCAAAGATCAAAGTTCTGAATATGCCTATTCCGGGAACTCTTTGATTCAAAAGAAGCGCAAGAAAAAGAGAGATGGTAAGGCCTGCGACAACTGTAACCGTAACGAAGATCAAAGTTGTATATGCCGATTGAACGTATTGGCCCGAAGTAAATAAAGACCAAAAGTTACCAAGTCCCACGAAGAACAACCTATTTCCAAATGGAGACATCTTGTAAAAACTGAGTTTAAACGTCTGAAAAGCCGGATAATATATGAAGATAACCACTATTAAAAATGTTGGGATAAGCAAAAGGTAAGGAAAGATTTTTCTCGACAATTCAATCACCTCAACAAGAGGGCATCGTACGATGCCCTCTTAGATTATCAATAAAGCGAATTGTAATTTGCTATTGCTTGATTGGCTTGATCCTGTGCCCATTGGAGCGCCTGCTGCGGAGTCATCGCTTTGGTGAACATCTTACCGAAAGCATCGTTAACGGCTATCCTTATCTGTGGAAATGCGCCTGTCACTCCACCGCTTGTTGCCGGTGTAACGTTAGACATGAGAAGTTGTAGAACTGTAACAAGATATGGCGGGTTTTGGGCATAATACCCTTCGTACATGAGTTTTATTATCGAATTTTTGTTGACTGGGAAATACCCCGTACCTGTGCTCCACTGAATTTGCGCATCAACACTTTCAAGAAATTTAAGGAATTTCCATGTTGCTTCTTCTCTTTGAGTGTTATGTGTGTTAACCATCCATAAACTCGCACCTCCGACTATCACTCCACCGTAAGGTACACCTGATGGATGTGGCAGGAACATAACCCCAAGTGAGAAATTTCCGGATTTGGCGGCTTTGACCATCATGTTCACATCAGAAGTCGACGTTATGAGCATAGCGGCTCTTTGAGAGATGAAGATCTGACGTGCATTGTCCCACCCGGGCCCCGCGTTTATGGCTGAGCCGTTTTGGATCATGTCGTTGAAGAAATTGAAGATCCTTAATCCGGCCTCATTTGCAAAAACAGCCTTTGTTGCCCTGCCATCTCGTCCGTTATTGTTGTTCAAAAGTAAAGCGTTTTGAACGGCCATGAACTGTTCGAAGAACCATGCAAGTGGTTCGCCACTTCCGAATGTGAAGCCGTACTGAATCGTGTTACCACTGCTGTCTTTAACCGTTAATTTTTGCGCATCGGCCATGAATTCTTCAAATGTCGTGGGTGGATTATTCGGATTAAGCCCTGCCTTTTCAAAAAGTGTTTTGTTGTAGAAGATGACTGGATTTGAGGAATTAAAGGGTAAACTGTACAACTTTCCACCCACCGTGTAATAACCTCTCGAGGCCGAAACGAGCGTGTTGATGTCGAATGTCGGATCTTTATCGATCATGTTTTGAATTGGTATTATCACGCCGCTGTCTATCATCATTTGAGTTCCTATATCGTATATCATGACAAGATCCGGTGGATTCCCGGCTCTTACCGCCGCTATCATCTTTGTCATCGTATCCGTGTAAGAGCCTGTGTATTGAACATCAACTTTGATGTCTGGGTTCTGTTGCATGAATTCTTTTGCGAGGTTTTGAAGAAGTTGAATTCTATCCGTCCCGCCCATTGCATGCCAAAATTGGATCGTAACTGGCGCCGCAAAAATGACCGATGTTAAAATCACCATTACCGAAAACAAAATTATCTTACGCCACATTTTTTAAACCCCTCCTTTTTGAATTTTCCCAAATTATCAGGGATATTTCCCTCTCATATTTTTTTGTAAATGCTTCCGTCTGCCTTCCTTTCCAAAAATCCGAAATCAACGAGATATCTTCTGATTTCGACATGATCCGGATGTATCGAAGAAAGCATTGAATTGACGTCTTTCTCGGTGTAAACCTTATTTTTCTTGAAGTGCCTTGAAATTTCTTTTAAAACGTAGAATTTCAAGGAAAATTTTGACGGCATTGTTTTCAAGGTGCCGTCGGCACGGAAATATCTTTTCTTTATCTCATCACGCCATTTTTTGCCGAGTAGTACCGGATCTTCTTCAAAAACTCTGGAAAGAAACTCCTGAGGAACGAGCTTTACAAGATCGTCATGCTTCTTTATTTTGCCGGTATTTGCGTATTCTGAGGTTTTTTCGAGAATTGCTTTTCCTATGCCTTTAACCTGCGAAAGTTTGTCTTTATCGGTTCCATACATTTTAGTCGCTTCTGCGGCAAGCTTGTATACTCTCGATTTAAAGGGACCATCCCCTATGAAATCTGTTACATCAGCCATCTCTTTGAATATTTTTGAAAGTTCTTCCATCCAACCAATCATTCCCTCTTTGATTTACTGGAGTATTCCCAACCTGATCGGGAACCCCCATTCGATGAAGTCATTTGACTTTATCAGTTGAGGTTCCATCAAGTCGAGAATGAAAGACCACAAGTCACCTGCCACTTGCTACTCGCCACTTGCCAAATTTGAATTTATATGCTGGTTTTAAAAAAGATTTAGTATATCTATCGTAAATCATCATCTTGGAAGACTAAGATTTACCTTCAACATGAGATAGATCGGATGTACAATTTGGACATTTCACGGCATCTATTGGAATATCGGTTTTGCAATAAGGACATTTTTTCGTTGTTACAGGTGCGGAAGCGGCCGGTTTTTGATATTTCTTTTGAGTTTTGTATACGACAGTTACCATCAAAAACACGACAAAAGCGATTATCAAAAAGTTGATGATCGTGTTAATGAAAGCACCGTAATTTATCGTAGGAGCACCGGCAGCTTTCGCAGCAGCAAGAGTTGCGTAATGTTTGTCTGAAAGGTTGATGAAAAGATCCGCAAAATTGATTTTTCCTATAAGCAATCCTATAGGTGGCATTACGATGTCGTTAACGAGCGAAGATACGACAGTGCCAAGCGCTATGCCTATTATTATTCCAACGGCCATGTCTAACACGTTACCGCGCGACAAAAAGTTACGAAAGTCTTTGAGCATAATATCCCCCTTCATCATGACCTTTACAATATTATACACCAAATTTTCAGATTAGCACATCTTGTTCGAAATGCTATATAATAAAGAAAATTGAAAATGGTAGTTTAGCGAATGGAGGTGGACTATTTGCGGATAAAGATATTCGTGGATAGTACGGCTGATATGGCTCCTGATTGGTTTGAAAGATTAGATGCCGATATGGTACCTTTAAAGGTTATATGGCCTGATGGCTCTCAGGAAGATGATACAAGAAATCCGTCTGAATTGATGAATTTTTACGAAAGGATATCAAAAACTTCGGAATTACCGAAAACATCGCAACCGACGGTTTTTGAATTCTTACAAAGGTACAGAAATGCAGAACAATCGGGATATGAGGGTATTGTCGTTTTAACCTTGTCTTCGAAAATGTCAGGTACGGCAAATTCCGCTACAACTGCGGCAAAGGAAGCTAAAATCCCTGTTGAGATTTTTGATACAAAACTTGCCTCCGCAGTCATACCGCTTGTCGCAAGAAGGGCGAGAGAACTTGCAAATCAAGGAATGAATCCAAAAGAAATCGTTAAACAACTTAACACTGACAGAGAAAAAGATAGATTTCAAGCTATCTTTTATGTTTCGGATTTTTCCTTTCTTGTAAAGGGTGGACGGGTCTCAAAGATTCAGGGCTTTTTCGGTACAGTTCTGAAATTCAAGGTTGGAATTTGGATAGACAAAAGTGGAGAGATGATACCATTTGGAAGGACAAGAGGAAAATCGCATGCTTATGATATGCTTATCGAACAATCTGGTAAATACATTCCTTTTGGCTCTAAAGTGATACTCTGCATGATTCATGCAAATGTCGAGGACGAAGCAAAGGAATTACTCGAAAAAATGAAAACAAAATATGAAGTTGTCGATGCTTCATTTCATATGACAGGCAAAGTCATAACCACACATGTCGGCCCCGGCATGTGTGGCTTCGGAATAGAGGTGATATAATGGAGATGATAAAAGAGAAAATGGTAACGCAAAAAGATCTTGCATCTACGCTAAAAAGTGGAAATGCTGACGTTTTGTCGACTCCAACCGTACTTGCGTGGATGGAGGAAACTGCTTCCGAATTTGCCCAGACTTTTCTTTCTGGTGATGAAATTACCGTTGGCGCACACGTAACCTTAGATCATGTTGCTCCCGTATGGCCTGGAGAGAAAGTAACCGTAGTCGCAAGTTTGCTCGAAAGAAAATCCAGGAAATTTTCTTTTTACATTGAAATGAGAGTTGCCGATAAGCTCATAGCCAAAGCCAATCACATCAGAGTTGCCGTGAAAAGAAAGGATTTCAGTCGTGAAGATCGATGAGATAATCCCCGTTGCCCTTGGGAAAGTCCCTTCCGATGTACTTCTGACAAATTGCAAGATTGTCAATGTTTTTACGGGAAAGATTGAAGAAGGTAACATAGCTCTTTACGGAAAAAGAATTGCCGGTGTAGGAGATTACGGATCGGGTAAAGAAATTATAGATTTAGAAGGAAATTACGTTGTTCCAGGTTTAATAGATGCCCATGTGCACATTGAAAGTTCGATGGTAGATCCCGTTGAATTTGCAAGAACAATCCTTCCGAGAGGAACGACGACTATCATTGCCGATCCCCACGAAATTGCAAATGTGATCGGCTTAGACGGTATTGAGTACATGTTGCGATACACTGAAGGAATACCGCTTAACATTTACATGATGATCCCATCTTGTGTGCCTGCCACGAACATGGAAATCAGCGGATCCGAGATAACCTCCGTAGACACGATAGCACTTGTTACAAAATACCCGAGAGTGCTTGGACTTGGAGAGGTTATGAATTATCCCGGTGTGATAGATACAAACAAGGATCTTATCACAAAAATAGAGATAATAAGACATCTTTACAAGAAAATAGATGGCCATGCCCCTGGACTTTCCGGTAAAAAACTTAACGCTTATGTGTCGGCCTTTATAAGAACAGATCATGAATGCACGAATGAGTCAGAGGCACTTGAGAAAATATCTCGTGGCATGCAAGTGCTGATCAGAGAAGGCAGTGTTGCAAAAAATCTTGACGGTTTAATAGGTGCCGTTACTCCGTACAACGAAAGATTTTTTTCTTTTTGTACAGATGATCGTCATCCGGATGATATAGTAAAAGAAGGCCACATAGATAACATGATAAGACTTGCGGTATCGAAGGGAATCGATCCGATCATCGCGATAAGGATGGCAACGATAAATTCAGCTCAATTTTACGGCCTCAGAAGTATGGGAGCGATTGCGCCGTCTTACAAGGCCGATATGGTTGTAACAGAATCCCTTGAAAAATTTTCTCCCAAGATCGTCATAAAAGATTCAAAGATAGTTGCCAGAGATGGTAAACTGGTGACGGATATCGTTGGAAATAACATAGAACAAAAATTGAGTGGCAATTTCAGAATTTCAAAGATCGAAGCGGATGATCTGACGATACTTTCAAGTGGACATCAAACAAGAGCCATAAGGGTTTTTAACGATAGCATAGTAACTTCTGAAGAGATCTTTGACATCCCACCTGTTAAAGTACCAAATGTTGAAAATGATCTACTTAAAATCGCAGTTGTATCCAGATATTCTAAAGAAAAATCGATATTTGTGGGTGCTGTGACAGGTTTCGGCATAAAAAACGGTGCCATAGCGACCTCTGTGGGCCATGACTCGCACAACATGTCAGTTATTGGAACAAACGATTCCGATATGGTTTTGGCCATAAATGAGATTTTGAATATGAGAGGTGGAATTGTCGTCTCAAGTAATGGAAATATTCTGGCCGAACTCCCACTTTCAATAGGAGGCCTTATGTCATTTTTGACAACAGAAGAAGTTGTTAAAAAAATAAATGAATTGAAAGATGCAGCAAAATCGATCGGGTGTATAATAAATGATCCTTTCATGGTTTTATCTTTTGTGCAACTTGCGGTCATTCCAAAATTGAGGATAACGAATTTCGGACTTGTAGACGTTGAGAAGGGTAATTTCGTGAACGTTGGAATTTGATATTTGAGGGGGTTACCGTATGGAACCTAAAGTTTCCGAATTAACGACGATCGGAAAAAGGGTAAAGCGTGTCGATGCCATTCAAAAGGTTAAAGGTGAAAGTAAATTCATAGCGGACTACGAATTCAAGGGAATGCTTTACGGAGCTCTGGTGCTTTCGAAATATGCAAGAGCACGTGTTAAAAACATAAATACGGATAAGGCGAAGGAGCTAAAAGGCGTCAAAGCCGTGCTGACTTACGAAGATATCCCAGGAGAAAACCAACTTGGCGAGGTCGTCGAAGACATGCCATGTCTTGTTCCGATCGGAGAAGAAGTTAGGTACTTTGGAGATGTCGTTGCCATTGTGGCAGCAGAAAGCCAGCAGATCGCAAATGTAGCCGCTCAAGCAGTTGAGGTTGAATACGAGGAGCTCCCTCCCATTTTATCAATTGAGGAATCGCTGAAAAATGATGTAAAAGTCCATGAATCTGGGAACATACTCACATCTAAAAAGATAAGAAAAGGAAATATCGAAAACGGATTTTCGAATTCCGATGTGATAATCGAAGATGATTTCTTTGCCGATTATCAGGAACACGCTTACCTTGAAACTCAAGGAATACTTGCAATTCCTGAATCTAACGGGATGACGATTTACGGATCGATGCAATGTCCGTACTACGTTCAAAATGCAGTTCCAAGGATACTCGGCATTCCCATGAATTCAGTCAGAATAGTGCAATCTGATACGGGAGGAGCCTTCGGAGGCAAAGAAGACGTGCCGTCTTACGTCGCCGCTCAGTGTGCTTTGCTTGCGTATCACACGAAAAAACCGGTTTTACTCTCTTATTCAAGAGAGGTCGATGTACAATTCACAAGCAAAAGGCATCCCATAAAATCCCATTATAAAGTGGGATTCAAAAAAGACGGAAAGCTCATGGCCATTGAAGTAAATGCCCACATGGATATCGGTGCTTATGCCACCCTATCTCCGATAGTCATGTACAGAAGCCTTGTTCATGCCGCGGGCGCTTACGATGTTCCAAATGTCAAGGTTGATATAGATGGGGTTTACACCAACAAAGTTCCATGCGGGGCATTCAGAGGTTTTGGAAGTCCTCAAGTGCTTTTTGCGATAGAGTCCATAATGGATGAGGCCGCAAAGCGGCTTGAAATCGATCCTATGGACTTAAGATTGGAAAATGCTCTTAAAGTCG
This sequence comes from Thermotoga sp., assembly GCA_020722015.1. GTDB lineage: Bacteria > Thermotogota > Thermotogae > Mesoaciditogales > Mesoaciditogaceae > Athalassotoga. The sequence goes on along the minus strand of DYLQ01000002.1, from coordinate 47,501 downwards.
GAAGCAGAACATCAACGGATCATCTTCTTACGGAATCCGTCGGTGCCATAGAAACGATAATGCATGCGATCAAAATCTCCGACTACGAAAACTTGAAAAAGTCGGTTTCTGAATTCAACTCAAGAAATAGATTTAAAAAAAGAGGAATAGGAGTTTCGCACATAATTTACGGTGTAGCACTTGGTGCTGCCGGTCAGCTTTTGGACGCCGCTGGCGCACTTGTTCAGGTGCAAAGAGACGGAAGCGTGAATGTTCATGTTGGGAATACCGAAATGGGTCAAGGCATGAAAACCGTGCTTGCCATGATAGCAGCAGAAACGCTTGGTCAAAAACTTGAAAAAATATCCGTTGAGAATACCGACACCTCTTACGTTCAGGATAGCGGCCCGACGGTTGCATCACGCGCGACCTTGTTCAGCGGGAATGCCGTAAAAGAAGCATGTGAAACCATAAAGGCTAAGATCATCACCGTGTTTTCAAAGATCAAAAACGTGGATGAGGAAACGGTAAGCATAAAAGATGGAATCATTTTTTCGCCCGATGAAAAGATGACATTTGAAGAAATTGTTCGCATTTGCTATGATTCGAATGTTGATCTCATATCAAACGGTTGGTTTAAATCTCCTAAACTTCATTGGGATCCCAAAACAGGTCTCGGAGAGGCTTATCTCACGTATGCTTACGCAACACAAGTAGTGGTCGTTGAGGTCGATCTGCTGACTGGTAAAACATCCGTCGTTAACGCATTTACCTCACATGATGTCGGAAAAGCTTTAAACCCAGTCGGACTTACAGGCCAAGTTGAAGGCGGTTTTGTGCAAGGCATGGGATATGCAGTCTACGAAGAGATAAAGATGCGTGATGGAAAGATATTAACGGATAATTTCAGTACTTATATGATACCCACGATAAACGACATACCGCAAAGCATAAAGATGGATTTCGTCGAAGACGAATTTTCGCAAGGCCCTTTTGGTGCTAAGGGAATAGGGGAACCTTCTTTAATGCCCACTCCTGCTGCGATAGCAAATGGAATATCAAATGCGATAGGAAAAAGAGTGAAGAGGATACCTGCAACACAAGAATACGTGTTAAATCTCATAGAGGAGGAATGAAATGAGTTCGAAGATCATAGGACCTACGTTTGAGGAAATGTTACACCCGGAAAAAATCGATCCGAAGGTTAGAAAACTTGCGCTTCAGAAGATGAAGGAAGATCCACTTGATCCCATAAACTTTTTCAACATAACATGGAGAGATCCGGATAACAAAATAAAATATGTGGTGCTTCCGAAACAATTGACAGGTGTAGATGCCAATATAATCGTCATGTATGGAAGAGATTTCCCCACCGGAAGCCATAAAGTTGGAGCAACGTATTCCATCTTGGTGGAAAAGGTCATAAGAAATGAGGTAGATCCGTCTTACAACACCTTGATATGGCCATCTACAGGGAACTACGGCATAGGCGGAGCATGGGTCGGATGCAGAATGAAGTTCGACACGATAGTCATACTTCCTGAGGGTATGAGCAAGGAAAGGTTTGACATTATAAAGTCTTACGGTGCAAAAGTCGTTGCCACGCCTGGATCCGAATCGAACGTTAAAGAGATCTACGATAAATCAAAGGAAATATTGTCTAAAAACCCAGAAAAAGTCAGAATCTTAAATCAATTCAGCGAGTTTGGAAATTACAGATTTCATTATTATGTTACAGGCAACACCATGGTAGAACTTGTTCAACAGGAAAAAATAGGGAATGGTCGGATCGCAGCTATCGTATCCGGTGTCGGCTCGGCAGGCACGATAGCATGCGGCGATAGGGTGAAACAAGCTTTCAGTGATGCAAAAGTGGTTACACTTGAGCCGATACAATGCCCGACCATTTCTATGAACGGATATGGGACACATGACATTCAAGGAATAGGAGACAAGCACGTAACATGGATCCATAACGTGATGAATTCTGATGCCGTTGTGGCAGTCGATGATATGGAATCGAAAAAAGGCCTTCAACTCCTTACGGATGAAGTTGGTAAAAAATTTCTTAAAAGTTTTATCGATCCCAAAATTGTTGAAGAAATGGCCACTATTTTCGGAATTTCCGGTGTGGCGAATGTACTTGGTGCGATAAAGGTAGCCAAACAATACAAATTTGGTCCTGACGATAACATCATAACGATAGCAACCGACACGATTGACAGATATCATTCTGTAATGTCAGATCTTGATATGCAGTTTGGAAAGATGGATGTTGCGGAGTCGAAATCAAGATTCAATTCTATCTTTATGGGAGTTAAAACGGATTGGTTCTTCGAAGGAACACTTGAGAATAGACGAAGATGGCATAATCTGAAATATTACACATGGGTTGAGCAACAGGGGAAAACCGTTGAAGAACTTAACGCACAGGCTGATCCAAAATACTGGGAAGATCAACAAAAAGTGGTTGGCGAAACCGATCAATTGATACTCGAGTACAGAAAACGGGAGGGGTACAATTGAAATACCTTTTCAAAAAAATAGCCTTTCTTGAAACATTTTCAAAACAAGGTGAGATTGAAAATGCCCATGTCGTGGTTGATGACAACGTCATAACGCATGTCGGTAAGGTTCAGCCTGATGAAAAATTCGATAGGATCATCGATTGTTCGAATATGATCATGCTTCCTGGCTTTGTAAATACACACCATCATTTTTACCAAACTTTGACGAGAAATGTCAAATCCGTCCAAAGTGCTAAATTGTTCGATTGGTTAGTTACCCTTTACGAGGTGTGGAAAAATTTAGATGAAGAATCATCATACGTAAGTTCAGCCATTGCCGCTTTTGAAATGGCACTAAGCGGTGTAACGACATCAAGTGATATGCTTTATCTTTATCCTTACGGTAGAAACAAGATCTTCGACGAAGAGATCAAGGGAGTTTCGCATGTTGGCCTTAGATTTCATCCTACCAGGGGAGCCATGTCGATGTCGAAAAAAGACGGCGGTCTTCCTCCGGATGTCGTTGTACAGGATGAAGATGAAATCCTTTCGGAATACGAAAGAACCATCTCTAAATATCATGATAGATCTAAATACGCCATGACAAGAGTTGCTCTTGCCCCATGTTCTCCATTTTCCGTCACCGAGTCTTTGATGATCAAGACTCTCGAGATGGCAGAAAAACATGACGTACTTTTACACACTCATCTTGCGGAAACAGAGGATGAGGAAAGCTTTTGCCTTGGAAAATTTGGTCTTAGACCTGTCGATTACATGGAAAAATTGGGATGGTTGAATCCGCGCGTTTGGTTTGCGCATACGGTTCATGTGAGTGATCTGGATATCGAAAAGATGAAAAAAAATGACGTGGGTATCTCCCATTGCCCAACTTCAAATATGAGGCTTGGATCTGGGATTGCTCCCATTTTTAAAATGAAAGGCATGAGGCTTTCTTTGGGAATTGATGGCAGCGCATCCAACGACACATCTAACATGATCTTGGAGGCAAGAAATGCCATGTTGCTTCAAAGGGTAAAGTACGGAGCCCGAGCTATGACACCAAAAGAAGCACTCGAAATGGCTTCAAGTGGTGGTGCGAAAGTTTTGAGGATGGACGATTACATAGGAACAATAGAGGTTGGGAAGGCTGCCGATTTGGTGATGTTTGACATGAATAAACTCGCTCTTGCAGGTGGATTGGATGATCCCGTTGGCTCAATCGTCATGTGCGACGCACATAACGTGGATTTCAACATGGTAAACGGGAAGGTCGTCGTTGAAAATGGTGAATTAAAAGTTAAGGACATAGATTATCTTATCAAAAGGCAAAATGAGATATCACGAAAATTCTTGAAGGGGTGATCAAAATGGAAATAAAAGAATTTTACGATTACAACAAGGAAATAGCGAAGTTCAAAGTGGCTTATGCGCTTGTTGAATGGGACATGAGAACGAAAATGCCCCCAAAAGCCGCAATGGACAGAGCGGAAGTTGCAGGCAAACTCGCCAGAACGATATTCGATATGGGAACTTCTCCCAAAATGGCGACTTTCGTCGAATACTTTAACAGACCAAAAATCAACGAAAAGTTAAGTGAGGTCGACAGACGAAACGTTTATCTTGTAACCAAAGAATACAGGCGCGTTTCTTCAATACCACCGGATGAATTTGAAAAATTCACCATTGCCTGTTCAAAAGGGGAAAACGTATGGCAAGAGGCAAAAGTAGAATCCAATTTCGCAAAATTCAAACCATACCTTGAAGAAATTGTAGGATATCTCAAGAAATTCGTCGAATACTACGGTTATGAGGAAAATAAATACGATGCCCTTCTTGAAGATTACGAACCTTCTATGACGACAAAAGATCTCAAAAAAATAATAGATGAATTGAAAGCAGAGCTTGTTCCGTTCATAAAAGATTTAACCTCAAAAGGCAAAGCTCCGGATACATCCATTCTGAAGGGAAATTTCGATAAAGCATCGCAAGAAAGACTATCTCATGAAGTGCTCAGCGCCATGACTTACGACTTTAACGGTGGCCGTATAGATGAGACGGCCCATCCATTCACGATAGGAATGGGAGTGGGAGATGTAAGAGTTACAACGAATTATCACGTGGATGATATGACATCGGCATTATTTTCTACCATGCATGAAGGCGGTCACGCACTTTACGAACAAGGCGTTTCCGAAGCATACAAATTGATGCCAATCTACAACGGTGCATCCATGGGCATTCATGAATCTCAATCGAGAACATGGGAAAATCTTGTTGGAAGATCACGTTCGTTCTGGAAATTTTTCTTTCCAAAGTTGCAAAATATCTTTCCGCAATTCAAGGGTGTACCACTTGAAAAATTTTACAGGGCAATTAATCTCACCAAACCTTCTTTGATAAGGATTGAATCCGATGAGGTGACTTACAATTTACATATAATGATCAGATTTGAAATGGAAGAAGCTCTTATAAATGACAAGATTAAAGTTGCAGATTTACCTGAGGTATGGAATGAAAAGGTAAAGCAGTACCTTGGAATAGATGTACCAGACAACGCTCACGGTGTGTTGCAAGATGTTCACTGGTCAGGCGGCCAAATTGGATACTTCCCTTCCTATATGCTTGGAAATCTTTACGCATCACAGTTCTTTTTCACGGCGAAAAAAGAGATTCCAAACCTTGAGGAAGAGATTGAAAATGGGAATTTAAAGGTGTTAAGGGAATGGCAAAGAGAAAAAATACACAAATTTGGTGCCTTGTACGATCCGAAAGATCTTTTGATTAAAGTCACAGGAGAACCTCTTAGCCATAAATTTTTCATGAATTACGTTAAAGAAAAATTTTCTGAGATATATTTTTGAAGTGGAATTCATAGACGAAGAAACGAAAAGATTTTGTTTTTTTGACGAGATCGCATCTTTTTACAAATCGATCGGCATTTTTGGAAAGAAAGCCGATGTGGAGCTTTTACCTTTGAAGGGAGATGAATTGTCTTCTCACTTTGAATTCCTTTCAAAGGTAAAAGATTGTGAACCCAATCGTGTGAAAATCGAAAATATCCTTCGAGATTTTCACGAAATTACCGGCAGTATTTTGTCGATAGAAAACGGAACGTCAACAGATGTCGATCTCTTTGAGATAAAAAGATTTGTACATCATCACAAGATACTTAAACAACTCACGACATGTGTCAAAGAATTTTTTGGAGATCTCGATGAAATATGGGATTTGCTTGATCCTCAAAAAAGTGGATCTTTTTCTTTTATGCCTGAAAACGCACTAATAGATGATTTGATCGAAAAACATAGAAGAATTGAGAAACAAATAAACGAATTGTACAAAGAAAGAATTAAATTTATCTCTGACAAGTTCAATCTTGATCTTAACGATAGACGCTTCGTGATAGAAAGAGCGCGAGCCAAGGAATTAATCGATTCGAATCTTGTCATGATCGAAAGAGAAGGAATGAAAACTTACACTTTTGTCGTAAGACCAACCGAAGAGATCGCGATTAAAGAAAACGAACTCAACGAGATAGAAGAAGAGATAAAACACGCTGAAGATGATGAGATAAAACGAATTTCAAAAGAACTAAAAAAGTGGATAACCTCTCTGAAAAAAGAAATAGACAGGATAGCGAAATTTGATATCGCTTTTGCGAGGATAAAAGCCATCAAAGATGGATATGTTTTCCCTCAATTTGGAAAAGAAATAAAGCTTGAAGGATCTTTTCACCCGATGGTTTCTGGCACCGTGAAAAAAAACAATTTCGAATATACACCGTTAACGGGGAATTTTTCTCAAGGATTGACGATTATCTTTGGACCGAACATGGGTGGGAAAACAACTGTTCTCAGAACCTTGGCCATTTCATGTGCGTTGGCCATGCATGGCTTTTTGGTGCCTGCAAAGTCGGCTGTTTTGGCTGAAATAGATTGGATAAGATTTATCGGTTCTTCGTCTCAAAGCCTTGATCTTTCTGGATTTGCAAATCAAATAGAAAAAGTATCAGATGCCTTGAGAATGGATGGAAGAGGATTGATCTTGATCGACGAATTCGGTTCCGGAACAAATCCATATGAAGGAGAAGCGCTCGCAACCGCTCTTGCCGAATATCTCTCAAATTCAAGACATTTTTCGATCATGGTGACCCATTTCAAGCGCACAATAGAGGTGGGTAAATGTTTTAATTACACCATGGGAAGGATAAGTTTTGAAGGCGAAATAAACGCTAAAAATTTGAACTCCAAAATAGACCATCATCTCATCGAGGGCAGCATGTTAAGTTACGGAGATGCCATAAAAATAGCGGGCATACTTGGATTACCTGAGACAATAATCGAGAAAGCGTCACATCTTTTAAAAGACGATATATGAAAACCACTCTGGTTGCGCGGGGAGGATTCGAACCTCCACGCCGGGATCCAAAGTCCCGTGTGCTGCCATTACACAACCGCGCAATTACAAATTATATTCTATCATACAATGTATTTATATTTCAAGCGTTCGAATTGAACCAAAAACAATTCACATCAAATCAAATAAGAAGATTACTAAACCAACTTTAAAAGCGAAGTCATTTGACTTTATCAGATTGGATTTCTTATCAGGTCAAAAACACCATAAGCCACCTGCTACCCGCTACTTGCCACTCGCCAAATTTAGATTTATATGTTGGTTTTGAAAAATACCTGTATATGGTATATAATAAATTTTTGGTTGGAAAACATTAGCGTAAAAAATCACAAGTTCAAAGGGAGATGGTCTATTTGTCGCATGTGGATCTTGTCATATTTTCATTTGTTATAGTTATGACGTTGGGGTTTATCACATTTTTTCTCAGCAAGAAAGTACACATCTCTTCGATTCCACTCCTCATAGTGTTGGGAATCATTTTTGGTCCGCTACTTGGCTTCATAAGCCGCGGAAATGCCACAACGCTTTTCAACTACGTTAGGGTCATAGGACTTGTCGTAATTCTTTTTGCAGAAGGCCACAACCTTAAATGGCCACTACTGAAAAAACACATGGCAACGATAGGAATTCTCGATACCGTAGGACTTTTCATTACTGCCATTGTGGCTGGTATCTTTTTTTCTCTTTTCTTTCATCTTCCTTTCTTGGCCGGATTCCTTTTTGGAGCCATAATTTCAGCGACTGATCCTGCAACTTTGATACCGCTTTTCAAACAAAATAAAGTTAACGAAGACATAAGGACCGTGATAGTGACAGAATCTATATTCAACGATCCTTTGGGAATAGTCTTGACCATGCTTGCCGTGGCTTTAGTAGTTCCACAGGCATCAAGTGCTAAATTAATAGAAGCAATAGCAAGATATACAACGCTTTATCCGGCCGCCGTTATCTTTTTCCTCTATGAGATAGGGTCATCCGTCGTAATAGGTATAATTTTAGGAATTATCGGATACTGGATTGTAAGAAAATTGAAAATCGATACATTTCCTGAGATATACGCGCTTGCACTTGCATTTGGCGGTTTTTTAATAGGTGAATGGGCTCAGACGTCAGGCTACCTCGTTGCCACTACAATAGGTATAGTTTGGGGAAATCATGAACTGTTTTTCAAGAAAAATGGCACTTCAAAAGCATTTGGAAATCTTGTAGAAACGGAACTGCACTTCAACGAAATTCTTTCTGATTTTGCAACGGTCTTCATCTTTATCCTTATAGGTGCCACGGTTGATCTCTCCGTTTTAGGATCCTCTCTGTTGATGGGAACGATACTGGCTTTGGTGGTTGTTTTCATAGCAAGGCCCATTGCAGGACTTACGATATTGCCGTTAAAAAAATGGAACGCAAAGGAGTATTTGTTCATCTCATTTGAAGGGCCAAGGGGAGTGGTGCCATCCGCACTTGCCGGATTGCCACTTAGTTTGGGCGTGATGTACAAAAATCCAATTTTGATTCAGTGGGGTGAAATCATATTGGCCACCACGGTTATAACGGTGCTTGTTTCCGTCATAATCGAAACTCTATGGGTCAGACCTTTGAGTAAAAAACTTTTAAGCGAATCAATTGAATAAAGGAGGTAATTCTTATGCTTAACAGTGTTGATGAAGTACTTGAAACTGCAAAAAGGATAGAGGAAAGTTCTTACATTTTTTACACCAAAGCCCAAGAAGTTGTAACGCTTCCTTATTTGAAAAAAGAGTTGCAATATCTTGCCGAACAAGAAATCGATCACAGAAAAAAGATCGAAGCCATGATTTCAGAAGGACCATCGAAGATCGCAAAAGAGTTGAAGATTGAAAGAATTCAGGACATGAAACTCGGAGATTATCTTATGCCTTCATATTTCGATCCCAATTCCACAATTCAAGACATTTTAATAGCGGCCATAAAGAGAGAGGACTTAACTCATCAGTTTTATCAGAACCTTCTCAAAGGCGCTAAAGACGAAGATTTAAGGAAAGTCCTGGAATATCTTTCTATAGAAGAGTTAAAGCACAAAAACAAAGTACAATTTCTATACGATGATATAGTCTACAAGGAGAATTGATCATGGAAAAGATCGAAGCTTCTTCGATCAACCGTTACTTTTACGCGGTTGTGCTTTATTTTTTCTTGTGGATAGTTCTAACCTATCCTTTCTCAATTCAAGAATGGGAAGCGGGAACCGCTATAGCCTTAATTGCCGCTTTGCTTTCTTACAAGCAATTAAGTGTTTCCGGCTTGAAAAACATCAAACGCATAGGTATCTTGCTATTTTGGTATTTACCGGTCTTCATACGCGAATTGATAAAAGCAAATCTTCATGTGGCTGGCCTTGTTTTAAATCCCAAAATGCCTATAAAGCCCGGTTTCGTTAAGATAAAGACCAATCTTCAATCTCAGGTCGCGCGTGTTTGGCTTGCGAATTCGATAACTTTAACTCCCGGTACCCTGTCCATCGATATAGATGGGCAGTACATTTACATTCACTGGATAACTGTTGGTTCTACCGATGTCGAACATGCTTCCGAGGAAATCGCCGGCAGTTTCGAAAAGATTTTAGAGGTGATGTTCAGATGAGAATAGAAATACCTCAATTCATATGGATAGCATGGTTCGTCATAGTGTCATTGGCAACCATTTTGGCCACTGTAAGGGCAATAATAGGCCCAACCAATTCGGACAGAGCAGTTGGCCTTGACACTTGGACGACCATTACAACAGGCTTTTGGGTTATACTTGCACTTTACTTTTTTCAATACGTACTTTTAAGCGTTTCAATGGTCTATGCCATACTCTCATTTTTAGGGATCTTGGCAATAGCAAGGTACCTCGAAAGGGGGCTTTAATGTGCTTGATCTGATTTTAGGATGGACAGGTGTTGTGTTGGTTTTCGTAGGAGTGTTTTTTCTCTTTTTGGGAGCACTTGGAATTTTCAGGCTTCCAGATCTTTTCAACAGGCTTCAGGCTGGAACGAAAGCAACGACTCTGGGTGTGGTATCGACAACCATAGGCGTTGGCCTCATCGCAAAGGGATGGCTTATCTTCTCACTCGCACTTGCAATCTTCTTACTGATGACGAATCCCATTTCAAGTCATGCTTTAGGGCGTGCATCTTACAGGGCCGGAGTCAAGCCATACAAAAAAACAAATCCGGATCTTTATTCCGAGAAGATAAAAAAAGAAAGTGATCAAAAATGATAACTCTCTTTTCGACCTTACTCGTCATATTGATAATTGCCGGAGGATTTGTGGCTATTTTTTCGAAAAAATTGCTTTCTTCCGTCATTTCGATGGGCCTTGTCAGTTTGGGAGTTTCAGGCTTGTTTTTCTTTCTTCAGGCTCCTGATGTTGCGATAACCGAGGCGGCTATAGGTGCTGGACTTTCAACGGCTATCTTTATCATAGCGATTAAAAAGGTACAAAAGGGTGGGACAAGCGATGATGAATGATACACCTGAAATGGTCAAAAAAGTTTTCGCAATTTTTGTCGTTGGCATTTTGATCGTTGGTTTCTTTATGGCCTTTACACAAATGCCAAAGGCAAATGCCGTTAACGTGAACAACACCGTTTCGAGATTTTACGTGATGAAAGATGTCGATCAGGCAACTGAAATGCTTGATAAAGGCACTTATTTCAATAAAGATATGGTACCTTTGAGGAATGACGTACCATATACGCCCATCACTTTTGGTAAAAGTGCGAATCTCGAAGATGGTGCGGCCAACGTTGTAACATCGATAGTCGTTGATTACAGAGGCTTTGATACGCTTGGAGAGGTAACGGTACTGTTTTTGGCCGCCAGTGGCGTTATGCTTGTGCTCCACGGTCAAAAGCGAAAGATACCAAAGAAACGTACAGAACCTTCTGAAATAATGTACGTGGGAACGAGAATCGCTTTTGCCGTGATCCTGCTTTTCGGAATCTACGTATTTATACACGGCCACTTAACACCAGGTGGGGGATTTCCTGGTGGAGCGATAATAGCGTCCGGTATACTTGGCCTGTTTCTCGGAAAACAAGGATATTCCCCCAACAAATCGGGATTGACCATCTTTGAATCTCTGTCTGGAATGGCTTACGTTGTAATAGGAATAATTGGACTTATCGGCGAGAAATCTTTTCTTGCAAACTTTCTTCCGACCGGAACAATTGGTGACCTTTTCAGTGCAGGATTCATTGCACTGATATACATAGCCATAGGCATGAAGGTTGGATCTGAATTGTCGGCCGTTACAAATGCCATGATAATCGATACGGAGGATGATTGAAATGATAGATTTTCTCCAGAACTGGATATATTTAACCGGGGCAATGGCACTTGTTGGAATAGGACTTTACATAGTACTTACGAATACGAACATACTCAGGATAATAGTCGGCCTTAACATAGTTGACAGTGGAACTAACCTTTTCATCGTGACAATAGCCTGGCATCCAAAGTCAGTCATGCCTATATATACTGCGACAAACAATCTTGTCGTGGATGGCCATGTCGTGGCGGCAGATCCACTACCACAATCTCTGGTTTTAACGGCAATAGTCATAGGCCTTGGAACAACGGCGCTTGCCCTTGCCATAGCCGTTAAGATATACCAAAAATATGGCACACTTGATGTCAGAAAGATCAAGGAGGAAGACAAATGAAAACTTACAATTTCGCCGCTTTACTCGTTGGTGTTCCTTTGCTGATGGCCTTCTCGATTCCGCTTTTTGGGTTTATTTCAAAACAACTCGCAAAATGGATAACGGTTTTAACGCTTACTTTTGAGTTTTTATTTTCACTTTACATACTCTTATGGCACGTGTATCCTTTTAACGTTATAATGGGAAACTGGGTGCCTCCGTTTGGTGAAAATCTTTACATAGGATCACTTGCAACGATCTTGATAGTGGTGATATCTTTCGTTGGCTTGATGATAAGCATATACAACCTTTGGTCTGCCAAGTACGGAGACGTTGTGCATTTCGCTTTACTTTTTCTCATGTTTGTCGGTGGTTCGATCGGATTGATATCGACGGGAGACATATTCAACGTCTTCATCTTCATGGAAATAACAGGTATCTCTTCTTACGCGTTGGCGGCTTATGGCCCAGAAAGAAGAGCACTTGGAGGTGCTTTCAAATACCTCGTCATAAGCTCAATAGGATCAACACTTTATCTTTTTGGCGTACTTTTGATCTACACCCAACTTGGAACGCTCAACATAGCCGAGATAGCCGCAAGAATTTCTCAAACAACACCGGGTCTTTTGACTTTTGCCGGGATCTTACTCGTTGCAGGTCTTGCAGTTGAGGCAGAACTTTTCCCCTTCAATGGATGGGTGCCAGATACCTATACAGGCGCCATCAATCCCGTTTCCGCAACGTTAAGTGGTATAGGATCCGTAGGTGGTGTGTACGTTCTGATAAGAATCGTCATGACCGTCTTTGGGAAAAATGGGAACTTTGTATCAACGTATGGAAATTTAGATCTCATGACCTTAATAGCCATTTTAGGTACAGCGACGGTCGTGATAGGAGAGCTATCGGCGCTTGTCCAGACAAATATCAAAAAAATGTTGGCATATTCGTCAATGGCGCAGATGGGTCTTGTTGCGATGGCCTTTTCCATAGGTTCAAGGCTTGGAGCATATGCGGGGATCTTCCAGTTGATAAACCATTCAATCGCCAAAGCGATGCTCTTTTTAATACTTGGCGTTATAGTTTCCTTTGGGGGAGAACGCGTGGAAGACATGAAGGGGCTCTGGTATAAAAGTCCTTTTTTAGCCGTTACTTTCACAATAGGTGCTCTTAGTTTGTTGGGATTGCCTCTTTTTGGAGGTTTTTGGTCGAAGTTCGCTCTTGTCGATGCTTCATTTCAGCGTGGTGGATGGTATGACTTCATAATGGCAATTGTACTGTTTGCATCCGTCGTTGAGGCCTTTTATTACCTCAAAGTCGTTGGATACATTTTTACATCTAAACCTGCCGTTTCAGAAAAGATAAAGGTAGAAATATCGCCGGCAATACCCATAGCCGCCTTTGCGATCTTGATAATAGCGATAGGCATCTTCCCACAAATCGTAAGTGGTATCTCTTATTCTGCGGCACATGAATTAACCGACAAGATGAGCGGGTATGTTCTCAACGTCATACCTACCATTGTTGGACATTAAGAGGTGATAAGATGAGTTCACTTTTGGCACTTTTGCTTGTACCCGTAACGGGAAGTATCGTTGCAGCCATAATTCAAAGATATAGACTTGCGGAGAGACTCGTGTCTTTTTCAACTTTCGTTGTAACGTTGCTTTTTTTGATTGACATAAGGGTAGGAGATGCTTTTACATGGAGCCTTGGTTTTCTTGGAAAAAACATCGAGATGGGTCTCCAAATAACGCCCCTTTCCATCTTCATGCTCTACATGACCATTGCATTTGGAGTACTTTTGACTTTTTTCGATCTTACCGAAAGATCGAAAATGAAGAGTTTTCTGCTCTTGCTCACCTTGGCGGCAAGCAACTGGATCTTCATGGCAACTGATTTTTTGAGTTTCTTCTTCGCTTGGGAATTGATGGGATGGGCATCAATTCTTGCCATCTTCGGAGGAAGACGTACAGCAGAATCAAGACATGGGGCTTTGTATTACGCCATGATGAGCATTGGGGGATCTTATTCTATGCTTATTGGCATCTTCCTGCTTTCAAATCTCACAGGAAGCTTTTCGATACAACAAAATGTGTCTTATCTTGTTTCCATTATGACCGTGCATCCATGGTGGGTTTTGGGGATAGTTTCCATGTTTTTCGTGGCCTTCATGGTCAAATCAGGAATTTTCCCTTTCCATACGTGGGTGCCATACACGTATGGAGAATCTCCGGACGGTTTCGTTCCATACCTTTCTTCTGTCATGAGTAAATACGGCATTTACGGATTTTTGATCTTTCTGCCACTGACTTTGAGCCTTCGAAACGTTCCAGGCGTTTTGGGACTTCCATGGCCAAATTACACACTTGTCTGGTTTGGATCGATCACGGCCGTGGTCGGCAGTGTGCTTGCCTTCATGCAGGATGATGTGAAAAAACTTTTCGCCTATTCATCTTTCAGCAATTTGGGATTCATTCTGGCTGCAATTGCACTTTTCACTCCAATAGGTTTGACTGCAGGGTTGTTTCACGCTTTCAACCATCTGCTTTTCAACGGGGCAATATTCATAACGGTAGTCGCGGTAATTTCAAAAGTTGGAATAACGCGCATGAGTGAGATGGGAGGGCTTTGGCAAAAGATGCCACTTACCTTTTTGACTTTTTTTGTGGGTATAGCATCGGCGGCTGGCATACCGCCGTTTGCGGGATTTGGATCGAAATGGATGATCTTTCAAGCGATGATAAGTCATGGGCTTATTTTTGCCACCGTTTTGCTTTTCTTCGCCTCCATAGCATCTTTTTTGTATCTGATGCGTGCCTTTCACGCCATATTCCTTGGCCAACTTTCTCATAAGTACGATAACGTTAAAGAAATCTCTGCCATCGGAAAGATAACGGAGGTATTTTTGATCGGTGCTTTGATCTTCTTCGGCATTTTCCCAGGATTCATCTTGGATCCGATAAATTCAATCGTGGGCTCTTTTGGGCTTAAGCCACTTCCGACATCCGGGTATGAATACATAAATGGTTTCTTCTCTTCGGTGAATATGGTCTCGATCTTCATCGTCGTGATAGTCGCTTTCATTTTCGGGTTTCTGCTTTTTGCCGTTTCTGCAAAGCACAAAAAGGTGCCTCAGGAGGACAATTACACGGCAGGGCAGATTCCGAAAGACTGGAACTTAACGCCTGAAATGTACCAGTTCAGTTATGATTTCTATGAACCCATGGACAAAGAAATAGCGCCGTTCTTAAAGATAAAGATAGATGGCTTTTTCAAGGGATTTGGTGATTCCGTTGAATACTTGGGAAGTTCCATCAAAGAGATTTTCACAGGAAATGTGCAGATATACACATATCTTGCGATAGGAGGACTTGTGATTTTCGTCATAGCGGGGTGGATTGTATGGTGATAGTAGAATTTCTGATAAAGTTATCGCAAGGTTTTGGAATAGGAGCGCTTGCATTGGCAACTGGTCTCCTTTTTGGCGGAATAGCAAGAAAGATAATGGCCAGAATTCAAAGGAGATATGGGCCTCCATTCACTCAAAATTTCATGGATCTTTTCAAATTGCTCTCGAAAGGCTCGGTAAGTCACGGATGGGCTTTTGATCTTGGACTTGTGGCAGGATTTGTGCCTATGCTTGCGGCATTGATGTTTTTGCCAATAGGTCCATTCACACTTTTCCCATCTGATTCAAGCCTGATAATGATAGTCTACCTTATGATGATGGCGTATCTCGGAATGGCCATGGGAGTCCTTGCATCGGGAAATCCCAATTCGGCAATTGGAATGTCAAGGGCTTTGATGCTGATGGCGGGATATGAAGTACCGTTCGCGGCGGTTATCTTCTCGATTTACTTCTTTTCAAAGACCGGATATTTAACGCAGATAGTTGCCATGCAATCTGGTGGATTCATGAACTGGAATATAGTCAAAATGCCGCTTGGCTTTTTGGCTGTTGAAATAGTCCTTCAAGGCATGCTCGGAGAAAAGCCGTTCGATCAGGCCATAGCACCGGCCGAAATAGCTTCAGGCCCTATGGTCGAATTGGGTGGGAAATACCTCGGATTCGGAATGATCCAACATTCTGTAGCGTTGTTTTTGGAAACGGGCATAATAGTCGATCTTTTCCTCGGAGGTGCTCCAAACTTTTGGATCTTCATAGCAAAGCAATTCGTTCTGTATTTCGTAGTCGTACTTGTAGATGCCATTCTTCCAAGGTTAAGGGTTCATGAAGCCACGAGTTTTTTCTGGAAATTGCCTTTGTTTTTGGGAATTTTACAGGCTGTGATAGTGATAATTCAGGGAGGTGTTTTAAATGTCTGAGTGGACTGAAATTGTTGATTATTTCAGAGGCAGATCGATGTGGATGCTCCACTATTGTACTGGCTGTGGAGCAATAGAATTACCTCCGACTATGACTTCTCGATGGGATATGGAAAGGTTTGGAATAACTCCGATGGCTACGCCCCGTCAAGCCGATATATTGCTTATAACAGGATATCTTGCCATAAAAACTCTAAAGCGTGTCATCTACACTTACGAACAAATGCAACCACCAAAATGGGTTTTGGGTTTTGGATCCTGCACGATAAACGGAGGGATTTACTGGGATTCTTACAACGTTATAGAAAGACTTGATAAATACATTCCAGTTGACATATACATAGCCGGTTGTATGCCAAGGCCGGAGGCCATTTTGGATTCTTTCGTTAAGCTCAAAGAGATGGTTCAAAATGGTGAAGCAAAAGGTTATGAGAAATACGTCAAAAATTACGAATGGTACAAAGCAAATCAGGATAAAGTTTTGAAAAGAACAAAACCTGTTTTGGAAAGAATTGAGAAGGTGACAAAAATTGGCTGATATTCTCGATGAAATAAGGGCAATGGATTTAAAGGCCTCATGGCTTAACGATTGGGAATTTGAGGTGATCGTGCCAAAAGAAAGAATTGGATCGGTACTTGATTATCTGAAATCCAGAACTTTTAAGGGGTTTATGGGATTATCCTGTGTGGATTGGATAGATGAGGGAAAGTTTGAACTCGTTTACATACTTCAATCCTATGATCTTTCGCTTGAGGCAATTGTTAAAACGAAAATCCCAAGGCACAGGCCTGTCATTGAATCGATGAATGCCATTTGGAAACTTTGTGAAGTTTACGAAAGAGAGATGCATGAATTTTTTGGAATTGAGTTCGTCGGGAATCCAAATCTCAGGCCATTTTTCCTTGAAAATTGGCTTGATACACCTCCTTTGAGAAAAGATTTCGATACACTTGCTTTCTCGGAGGAACTTTTTGAATTTAAGGAGGATGAGACGCATGGAATTAACCCCCCTGAACGAATCGAATGACGATTACAGATATTACGAACTCTTCATAGGGCCAAACCATCCCGGAATAGAGGGCAACTTCTCATACATCTTAAAGATGAAAGGTCATACCGTTGCAGAAGCAACGCCAGATCCTGGTCTGCTTCACAGAGGTTTCGAAAAGTTGATGGAAAGAAGGTTATGGACTCAAAACCTCGCTTTGATCCCAAGGATATGCGTTCCAGAGCCAGATGTTAACGAGGTTGCTTATTGTATGGGAATTGAGCATATGGCAAAGATCGAAGTTCCCAAGCGCGCACAATACATAAGAGTCATCGTGTTGGAACTTGCAAGGATAGCCTCGTTTCTTTTTGGAGTAAGCGGCCTTGGCGGTACGACAGGTCATTACACCTCGGCTCAATGGCTCATCGGAGACAGAGATTACATCCTTGATCTCTTCGAATGGCTTACAGGAGGAAGAGTATACCACATATACCAGTATCCCGGCGGTGTTAAGAACGATCTTCCGGAAGGATGGCTTGATAAACTTTCAGATTTTCTGGATTACATGGGAAAAAGATTGCCAGAGTACGATAAATTCATCTTCAAAAATCCAATAATCCAGAAAAGGACGGTTGGACTTGGGTATATCTCGGCAGATGAAGCGATAGAAAATGGACTTACAGGTCCAAATTTAAGGGCTTCCGGCGTTATTTACGATATAAGAAAAGCTCAACCTTACCTGGTTTACGATGAACTTGATTTTGAAATTCCCAAAACGGGAGATGGAGATGCATTCTCAAGGATCTTGCAAAGAAGACTCGAACTGGGTGAATCTATAAAGATATTGAGACAATGTATAAAACAGATTCCACAAGGTCCTTACAGGACGAAGGTGCCAAATCCATTTCAATTCAGAGTTCCAAAGGGATCGTATTATTCAAAAGTTGAGAGTTCTCGAGGAGAATTTGGCTATTACATGGTGTCAGATGGTGATGTGAAGCCATACAGAGTCTACGTCAGAGGACCGTCTTATTCGATAGGCCTTTACTATGCGACAAAAGCACTTGTCGGCATGAGGATAGAAGACGTTCCCGTATGGATTCACACGACAGACATGTGTCCGCCCGATTTCGATAGGTAGAGGTGAATGTGATGAGTAGTCAAGACATCGAAAAGAAAAATGGATTTGCACCGATAGTCGGACTTAAATACCTTTTCAAAAAGCCTCATACGGTAAGATATCCAAAAGAGGATCTCGAAGTTTTTCCCATCTCTGGAAACTCTCCAAATTATCGCGGTTTTCATACCAACGATCTTGAAAAGTGTATAGGATGCGGGAATTGTGCAAGAGTTTGCCCGACAGATGCCGTTACCATGGTTGAAACGACGGACTTAAAACCAGCAAACAAATTTGCAAAAACGGTAAGGCCTGTTTTTGATTACGGAAGATGTTGCTTTTGTGCTCAGTGTGTGGATGTATGTCCAACCGGATCGTTGCAAATGTCGAGGGATTACATTCATACGTTTCATCCTTCCGTCTCGATTTCAGTCGAGGAAGAACCGGAAATCGTTTCGAAAGATTTCATATGGAGGGCCGATAGCACACATGTCGGCAATCCCGGATATGTAAGAAACGAAAAGAATAAATTCGATAAGGTTATAAATTTCGAAAGAACAGCACCCAAGAAAACAGATCCTGCCAAAAGAAAGATTTCTTTTTCGAAGTACGTCCAGATATATTCAAAAGAAGAAGCGGAAAAAGAAGCTTCGAGATGTCTCGGATGTGGCGCATGCGTTGAGGCATGTCCAAACGAACTTCACATACCAGAATACATAAGCGCCATATCGAAGGGTGATCCCGAAGAATCTCTTACTTGGATATACAAGAGAAATCCGTTGCCGCTTATCTGTGGAGAGGTTTGCACGCATCAATGCGAAGAGGCATGCGTTGTGGGAATACAGGGAGAACCTTTGGCCATACGCTGGCTTAAGGCGTTTTCTGCCTCTAACGTGGATGATTATTTGAAGATAAGTAATTTTTTGCCAAAGTCAAACGGTAAAAAACTCGCGGCGATAGGAGGAGGGCCCGCATCACTTTCATTTGGATATTACGCAAGATTACTTGGCTACGATGTTACGATATACGAAGCCGAAGAAAAGCTTGGCGGTGCCATGATGTGGGGCATACCGATTTATAGACTGCCAAAAGATGAGATGATGAAGGATATAAATGCCATACTCTCAACGAGAATAGAAGTGAAATTGAACACAAAGGTTGGAAGAGATGTGAAATTCGAAGATCTTATGAGATCTTACGATGCCGTCTTCATCGGCGTTGGAAATTCTAAGCCCATGACACTCAGAATAAAGGGAGAAGATCTCGAGAATGTCGTTCAAGGTCTTACATTCATGCACATGGTCAACGATGGAACTCTGAAGGATTTAAACGGCAAAAAAATCGTTGTCGTAGGGGGAGGAAATGTCGCAATGGATGTTGCAAGATCTTCTGTAAGGCTTGGCGCAGATGTTACGATCGTGTACAGAAGAAGAATAAAAGATATGCCTGCCGATCCTGAGGAAATCGAAGATGCCAGTCAAGAGGGTGTTAAAATAGTAGAAATGGGGGTACCAATCGAAATATACGGTGAAAAACACGCAAAAGAGTTCGAATATGCAGTTGCATCTCTTGTCCCAGATCCTTCTGGTGGAAGGCCAAGGCCTGTCGTCGATGACAAATCTCCGCATGTTAAAATCTCTGCCGATTACGTTGTTGCAGCCATCGGTCAGACCCCATCGATAGATTTCATCCCAGTAGATATCCAACAAAAGATAGGGTTTGATGGAAAATCAATTCCGGTAGATGAATACGGTCGTACCAAGGTTAAGGGTCTCTTTTGCGGTGGCGATGCTTCCAATGCAAGGCAAGATATAATAAGTGCCATAGGTTCTGGGATGAGAGCGGCAAAGGGAGTTGAAGTGTATTTGGCAAAGGAGGAAGGAAATGTTTGAAATAACGTCAAAGGAAAAGATCGCCACCAAAGAGTATGAATTTTGGGTTAAAGCCCCACAAGTGGCATCACACGCAAAGCCCGGTCAATTCGTCATTGTAAGAACATCCCAAAATGGGGAAAGAATTCCTCTTACAATTGCAGATGCCAACGTCGAAACGGGAGAGATAAGGTTGATCTTTCAAGCCGTTGGCAAGACCACATACGAATTTGCCACGATGAAGGTTGGAGATTCTTTGCAAGATGTTGCAGGGCCTCTTGGTCATCCAAGCGAAATAAAGAAATATGGAACCGTGCTCATGGTAGGCGGTGGTGTGGGCATAGCGGCAATTTTACCGATTTTGAAGGCGCTAAAAGGTGTCGGTAACAGAGTTATAACCATTTTGGGAGGGAGATCGGCAGATCTTGTCATACTCAAAGATGAGTGTGAAAGAAATTCCGATGAACTTATCGTCACAACGGATGATGGTTCTATGGGTATGAAAGGCGTTGTGACGGATGGAATGAAAGCACTCGTCAAGCGTGGAGAGAAAATAGATCAGGCATGGTCGATAGGACCCACCATCATGATGAAATTTTCGGCTTATACCGCCAAAGATCTCGGAATTCCGATCTTTGTATCTTTAAACCCTATAATGGTGGATGGCACAGGTATGTGCGGTGCGTGTAGGGTAACTGTCGGAAAAAATATAAGATTTGCCTGCGTCGATGGTCCTGAATTCGACGGATATGAGGTTAACTGGGACGAGGTTATGAATAGGCTCAGACAATACAAAGATCAGGAAAAGATCTCTTTGGAAAATTACATCGCAAAGGTTGGTGATCTCTCATGGCTGTGATAAAGATTCCAAACAACAAAACTCCTATAAAAGAACAGGATCCAAAAGTACGCGCTCACAACTTCAAAGAAGTCGTTCTCGGTTATTCCCTTGAAGAGGCGGTTGCAGAGGCAAACAGATGTTTGCAGTGTGTCAATCAACCATGCGTCGCCGGATGTCCTGTCAACATAGATATCCCAGGGTTTATCCTTGCACTGAAAAACAGAGATCTTCCAAAATCAGCAGAGATATTGAAAAGTTACAACAACCTTCCAGCCGTTTGTGGTAGGGTATGTCCTCAGGAAAGCCAGTGTGAAGGAAGATGTACAGTCGGAAAGATGAAAGCGCATGAACCTGTTGCCATAGGAAAGCTTGAAAGGTTTGTCGCGGATTGGGAGGCTTCCAGTGGCGATGTGAAGATTCCGGAAATTCCGACGCAAAAACGCGGTAAAGTCGCGGTCATAGGCGCAGGGCCTGCAGGACTGACAGTTGCTGCCGATCTCGCAAAGATGGGATATGAGGTTAAGATCTTTGAAGCATTGCATGCGGCTGGTGGGGTTCTCATGTATGGTATTCCTGAATTTCGTCTTCCAAAATCGATAGTAGAGCGTGAGATAAACTTCATAAGATCTCTTGGCGTTGAAATAGACACGGATTCGATAGTCGGAAGAAGTATAACCATTTCCGAAATCAAAAAATTCGATGCGATCTTCATAGGTACCGGTGCCGGAACACCGAGTTTCATGAACATACCAGGGACGAATTTGAACGGCGTGTATTCGGCAAGCGAATTTTTAACAAGGATAAACCTGATGCACGCTTACGAATTTCCCTACCAATCGGATACCCCTGTCAGATTGGGAAAACACGTTGTAGTTGTGGGAGCAGGCAATGTCGCAATGGATGCATCGAGATCTGCGCTCAGACTTGGAGCCGAGAATGTGAAGATCGTATACAGAAGAAGCGAAGCGGAAATGCCCGCGAGAATAGAAGAATACCATCATGCGATAGAAGAAGGCATAGAATTTCATTGGCTTACGAATCCGATAGCATATATCGGCGACGATAAGGGCAATTTAACGGCCGTCAAATGTATAAAGATGGAACTTGGAGAACCTGATGCATCTGGAAGAAGAAGGCCTGTCCCGATTCAGAACAGTGAGTTCACGATAGAGGCCGATATGGTAGTAGAAGCGATAGGACAGACTTCTAACAAAGTGCTTCTCAGTGCCTTTCCTGAACTCAAATTAACCTCTCACGGATACATAGAGGCCGATCCTCAAACGGGTCAGACTTCAGTCGAGGGTGTTTATGCCGGAGGAGATATAGTTACGGGTGCTGCCACGGTGATCCTTGCCATGGGTGCAGGTAAAAAATCCGCCGTTGCCATAGATGAATATGTAAGATCAAAAAAGATTTCTAAGTAAGTTTAAACTCAAGTCCCATTGAAAAATGGGACTTTTTTATCGATGGTGAGAATATTTCTCTTTTGAAATGCTTTTACCGTCGAATCTTAACATTACGCAGTCTATTCGTGGATAATCATGGTACCTATCGTTCGATAAAATCCATGCATTTGTGCTTCTTGCGGTTTCCAGTATCATTTCATCGGCAGGAGAATGAAATTTGACGTCAGGGTGCTTTTGAAATTTTTCCACAAAAAGATTTTTTTGTGTGCCTCTGAGGTTATACTCTAAATTTTGATCGAAAACGATCTTGAAAGGCCAGGGAACTTCTTTTAAATTCCCGATCAGTTTGAATGCCAAAGATATATTTTCCAGATCAGGATAATGCGATTCTACCATGGCAATATTACTTCCATCCACGATTAAAAGTGCATCGGTATGTCTTGTCAGAGCGCCTCTAACGTAAGGATCCGTTATCGATTCTGCGATCTGCTTTTTGTCGGATGGAAGGAGAGAATCGTATATCTCTCTGAACGTTTTGAATGTTTTCATGTCGAGAGACAAAAAATCCTTTTTTTCGACCATTTTTATCGTTTCATCTACAAGTGAAGAATCTTTTTCGTATTCGCGTTTTTCTGAAAGTACAAGATAAAGATCCATGAAATCATCGAAATAACCCTGATTTTGCGAAAGGATCTTTCTCCATTCTGAAAGAAATGTTGAATAATTCGAAACGTCTATTGATTGATTTACCGAAAGTTTTATCATCACATCGTCCATGGGAAGGTATTTTTTAGGTTCAATTATCATGGACATGACACTTAATCTGGAAATGGGAATACCGGTCTTTTTCGATACCTCTTCTGTTTTTGATGGATCAAAATCTGTTATTTCTGATAATTCTTCCAAATTCGGATCTATCATTCTGAGAGCTATGGCGATCTTACGTTTTGTCCACCCATCTTTTCCATACCTTCTTATAACCTCGGCAAGATGAAGTGCGTTTTCGCCATCTTCGAGGAATATCTTTTCTTTGTACAGATCGGCAATGGTTTTGTCTTTCATCTTAAAAGTTCGTCAACGAAATCGGAGGCATTAAAATCTTTTAGATCCTCGATACCTTCTCCAACTCCTATCAACTTAACGGGTATCCCCAGATCGCGTTTTATGGAAAAGATCATGCCTCCTTTTGCCGTTCCATCAAATTTTGTGAGCACAATTCCGGTTACGCCTGTACTTTTATCGAAGATCCTTGCCTGTTGGATTGCATTTTGTCCTATGGTCGCGTCAAGCACAAGCAGCACTTCTTCTGGTTGGTTCGGCCTCAATTTTTTTATAACTTTATGGACCTTTTCAAGTTCTCTCATAAGGTTTTCTTTTGTGTGAAGACGTCCTGCAGTATCGATTATGGCCACGTCAAGCCCTTCGGCGATGGCATGGTTTACGGTATCATAAGCGACGGCTCCAGCATCAGCTCCCATTTGATGGGCAATGACTGGAACATCTGCTCTGCTTCCCCATTCTTTAAGTTGTTCAATGGCAGCGGCCCTAAACGTGTCGCCTGCGCCCAACACCGTTCTTTTCCCGCTTTTCTTGAATCTGAAGGCTAATTTGCCTGCCGTCGTTGTTTTACCCGATCCATTTATACCTACAAGCGTGTAAACTGTCGGAGGAACATCAGATAATTTTATCGACTCATCTTGCCCTAACAGTTCTAACAACACATTTTTCAATGCTTCTAAAGGCGCTTTCTCTTTTGAACTTTTAAGTTTTTCTATTATGTAATCGGATGTCGAGATTCCGACATCCGCAAGCAAAAGCAATTCTCTTATCTCTTCAATCTTTTCTTTGTCTAAATTTCCGCCTTTGAGGATGGAAAGAGCCTTTCCGAGAAACCCCTCTTTTGTTTTTTGAAGACCTTTTTTTAAGAAATCGAATATTCCCATATCATCACTCTTACAAATTGTAATTTTCAAGAAGTGTTTTGACGGTGTTCAAGATCAACTCATCATCTTTTGCTTTGATTTTAAGAGATTTATCTGAATTTCTGAGTTTTAACTCTATGTCACCATTTTCAAGACTCTTACCACAAGTTATCCTCAAAGGTATGCCTATCAAATCTGCATCTTTGAACTTGAAACCCGCAGAGACATCCCTATCATCTAAAAGCACTTCAATTCCGTGTTTTTCAAGCATTTCGCCGATCTTTCGACCGGTTTCAAATTGATTTGGTAAAGCCATGTTTACGATCGTTATGGCAACCTCAAAAGGTGCGATTGACCTTGGCCAGATTATTCCCCTCTCATCGTGAAATTGCTCAACGACAGCTGCTATCGTCCTGCTCACGCCCCAACCGTAACAACCCATGATGTAATATTTTTCATTTCCATCCGAATCCACATAAGTGGCAGAAAGTTTTTCAGAGTATTTGGTGCCTAATTTGAAAACCTGTCCGACTTCGATACCCTTTTTCAATTTAAGAGGTGCTCCACATTTTGGACATCTGTCTCCATCAACGACGACTCTTATATCCGTGTATGCTTTTATTTCGTAATCTCTTCCGTGATTAACGTTGATGTAATGATATTCGTTTTTCAAACCTCCCACAACGTAATTTTTCAAGAATTTTACGGAATTATCCGCGATAATTCTGATTTCCTTTACGCCAACAGGGCCTATATAACCTATCTGACTTGAAAATTTTTCAAGAACTTCTTCCGGTGTTGCAAATCTTAACGTTTGATCCCCAAGATATGATTTGAGTTTTGATGTGTTTATCTCAAGATCTCCTCTTATGAGAGCCATTACGTATCCACTTTTGCCAACTAAAACCATCGATTTGACGATCTGTGCTTTTTCGATCTTCAAAAACTTTGCCAATTCATCTACGGTCCTGACATTTGGAGTGCTAACGAGCGTCAATTCTTTCAACGATTCATCTGTGCTCTTTCGATCGTCAAGGCACTCTGCCTTCTCCTGTGTTGCGGAATATCCGCATTTTTCGCACACAAGTATGTTTGACTCTCCGCTTTCAGCGAAAACCGTGAATTCGTGAGAATTACTGCCGCCAATTGCCCCTGTATCGGCTTCAACGGCAACGTACATCAAATTCATCCTTTCGCATATTCGAGAGTATGCGTTGTACATATCCATGTACGTTTGATCGAGAGATTCAGTGCTCGTGTGAAAACTGTAAGCATCTTTCATTATGAATTCTCTACCGCGCAGCAAACCGAATCTTGGCCTTATTTCGTCTCTGTATTTCGTGTTTATCTGGTAAAGATTTACCGGCAATTGCTTGTAAGATCTCAGTTCGTCTTTAACAAGGGTTGTTATCATTTCTTCATGAGTTGGACCGAGTGTGAATTCTCTGTCATTCCTGTCTTTGAATTTCATCATTTCGGGCCCGTAATCGTCCCATCTTCCGGTTGTTTTCCATATCTCCGACGGTTGCATTATAGGCATCAAAAGTTCCTGAGCTCCTGTGGCATTCATTTCTTCTCTTACAATCTGGGTTACTTTCTGAAGTACACGAGTGCCTAAAGGAAGGTACGAAAAAACTCCCGAGGCGGATTTCCTTATAAACCCTCCTCTTATGAGCAATTCTGCACTTTTTATATCGGCATCCGAAGGACTTTCCTTTAAAGTTGGTGCGTAAAGTTTAGACCAATCCATGTCTTTTCTCCCAAGTTTAAATTTTGCTTACAACTTCATTTATCAAATTAAAATACTCTTCATTTCCCAATGTCATGAGCGTCCCATTGTCAGTTGCTTCTTCGATTGTCGGATCAAAGGGAATAGCTCCCAAGCACGGAATACCAAATGCTTTTTCAAGCTCTTCAGGTTCAACGTTGCCGAATGGATAAAGTTTGTTATGGCAGTTATCGCACACGAAGTATGCCATATTTTCAACAAATCCTGAAATGTTTATTTCAACCTGTTTGAAAAAATCAATTGTTCTCAAAGCGTCGGCTATGGCGAGTTCATTTGGTGTTGTGACTATTACGGCGCTATCGACATCCATATTTTGTTTTACAGTCAAAGCGGCATCGCCGGTACCTGGCGGGAGATCAACTATGAGATAATCCATATCGGGCCATTCCGTCGATTCAAGCATCTCGACTATGGCCTTCGAAACCATCGCCCCTTTCCATATAACAGGTGTTTCTTGATCAACGATGTATCCAAGGGACATGGAATAAATCCCATCTTTTAAAACTGGCACTATCTTTTTGTTTTCGTTTATAGACGCCTTTTCATCAAGAGTTCCCAGCATTCTCGGAATATTCGGTCCATGTATATCGGCATCGAAGACACCGACGGTGTATCCTTTTCTTTTGAGAAATACGGCCAAAGAAATCGTAAATGTACTTTTGCCAACTCCACCTTTGGCACTCAACACGGCTATACGTTTTTTGGCGGTTTTTACGAAATGTTTTTGCTCTACGGTAGTGGATTTAGGTTCATCTTGAACGGTACTTAAAATAAGGCGTATTCCCGATCCTTTGAAAATGTTTTTTATGTTGTCTAAAATCATTCTCTTGATGTCTTCGTTTTTTGTGGCAAGATTAAGCACTATCTTGACTTCTTCATCGTTAACGTCTATCGATTTTATTATTTTGAAATCAACGATATTTCTTGCGTACCCAGGATATTTTACTTTTGAAAGCAGTTCGATAACATCTTCTTTTGTCAAATTATTCACCTCTTTTTGTCGTTGATTTTTCCAATCACGAATTTTTTGAACTCATCAAATTCACCTTTCATTATAGCATCTCTTGATTGTTTCATTAGATTGGTGAGAAAATAGATGTTATGATAAGTCGCGAATATCATGCCGGTTGATTCTCCACGTTTTATAAGATGATGAATGTATCCTCTCGAATAGGTTTGACATACTTTGCAATCACATTCCGGATCAAGACCACTTGGATCTTTCTCGTACACAGATGCACGTATGTTAATCCGTCCCATCGAGGTGAAGATTCCGCCATGCCTTCCCATTCTCGTTGGCAAAACGCAATCCATCATGTCAACACCTCTTTCAATTGCTTCAAGCATCAAGACCGGATCTCCCACGCCCATAAGATATTTTGGCTTATCCTCAGGCATCAAAGGAAGTACAGCATCAAGCATCTTGATGGTCGTATCGATATCTTCGCCAACGCTTAATCCTCCTATGCCAAAGCCGTCGAAAGG
Source organism: Thermotoga sp. (assembly GCA_020722015.1). Taxonomy (GTDB): domain Bacteria; phylum Thermotogota; class Thermotogae; order Mesoaciditogales; family Mesoaciditogaceae; genus Athalassotoga. The sequence goes on along the minus strand of DYLQ01000002.1, from coordinate 20,190 downwards.
CATTGACGTAATTTCGATGGCACTTTTCCTTCTTAGATCTTCAAAAAACCCGCCCTGAATTATGCCAAAAAGATTTTGATCTTTCCTTTTATGAGATTCAAGTGCCCTGTTTGCCCATTGTGTCGTTCTTTTTACGGATTTTTTTGTCGATTCGAGATCGTTTCCCGGTGCCAGGCACTCATCGAGCACCATCGCTATATCTGAACCTATCGCTTCTTGAATTTCCATGACTTTTTCGGGAGTAAATCTATGAACAGCACCATCAAATGGAGATTTAAAATCAACTCCTTCATCGTCAACACGCATGTTTTTTGAAAGACTGAAAATTTGAAAGCCACCGCTATCCGTCAAAATAGGTATATCCCACGAGGCAAAATTATGGATACCTCCGAACTCTCTCAAAACATCAAGACCTGGTTTGAGATAAAGGTGAAAAGCGTTAGAAAGCACAATTTGCGCGCCGGCATCTTTTACACATTCATGGCCGCACATCTTTACCGCGCCATTTGTCCCTACCGGCATAAAGGCTGGAGTTTCAACTATTCCATGAGCAAGTGTCAGCTTTCCGGTTCTTGCATATCCGTTTCTTCCGGAAGTTTCGAATCGCAAATTTTTTCACCCTTCCCTTTTTTAAATTCTTCAAAAGTTAATTTCAGTTCGGAGTATTCGTTATCTCTCATCTTTATCGTCTTTGAAAAGATGTTTACCTCAGAAACTGTGTACACTTTGCCTTCATACCGAGCCATATCTCCGGTGTCCGGAAGATCTTCCAACATTTTAAGATAGGTATCATTTTCGTAAGCAAGACAACACAAAAGTCTTCCGCACACTCCCGATATTTTGGAAGGATTTATCATAAGTTGTTGAGTTTTGGCATACTTGAGCGTTATACTTTTAAAATCTTTTTCAAATCTCGAACAACAAGTTTGCATCCCGCACATTCCTACGCCACCAATGATCTTTGCCGTATCTCTTACACCTATCTGTCTTAGTTCTATTCTCGTTTTAAATGTGCTGGCTAAATCTTTAACAAGTGTTCTGAAATCCACTCTTCCATCGGCGTAAAAAAAATAAATCAACTTCGTTCTATCGAGCGTGTATTTTGCACTCAACATTTTCATTGTCAACGAATGTTCTTCCGCTTTTTTCTTGGCAATTTCAATTGCCACTTTGACATCCTTACCATTCTGAATGTCATTCGCAAAATCTTCTTGAGTTGCTGTTCTGAGGATCGATTTTTTGGTTTCAACTTGTGCTTTAAATATTTTTACGACAGTCCCTATTTCAATGCCAAAATCACTTTCACAGACAACTTTATCATGCAAGTTCAAATTTTCACCGTATTCAAATGGATATATTTGTCCAAGCTTTTCGAAAGATACTCCATATATCATGATGTTTACACCCTTTTCAGCATGGCGAAATTAAGCAAAAGCCAAAAGATCAAAAGATCTTTACTCACGTTGCCATGTCTGACAATTGAAATTCTTTTTATGAATTCTTCAGATGGTACTTTCATTTTAGCGTAATAAGTCGAATAAGATTTTCTGTTGAGCCCTTTCCAATAACTTGTAAAATTGAAAATCACGAGATCCTCACAAAGAATTAAAGAGGCGTTAAGGAAAACATCTATCATCTTTTGTGAATCTTCATCGTCAAATAAAGGTTGCAATATCTGAAAAAATTTTGATATGTTTTTAACATCCACCAAAAGTAAGATCCTTTCAGCCGTTACCGAAAGTGTTAAGTAAGATCTATCTTTAAAAGATTTCGCAAATAATTTAGCGGGATTTTCTTCCACATCCTTCAAAAGATTTTTAAGCGTCTCAGGCTTTTCTTGGTAATTCATCGCCAGTGCTAAATCTGTTCTCAAAAGATCCTCAATTTCCATGTTTTCTATTTTCAAAGGTTCAATTACGGATTCAATCGGATCTGCATAAGGCTTAAAAATCAAAAAACGACTTTTTATGGTAGAGAAGACACCGTCCAAATTCGAAGAAAAACATATGAAGGCTGAAAAATCAGGAGGTTCTTCTAAAATCTTGAGAACTGCCGAGGATGCCTCCGGAGTCATAAGCGTCATCTCGTCTATGATCACGTACTTTCTCGATGAAAAAGAAGGAGGATATGACAAAAATTCCTTTATACTTCTTATCGTTTCTATACTTATATTGCCGCTTTTATCTATTTCAAAAGTATCGTATGACGGATCTTTAACCTCTATTCTCTTGAAGAGTTCCGAAAGCATTTGCTTCCTCAAAAGATCATTTTCAACTTTTATAAGAATTCTGACGGCAGATTTATCTCCAAAAAAAGTAGATATTTTTTCAACGAAAGCTTCTATTGCGGTCATTAGTGAACCGCTCCTCCTTTTACGATATTGGCTATTTTCGTTTCGTAAGGATACGTAAGCATACCCCTTTCGGTTATTATGGCATCGATGAGATCGGAATCCGTGACATCGAATGCCGGATTGTAAACTCCAACATTTTCTGGGGCTATCTTTACTCCCCTTATAGAAGTAACCTCATCATGGGCTCTCTCTTCTATTGGAATTTCAAGGCCGCTTTTTATCTTCACATCTATCGTTGAGAGAGGTGCAACGACGTAAAATTTAACGTTATGGCGTTTTGCAAGTAAGGCTAAAGAATAAGTCCCTATTTTGTTTGCAACATCGCCATTTGCGGCAATTCTGTCGGCACCTACTATAACAGCGTCGATTTTTTTCGTTTTCATAACCCAGCCTGCCATGTTATCACATATAAGCGTTGTTTTTACTCCCAATTTCATGAGTTCCCATGCCGTAAGCCTTGCACCCTGTAAATATGGTCTTGTTTCATCCACATATGCGCTTAAATGCTTGCCATGATCTACGGCAGCGTGGATCATCCCCAACGCCGTACCGTAATCAACGGTTGCAAGAGCGCCGGCGTTGCAATGAGTTATGACAGTTGCATCATTTGATAACAAAGTTTGACCATACTCACCCATTTTTTTGTTGACCTCTATATCTTCAACGGCTATCTTCTCGGCCTCCTGATTTAACTTGTCTATCATGAAATCAGGCTTACCTTTTAAAGATATGAATTTAGAGTGCATCCTATCGAGTGCCCAAAAGAGATTAACGGCCGTCGGCCTTGTTTTTGCCAATTTTCCTTTGATGGCGTTCATACGCTCTTCCGTTAAATTTTTGGAGTTTTCCATGGCACCTATAACGTAACCAAACGCAGCCGCGGCACCTATAGCCGGAGCGCCTCTTACCACCATATCTTTTATGGCAGCGGCAACGCAATCAGACGTTGTACATCTGACATATTCCTCCGTTTGCGGAAGTTTTCTTTGATCTATGAGTTCAAGTGCTTTTCCATCCCATTTCATCGTTACGGTCGATATCAATCACATTCATCTCCTTTAATAAACTTTTAATACCTTTAAATATACCAAATCTTTTTCAAAAACATAATAAATTTGACGGAGAGCAAATTGACTTGCAG
>DYLQ01000002.1:0-16596 GCA_020722015.1 Thermotoga sp. | reverse complement strand
AGGACCAAGCTTTAATTTTTTCGAACCATCGACGAGATAAAAGCCTACCCAGTTGTAATATGGCACATGATCGTGAAGATATTTACATACCGATTGGAGTTTATCTTCACTAACCTCGAGAAGATTTTTTATCTCTGCTTTCATCTTTTCGAAAGACGATTTATCAAAGTTCATCATCTTACCCTTAAATTAAAAATAGAAGATTTCACATCATCCGTGTGGCCTTTAACGCTGACCTTGGACCATATTTTGGCTATTTTCCCTTCAGGATCTATCAAAAAGGTACTTCTTGTCGTGCCCAATCTCCCCTTGGCGCCGTAGAGTTCTATGACTTTTCTCTCCGCGTCACTTAACAATTTTACGCTTAGTTTCCTCTTTTCAACGAATTTTTTGTGACTTTCAACGCTATCGGCGCTTACTCCCACGATTTCAGCGTTAAGTTCACTTATTTCATCAAGACAAAATTCTGGAGCGATATCTCCAACCTTTGGCATGTTACACCTCTCTTTCGAATAAAGATACGATCTCAAAGTGATGTGTTTGAGGAAAAAGATCCACAAGCACCACATCTTTTATTTTATACCTTCTTTGTATCAATTCGTAAGAATCCCTGGCAAAGGTTGAGACATCGCATGAAACGTACACGAATTTTTTAGGTCTTACTTTGAGAATCGCGTTCATCGTCTCTTTGTCAATACCGCTTCTTGGCGGATCTGCTATGACAACATCGAAATTCGAAAGTTCAAATTGCGATGTTTTGGAGTTGATGAAATCGACATTCAACCCGTTTAGCCTGGCATTTTCTCTTGCTTCAATTACAGATGATGGAGAACTTTCAACGCCTTTTACATGGGCAAAATTTCTGGCAACCTGGAGTGTAAAAAATCCCACGCCACAATACAAATCAAGTAAATTTTCGCCCTTTCCGGCGTACTCGGATACTTTTGATGAAAGAATCTCGGCGCCTTCGTAGTTGACTTGAAAAAAGGATTTAGGTGGAATTCTGTAAGTTATTCCGTTCAGTTCAATTTCAAGGTATCCGTTTCCTTTGATGATTTTTTGATGCCCTGCCACGACGACATGCGGATTTTTATTGACAAGTAATACGATATCATCGGTGTTAATGTCGGGTACTCTTTGAAAGATTTTGGAAATGAATATTGCCATTTTTCTACCTTCGCTTTTACGAATGACAAGGTGATCGAAACCATTCAAATTGTGTTTTTTCGCTTCATCTTTTATTTCATTCAGATCATTTGAAATTATGTGACACTTGTCTATTTCCACGAAGTTGTGAGAATTTTTACCAAAGTAACCTATTTTGCCATCTTTTATCGAAAACTCAACCTTGTTCCTGTAAAAATATTGAGAAGTCGGGATGATCTGTGGAGGTAAAAGATCGACCTTTGCGATGTGGTTCATCTGATCTGTGAAGATGTCTCTTTTATATTCAAGTTGAGCTTCATATTCAAGATCCATCCAATCGCATCCGCCACATGATCCAAAATGACTGCAGATGGGAATCCTTCTTTTCTGAGATGGAATGTCGATCTTTTTCACGGTACAAAAGGCCACATCTTTCATCTGTTTTTCTACCTCTACTTCAACGTCTTCTCCCGCGTATGCACCCTTGACAAGATAGATTTTCCCGTCTTTACGACCGAGGCCGTATCCGCCGGCTATCATTTTCTCAATCTTCATGTCTGACCACTTAAGTTCAAAGAAATAGATCCTCCGAATTGATTCTGATTGGTTTCAAGTTCAACGTTACCGCTTAAAGTCAGCCATGAAAGGATCTCTTGAATTCCGACGGTTAAATTCCAACCGCCATTCCAAATTTCTCCATTCACATTCCAAGTATCGTTGGAAAAAGAAAGGCCGAAAGCGGGCGAGGTTGTTGCCGTAAGACCAATTGTACCGATTGGAACGGAAAAACTGACGTTTCCGATGATCGATGAAGTTGAAGCATCGGAAATTTGTATATTCCCTGACAAAGGGAAGCCGAAAGCCAACAAGTTTGATACACCAAAACTTGCCTGAATTGAATTTTGAAAATTTGAAAACGAAGCATTCAACGAAGATGGGCCGATTAATTTTGATAAAGATAGACCAAATCCGTAAGAACTAAAGCTTGCCTCAACGCTTAACGGAGTTGCAATCTGCAAAATCGACCAGTTTGTGGAATTTGAAAAATTTTGGCCTAACATGAGATCAAAAACGTCATTGGAAAAAGACTCAAAAGCGGCCACATTTGATGCAGAAACGCTTAAAGAAGTTTGAAAACCATTCCATCCTACCGATGCGCTTATACCATTTTGAGTACCTATCTCCAAAGATGAATTGACCGAAGAACCGCTTGCCGTTATTCCGAGATAATCTTTGTTGAAAGAGACATTAAGAGCACCAATTGATACGTTCCCACTCATTCCCGGAATTTGAACTATACCCATTGGGTATCTAAAATTTTCGGAGACATAGGAGAGATCCATTTTCAATTCCCTTCCACACAAAAAATCATGCCCTGCCATTTCAACTTTAAACGATGGCGTTTGATCAAAATTAACAGTTCCTTGAAATGAAAACATGTCGTTTTTGATCGCTCCAAGACCAAAAAACTGATCGGACGGAGTTGAAAATACAGTGCAGAAAGTGCCCATTAGATCGTAACCATCGTTTTTCATACCGGCAGAAGTTGTTAAAAGGTAAGTGCCTGTATTCACAGATGCACTTTGATATTCAACGGTGAAAGTCTTCGTTGATGTTAGATTCGAAAAATAAATCGTTCCGGTTGTGTAATCGATGGAATAAAAATTTGGACTTAAGATTTGGCCGTCCGAATAAATCACAACACTACCGTAAAGCATGGCACCAATCGTCGCGTAAGGGGCCAAAGGTGAAACCGTTATCGTCGTACTTAAGACGTTTCCGTACAATTGCCCGAAGGAAAAATCTTTTGTTTTAATTCCAAAAATGGAGAGGTTATTTATGCCGTAAGCAGATTCGGTGATATTTCCAAGTTGAAGGTTTAGCGGTACGTAATAGAGCGTAACCGTCGTTGTCTGAGTTCCAACATTTGCTGAAACGTAAAGTCCATCTTCAACCTGACCACTCAAAATGAATTGCATTTGTTGATTAAAAGTAAAACCTTTTTGAATGTCTAAGTTTCCTAAAATCGATTGGGCACCGAAGCCGTAGGAAATTCCGAGATTGCCATTTATCTGAATCTGCATCCCGTAAGCCTTTAAAATGCTAAGAGTCAAAAACAAAACCAACGTTGATTTTACGGCCATTTTGGGCCTCGCCAAAACTCATCACCCGCTTAGATGGGAATTGTATTTTGGATACCAAAATTGAGAAATCTTCACATCCGACCGTTGCTTCGGCATTTATTTTCAAAATTTCTCCGGGCTTTCCGTGCATTTGTGATATTCCTTTGAAACCGAAAAGCTTAACGGTTTCTCCGTTTAAGGCCGTCCTTGCCCCCGGAGTGGAATCAAAGGCTCTTATGAAATTGCCGATTTTAGCGGCAGGGTAATGCCAATTTATCTCGGTTTCTTCGGAAGATATCTTCTTTGCGTAAGATGGATCCCCATTTTGTTCTTTGAGTTGAATTTCAGGGTTTTCAATGAATTTCTTTATCAAGACAGTACCAAGTGCTGAGAGTTTCTCGCTTAAAGTGTCAAAAGTGTCCAAAGGTTCTACCTTTAAACTCTCCATAACGGCAATCTTTCCGGTATCAAGTCCTTTGTCTATTTTGAATATGGTGACACCCGTCTCTTCAGCCCCATCGAGTAGAGCCCTTTGAATTGGAGCCGCGCCTCTGTAAGCAGGCAACAAAGATGCGTGAACGTTAAAAAAGCCGTCAGGAATGGATTCGAGCAAATTGGGCTTCAAAATTTGCCCAAAAGCCACGACTATTGCCAATTGAATCTTTAGATCCCTCAAGATTTTTATGAATCCTTCATCGTTGACATTTTCAACTTCCATGACATTTAGCCCATTTTCATGGGCAAAAACAGAAACGGGCGTAGGCGTCAAGCGCCTGTTGCGTCCTGCCATGCGCGGTATTTGGGTTACGATCAATTTTACATTTGAAGAAAGGACAGATTTGAGAATCGGTACTGCAAATTCGGAAGAACCAAAGAAAGCGATGTTGTCAGACACTTTTCACACTCTGCGATGATTTGTCTTTTGATTTCAAAATCTCTTCGCCTTTTTCCTTTATCTCATCGAGTTGTGGTTTAAGCGTTCTTCTTTTTATCAAGCTCAAATAATCTATGAAAAGTTTTCCATGAAGATGGTCTGATTCGTGTTGAAATACTCGTGCTTCGTAATCGGTCAGTTCTTTTATGAAGATATTGCCATGCTGATCTTCGTATTTCACTTTGATCTTTGTCGATCTTGAAATTTCTTCGTATATGTTCGGAATACTCAAGCACCCTTCTTGTCCTATCTCAGTCTCTTTTGATTTCTCCAATATCTCTGGATTCACAACTATGTTAAGCTTTTCTCCTATATCGTACAGAAAAAACGTTTTTAAAATCCCAACTTGCGGTGCAGCGAGACCGACACCGTCTTGAGTGTACATGATCTCACTCATTTCTTTTAAAATCTCTTCACTTAATTCTCCGTTTTGAACTGGCTTTGATACCCTCCTAAGGATTGGATCACCGTAAAACCTTAGCTTTAACATCAAAACACCTCTTTACATGCATCCTAAACTCCATACCAATAATCGTCACGTTTTGTGATATCGTTTACCCTTGTCATGAACTATTTTGCCATCGTAACGTGGCATATCTCATATCAATTATATAACAATTAACCTTGAAAAATGAAATCAAATGCGATCCGTTCCCGACCTGATCGGGAATCCAATCCTGTGAAAAGGATGTGTTGACTTCAAAAAATCGTGCTATTCCATCCCCACATCTGCCCATCGAAATCCACGAAATTGATGTAAATCCTGTCAGCGTTCGTTCCCGTTTCCTTTTTGATGAAATCGCAGATTTCTTTAGACAATTTGGAAGTGGAATCTTTCGGAAGTCCTATACTTTTTAGTTCTACGAACATGCACGGATCTCCACTTCCGCCAAAGATCATCTGCTTGGTTTCAACAGAAACCATGACGTACCTTTCAGGTTTACCAAGAGATTTGGAAATGAAATCAGAAACCTTCTTTACGAATTTTTCATCGAGCTTAAAATTCGCCTCTACTCTAACGTACGGCATCTTGTACACCTCCAAAATCTGAAAAGTTAAAATTCTTCCCAATGCAGAACCTCATCCAAAGATCTTTTGTTAGGAACATAAGGCTGTTCATCATAATAACCCAAGGATATGATGGATATCATTATGAGATTTCGTGGGACGTTGAAGTGTGAGACTATCTGTTGTTCATAGGTTCTGTTGTATCCTGCTATCCAACAGGTACCTATGCCGTAATCGGTTGCCGTCAAGATCATATTTTCTGTGGCAGCAGCACCATCTTCGAGATGATGCCTGTTATTTCTTTCACAAAATGTGATAATGCATGCCCCTGCTTCTTTTAAAAATTTTCCGTAGGTTGTAACCTTTGCCAAGAAATCGAGTGATTCACGCTTTGTGATGACAAGGAATTCCCACGGCTGGGAGTTGTTTCCACTTGGAGCAAGTCTTCCGCAATTCACTATCTCTCTCAATATCTCATTTTTAATAGGTTTATCTATGTATTTTCTCACGCTTCTTCTGCGTTTAATGGTTTCTATCGTTTCCATTTATTCACCTTCTTAAAAAGAATACCCTCTTTCGAGGGTTTATGGAGCGGCCAACGGGACTTGAACCCGCGACCCTCAACTTGGGAAGCTGATGCTCTACCAACTGAGCTATGGCCGCACACAAAGATTTTACCACAATGAGTTTTGAAGATCAACACATTTAACTCCATTTTTTTATGGTATAATCTTCTGAAATGTTGAAAGGAGAAATATCGAAAAGATGCTCAAGAGAACTCATAGACTTCACGAATTAAATGAATCTCTGATCGACAAAACGGTCGTAATCAATGGGTGGGTGGATAGGATAAGAAATCTCGGTGGTATAATTTTCGTATGGATAAGAGACAGATATGGAGTTGTTCAGGTTTTATTCCAACCGGATACGCCTGCTTACGAAATAGCAAAAAACCTTTCGGGAGAATATGTTATCGGTGTTGAAGGCATTGTAAGAGAAAGACCGAAGGATGCTAAAAACGTAGATCTTGCAAGTGGAAATATAGAATTGTTGGCCCAAAAAGTAGAAATTCTCGCTGAGTCTAAAACTCCTCCCGTGTATACGAACCGGGACGAAGGAAGTGAAGACGTAAGACTTAAATACCGATATCTTGATTTAAGAAGAAGGTCCATTCAATATAACCTGATCTTCAGACATAAACTCATTCAAAAGACGAGAGAATATCTTAATTCCAATGACTTTTTGGAAATAGAAACGCCATACCTTATGAAATCAACACCAGAGGGTGCAAGGAATTTCATCGTTCCGTCCCGCATCAAACAGGGAACTTTCTATGCCCTTCCGCAGTCTCCTCAGATATTCAAACAATTGCTCATGATAGCAGGTTTTGATAGATATTATCAGGTGGCAAGGTGTTTTAGAGATGAGGATCTCAGGGCAGACAGGCAACCGGAATTCACTCAGATAGATCTTGAGATGTCGTTCGTCGATCAGGAAGATGTACAGGAAATGGTTGGAAACCTTGTCAAGTATCTTTTCAAAGCGGTTCGCGGAATAGACATAGGTGATGTTCCGTCTATGCAGTATCAAACTGCTATGGAACTTTACGGATCGGACAAGCCGGATTTGAGATTTGAAATGAAAATGGAAAATCTTACGTCAAAGTCCTTTTCATCCAAACTTGATTTCTTAAGTCCCCGTGTCGAAGAGGAAGTCAAGATGATCGTCATTCCGAAAAATGATGTGCTTTCGAGAAAAGCGCTTGACACGTATTCGGAATCAGCCAAATCTTCAAATTTAAGACTTGGCTGGGCAAAATTCAACGGTGAAAATTTTGTGGGAAGCATTGGCAAAGTGCTTTCTACCGTGCACGATCTGAATGTAAAAACAGGTGAGACGGTGATCATTTGCACCGGAAAGAAAAATGATGTTAACACCTTTTTGGGAAGAACAAGAGTTGAAATTGCAAACAAGATCGGGATAATTGAAAATACTTTTAAAGTATTGTGGATAAATGATTTTCCAATGTTCGAGTGGAATGAAGAGGATAAAAGATTTCAAGCCCAGCATCATCCTTTTACCATGCCTTACCTTGAAGATCTCGAAAATCATTCGGATGACCTTTCCAAAATAAGGGCACATTCGTACGATCTTGTCATAAACGGCTGGGAAATGGGAAGCGGAAGTGTTAGAATCCATACAAGAGCGCTTCAAGAAAGGGTTTTTAAGCTTATCGGCATAACTGAAGAGGAAGCGAAAAAGCGTTTTGGTTTCTTCCTTGAGGCTTTTGAATACGGAGCCCCACCTCATGCCGGTTTTGCCATAGGTGTTGACAGACTTGTCTCTGTTATGTTGGGTGTAACATCTTTGCGTGATGTCATAGCTTTTCCAAAAACCACAAGTGGAAGTGATCTCATGATGGATACTCCTTCAGAGGTTTCAGAAGATCAACTCAAGGAACTTGGAATAAAACTGGAGGAACATCGATGATGGATGTTTTGACATTGACCAATAATGGCAGATTATGATCTATATAGCAATAGACGGACCGGCCGGATCGGGCAAGAGTTCTGTTGCAAGCGGTCTGGCCAGAAAATTGGGGTTTAGACATCTTAACACTGGAAACATATACAGAATGGTCGCACTTTTGTGGCTTAGATCGAATCAACCGGATTTTTCGCAAGATTTTTTTGAAATGATCAAAGCGAAACATTTTTCAGTCGTTGATGATGCGATTCTCATGGATGGCGAAATCCATGAAGACGATTTGAGAACTTTGGAAGTTGGAAAAGTTGTTTCAAAGGTCGCTGAAATACCTGAGATAAGAGAAATCATAACGGATAAAAGCAGAGAGATCGTGAAATCAGGTAATTTTGTCGTAGAAGGTAGAGACATAGGAACTGTTGTCTTACCTGATGCTTTTTTGAAAATTTTTCTTACGGCTTCTGTCGAAGAAAGGGCAAAAAGAAGATACAGAGAACTTGTTTCGAAGAATTTAGAGGCCAATTTTGAGGATATAATAGATGAGATAAGGCAAAGAGATTCAATTGATTCTTCAAGAGAAGTGGCACCTTTGAAACCTGCGGCAGATGCTGTTTTAGTCCTAACAGACGGACTTTCTCTTGAAGAGGTGATCGAGAAAATATACGTGCTTTACACGGAAAGGATGAAAAGTGTTAAAGATTGAGGTCGCTAAAGATATAGGTTTTTGTTTCGGAGTTGACAAAGCGGTTCAGATTGCCAAAGATTTACTTGCAAACGGAGAAAATGTTTACGTTACAGGAGAGCTCATACACAACGAAGCGGAAATGAAAGTACTTGAGGAATTGGGACTCAAAACTTTTGACATCGCCTCAAAATGGCCGGATCTTTCCCGTGCTACCGTGCTTATAAGGGCTCATGGCGTACCGATCGATCAACTTGAGAAGATGAAATCACATGCCAAAAAAGTTGTTGACGCAACGTGCCCTGTTGTTTTATCACTCTCAGAATCGATTTTGGAGGCGCGAAAAGCCGGATTTGAAGTTTTACTTTATGGCCACGATAAACATGATGAGGTTGTTTTTCTTAAAAGTGTTGTCAGAGATTTGAAAGTTTTCGATTACAAAGAAAATGTAAGATATTCGACCAAAAAAATAGCCCTTTTTTCTCAAACAACCATGGATGTCGATGGATTTAAAGAAATGTCAAAGTCGATAGTCGAAAACATAGAAGATTTGTCAACTGTTATGATAAAGAACAGCATATGTAATGTTACCTATCAAAGAGAAAGAGAGGTGAAGAAGTTAGCAAGTGAAAATGATGTTTGTTTGGTAGTGGGGAGTAATAAGAGTTCTAACACGAGAAAACTTTTTAATATAGCCAAAAATATCAATTACAAAACCTATCTCGTTCTAAGTACGGCAGATTTAAGACCAGAATGGTTTGATGCTGCCGATAGTGTTGGAATTTGCAGTGGAACCTCAACTTCAATGAGAATTATCGATGAAATTGTTGAAAGATTGAGGACGTTCAAAAATTAAAGGAGGTGTGCCCTTAGGGGTGAAAATCATGGAAAACGGCGAAGTGCTTAATGGGAAAGAGGAATTCGAAAAGTATCTTGAAAGTGAAAATGTCGGAACTCCAACTGTAGGGGAAGTAAGAAAATGTACCATTTTGAGTTCCGGAACCGAATACGTTATAGTCGATTTGTCAGCTAAAACTGAAGGCATCATAACAAAAAGGGAACTCGTAAAGAACCCTGAAGATTACAAACCGGGCGATAAGATAGAAGCTGTGGTTATAAATTATAAAGGAGAAGAAGAAGGAGCGAGAACTTATCTTTCCGAACGTAGATTTATGATACCCAAGCTTCTTGAAGAGATAAGAAAAAGTATGGAAGAAAAGAAGCCTGTGAAAGGCTATGTTACCAAAAAAGTCAGAGGTGGATACACGATAGAAATAGGAGGCGTGCTTTCGGCCTTTTTGCCGGGATCACAGGCATCCTATCTGAATCGTATATCGAATGATGAACTCGTGAACAAAGAGTTTGAATTTGAGGTTATAAACTTTGAAGAACGCAACAACGGAAATAACATAGTACTTTCAATGGATGCCCTTGCTAAGAAACAAGTCGAAGAATTTTTAAACGGTGTTAACGTTGGTGATAAATTGACAGGAATTGTAAAAGATATAACTGGTTTTGGGGCATTTGTGGATGTTGGGCCAATGACAGCACTGCTTCCGAGAAGCGAGATAAGTTGGGACAAAAATGTTAACTTTAAAGACAAATTCCATGTCGGCGATGAAATTGAAAGCGTTGTCATATCAAAGGACATCGCAAACCAAAAAATGTCCATAAGTCTAAAAAGGCTTTCCAACGATCCATGGGATGATATAGAGAAAAAATATCCTGTCGGTACCGTTATTGATGCCACCGTCACCGGTATAGCGCCTTATGGTATTTTTGTCAAAATTTCAGATGGCATAAAAGGCCTCGTCAGATCAGAAGACATCTTTTGGGGAAATTACAGGAGAAATCTTAAAGACTATTTCCATGAAAACGACAACGTAAAAGTTGAAGTTACAGAGATAGACAAAGACAGAAGAAGAATCTCTTTCAGCGTAAGGGATATTGAGGGAGATCCTTGGAATGGAATTGAAGAAAAGTATCATGTCGATGATACGGTTAAAACGAAAGTTGAAAAGGTGCTTGATACGGGAGTCATACTTGGAATCGAAAAAGAGATTTCTGGTTTTGCACATATTTCTGAACTTTCCTGGAATTTCGTCAAAAACCCTGCCGATCTTTTCAAGAGAAATCAAGACGTTGAGGCAAAAATTCTCGAGATAAACCCTGAAAAAAGAAGGATGAAGTTAAGCGTTAAAAGGTTACAAAAAGATCCATGGGAAGATCTTGCGAAAAATGTGAAGATAGGTACCCCCGTTGATTGTGAAGTTATAAACATCAAGAATTCAGGTGCGATCCTGCGCATAGTGGATTTTAACGTTGAAGGATTTCTTCCCAAATCTCAATTTTACGAAGGAATAAAAATTGGAGACGCATTTAACGCAAAAGTCCATAAGATATCTTACAATCCTCAATTGGATGAAAGAGATATGGTTGTGACCATAAAAGGGGAATCCACCGAACAAATTTCGCATGCCAAAAAAGAATCTCCGAAGGAAGAAGAATTTAATCAAGGGCCTATAAGAACGACAATAGGAGAAATGGTGAATCAAAAAGGTGAAAAGCAATCTTAGTCTTCCTGCTGTCGTTATAGCAGGAAAAAAGAACGTTGGAAAGTCAAGCATATTCAACAAACTTGTTGGCTTTAGAAGATCTCTGGTTGCCGATTACGCAGGGCTGACCAGAGATCCGGTTGTTTCCGATATAAATTTGGAAGGTAAGAACGTCAGAATTGTCGATCTTCCAGGATATTTTGCCAATCCCGCTGACGACATAGAAAAAAGCATGAACGATGCCTTAAAGCATTGGATAAAGCTTTCATCTTTGGTGATCTTTGTCATTGACGGAAGGTCTAACATAACCGAAGAAGACGAAGAAGTTGCGGAAATAATTAGAAAATACGGTAAAAATCATCTATTAGTCGTCAACAAAGCCGAAGGAGATGCATACAAAAAGAATTTGGATGAGATATACTCAATTGCCATGGGAGAGCCTCTCTTTGTCTCGGCCGAGCACAACATTGGCTTTGAGGCGCTAAAAGATGTCATGTTGAAAAACATTCCCGATTCGGATCTGAATATAGTTGAGGTAACAGCGAAGGTATCGATTGTCGGAAGGCCAAATGTCGGCAAGTCGTCTTTGCTAAACGCCATAATCGACGAATCCCTTTCCATAGTAACAGATATACCCGGTGCCACAAGAGATACCATAGATGCATCTTTCAATTACAAAGGAAAAGAAATACTCTTCATCGATACGGCAGGCTTAAGAAGGAGAGCTCACGTTGAGAAAGGAACGATTGAATCTTTCAGCGGTGCCAGAACGATAAGGGCAATCATGAATTCTGACATTTCGTTGCTTGTGATTGACGCCTCGGAAAAAATCGTAGATCAAGATAAAAAGATTGCCTCCATGATATTGAAATATTCAAAAGCTCCGATAGTGGTTTTGAACAAATGGGACATTGCGAGATCGGGCATAATGGATGAGGCAAAAAAAGCACTCTTTTTCATATCTTACAGTCCTTTTGTGCCGATATCCTCAACTCAAAAGTGGAATACGGAAAATCTTATCAAAGAAATCGTGGATGTTTACGATGGGTATACATCAAATGTTAAAACATCAAAAATAGCAAATGCCTCTGCGCGCTTTTCGGCCGAGCATTCGATTTCATCGAAATTGAAGATCTTCTACGCAACTCAGACGGCCACATCTCCGCCAACCATTTCTGTTTTTGTCAATTTCCCTGAACTTTTTGATGACAGCATGAGAAGATCTTACGAAAATTTCTTAAGAAAACAGATAGATGAATTTGTGAAAACACCGTTGAAGATAATCGTAAAGGCGAGAAGATGACTGTGATTTTTGAGATATTCTGGATAATCGTTTCTTATCTTATAGGCAGTATACCATTTAGTTACGTCTTACCTCATTTAAAGGGAGTAGATGTAAGAAAAGTTGGGAGTGGAAATGTTGGAGGTACGAACGCTTTAAGGGCGGCAGGTCCGGCGGCGGGTTTTATCTCCATGTTTCTTGACATTTTTAAATCTTTTATCGTTGTTTTGATCGCAAGACTTTTAGGCTTCGATCTCATCTGGGTATTACTTTCAGGCACATTGGCCGTCATAGGTCATGACTACCCGATTTACATGAAGTTCAAAGGAGGAAAAGGAGTTGCCTCGACTTTAGGCTTTACTTTTGCCGTGAATCCATTCGTTGGACTTGGCATACTTGGAGTTTGGCTGATCTTTGCGCTTACAACGAAATACATTTCGCTTGCTTCGATGATCGGTCTTGGTTTTGGAGCGATATTTGCTTTCATCTTAGGCCAGGAATATTTCGGAATAACTTTGGTTTCTCTTTTTCTGCTAAGTACTTACAGGCACCATGAAAACATAAAAAGGCTTATCGACAAGAGGGAAAATAAGATGGATTTAATAGGCATTTTAAAGCAAAAGTGACAGATGAAACGGATGTGATCTGTTGAACGACGAGGAAAATACCCCACTTATTTACAAGATAATCGTTATACTTATCATCATTGCCGCCGTTTTTGCAACTTTTATGGGCATACTTGATTTTGCGCTTGTCAGATCGAATTCGGAAGAGCTTTCAAATCTGAATAAGACGATAGACTCGATCAACGGAAGGTTAAACAAAAACAGTTCGGATATCTCTGCTTTAAAGCAAAACATATCTCCGGGCGGGATCGTCGATGAGTACATAGATTCATATAATTTTCTTACCAATACCAATCTTGATCTTGAAAGAATTTTGACCTTCGCTTCTGTCAACCCGAATTCGGATTATTTCAGCATCTACATAACCGGAAAACGGAGCGTTTTTGTAAGCGTGACCAAAGCAGGCCAACTTTTACTTCAAGCGAATATGAGGCCTGGACTTTCCGATTATGTTTTTTTCCTTTCAGGCACCCCAACTGTGAAAACATCTTACACCATTTTGCTCGATCGATCTTGCGTTATCACCAGTAGCGATGCTTCTGACACGTATTTTCTTGTGTCTAAAAATGGCTCGTCCGAATTGTTAAGGATGAAAGGTCAATTCCAAGCTGTTTCTGAATTTTACAAATGAGGAGGGGATCCAAATGCCTAAGATCGAAAAGATCAACGGTTCAGTTTTTAAGATCACTTATGGCCATCCTGCAAATCCAATCGATGTAACTTTGCCATACGAAGACGCTCATGCCGATTTCAAATGTGAAACACGAAATGACAGGTTGAACGTGATCGATGCGGGTAAAACTCTGATCACAGAAACAGACTCAAAGTTCGATGACGGGATTTTCTCAGTTACCTTTTTGTATGAAGATGCCCACTTCTTTGGTTTAGGAGAGAAAATGGGCTACCTTGACAAACGGGGAAAACGATTTAAGATGCAAAACATGGACAACCCTCTTCACACGCCAGATCTCGATCCGATGTACATATCAATACCGTTTTTCATCACCGTTTCACCCAAAAAACCGGCGATCGGGATCTTTGTGAATTCAACCTCTTATTCCTTTTTTAGATTGGAAACGGACTTTACGATATCGGTCAAAGATGACGGCGCTGAGATTTACGTCATTTACGGCCCGAAGATCCAAGATGTTGTGAGCAAATTCACCCAACTTGTCGGGAAAATGGAGATGCCTCCCGCATGGTCGCTTGGCTATCAACAATCAAGATGGAGTTACTCAACCTCTTCGGAAGCTTTGGAGATCGCCAAAAAATTAAGAACAGATGATATTCCGTGTGATGTCATCTACCTTGATATAGACTACATGGACGGATACAGGGTCTTCACATGGGGAAATAATTTCAAAGATCCCAAAAGGTTTTCGGAAGAAATGAAAAAATTGGGATTCAAGATCGTGACGATCGTCGATCCGGGCGTGAAGATAGATGAAAATTACGAAATTTACAAAAGCGGGAAAGCTTTGGATGCCTTCGTCAAAGATCAAAGTGGGAAAGATTTCGTAGGGTATGTTTGGCCTGGCAGATGTAACTTTCCGGATTTTTTGAGATCAGACGTGAGAGAATGGTGGTCAAAGTCTCATAAATCCCTACTTGAGAACGGTGTGGACGGCATATGGAACGATATGAATGAGCCGGCGATAGTTTGGACTGATTTAAAGACCGCTAAAATCTTTGAATTGATGAAAAAAGGAGAGATTGATTTTCAAATCTTGGGTCAGGCAAAGGAGTTTTTTGTTCAGGAAGATTTTGGAGACGAGATCATCCACAGAGACGATGAAGGTCATGCTTGGCCACATTACAAGGTGAGAAATATTTACGCTTACCTTGAGGCGATGGCAACACAAAAGGCATTTGAAATGTACAAGCCAAACAAAAGACCTTTTATTTTGACGAGAGCCGGCTTTGCGGGCATTCAAAGGTATGCGGCCGTGTGGACGGGAGACAACTCAAGCTGGTGGGAACATCTTGAAATTGAAATGCCGATTTCGATGGGACTTGGCATGAGCGGAGTTGCTTTTACGGGGACGGATGTCGGCGGCTTTGGAGGAAATGCGGACGGAGAACTACTTGCGAGATGGACTGAGATGGGAGCTTTTTTCCCATTCTTCAGGAATCACAGTGCCATTGGAACGGCCCGACAGGAACCGTGGTCTTTTGGTAAAAAGATCGAGGATGTGATAAGGAAATACGTGAAGTTGAGATACGAACTTTTTCCTTACATATATACCGCATTTTACTTTTCACACGAGCATGGGATACCCATCATGCGTCCGCTGATCTTTCTTGATCAAGACAACGAAGACCTATATTCAATAAACGATGAATTTCTCTTCGGGGATTCAATACTTGTGGCTCCCATAACAAAGCCAAATTCAACGTGGCGAACGGTCTATATTCCCAATGGCAGATGGATAAGCATGAAAGATGGCAAACTTTACGAAGCGGATCACGTCTACAAAATCGATGCTCCTCTCGACGAGATACCCGTTTTTGTAAGAGAAAACTCCATGATCTTCAGGACAGATCCGATGAATTACCTTTTCGAAAAAGGAAAGATGAACCTTTACGTTGATATCTACGGCCAAAAAGCGGCAGGATACCTTTACGAAGATGACGGTGAAACGTTGGATTACAAGTCGGGAAAGTACAATCTTTACGAGTTCACCGTTGGACAAAGGGATCATGGATACACAATCGGGGTAAAGGCCATAAATCGTGGATATGCCGGAAGGTATGAAAAGATCTGGATGAACTTTTTGAATGCCCCGAGAGAAATCGCAGAAGTTACCATCAACGGTAAAAAGATAGAATCGCATTTCGACGGTAACGTTTTAAAAGTTGAATTCGAACTGAAGGACGTGATTTAGATGTACATAGGCGCTCACATGACGGGACCTCTTTCAACCGTACCGATTAGGACCATCGAGATAGGCGGAAATACATTTCAGATATTTTCTCACAGTCCGAGGATGTGGAAGGTAAGTGTGAATTCAAAGGATGCCGAACGCAATGCCTTCATAAAGGGAATGGAAGCCGAAAAGATAAAAAACGATAAGGTGATGATTCATGCGAGTTATCTTGTCAACCTTGCAAGTCCGAATGCGGATGTGCTTGAAAAATCCATAGAACTCATGAAAAAAGAATTTGAACTTGCAAGTCTACTCAAGATCAAATACGTCAACGTTCATCCCGGTAGTGGCCTTGGAGAGTCTGAAGATCTCGCGATCCAAAGGGCCAGCCATTCGATAGCGACCATCATGGAAGAAAAGCCAAAAGATGTTGAATTGCTTCTTGAGATAGTTTCTCCGAAAGGTGGAAATATCGGATACAACTTTCATCAATTGAAAAAAATTGCCGACCTGAGCAGTTACAACCTCTATTTCACCTACGATACGTGCCATGGGTTTGATGCCGGATACGATATAACCTCAAAAGATGGCATGAAAAAACTCATGGGCGAGATTGACGAAACGATTGGCAGAGATCATCTTGTAATGTGCCATTTAAACGATTCGATGTATCCGCTTGGTGTTCATAAGGACAGACATGAAAGAATAGGAAAAGGCTTTATAGGCGTAAAAGGGTTTGAAACCTTCTTTTCCGAAGAGTTTTTCAGAACCATCCCCCTTATCCTCGAAACACCCGGCGATGATAAAGCACACATGGAGGATATAGAAACCGTCAAAAAAATCATAAAATAAGAGGCGATCATCAGATCACCTCCGCTTAAGTTCAATC
>DYLQ01000050.1 GCA_020722015.1 Thermotoga sp. | reverse complement strand
ATTGATTTGTCACAGTTGTCACAATTTGTAGACAAATGTCACATAAGTCACAAACATTATTTTACCGTTTTTGGCTCAAACACGGCATTTCGCCAAATGCGATCACAACGTCATGTGCCATTCGCCACTATTCGTATACACATTGAGATATACATGTTGATCATTTGTGAACATTTGTGATACAATGTTTCAGAGGTGGTGCAGATGAAAACTGTGACTGTAAGGGATGTAAGAAACAAATTTGATGATGTTCTGAAGAACAAAGAAGAAGTTGTAATTTTGAAAAGGGGTGTTCCTGTGGCCGTTATAAAACCTTTTAGTAAAGCAGATCTGATAAAGTACTACCTTGAAAAGGCACAGGAAGCATCAAAAGAATCTGGTTTAACCGAAGAGGAAGGATTATCTCTTTTAGATGATATAAAGAAAGAATTAGAAAATGAAAATAGTCATTGACACGAATGTCGTTGTTTCCGCTGCATTAGGATCTGAAGTATGTTCAAAGGCCATCATCAAAGCCTTCGCTAACAGGTATACAATCATAGAGCCTATGATAATATCCTTAGAACTTGAAAAGTTTATCGAAAAAGTTCAATCTAAGACAAAATATGATGAAAAAACCATCAAAAAGATAGACGACTTTTTTAGATTGTTTCTTAAGTTCGTAAAAATTGAAGATCCTAAAAATATCATAAAGATAAGTTCCCATACTCCTGATAATTCGTTCCTATCTCTTGCTTATGAAAAGAAAGCATTGTTTTTGAGCGGAGACAAGCTTGCATTGGAAAGCGGAAGAAATGCAAACATAAATGTAATGTCGCCCAGTGAATGGATTACTAAAGATTGAAAAATGATTCTTGTGCCCTATTCTGAAGTTTTACACCAGAAGAGTCGGTAAAAACCAAATGCGATCCGTTTCCGACCCGATCGGGAATCCCGTACGATAAAGACCAAAAAATGCAATTTCGAGGATGACGGGGAATGATCGTTCTCATATGATCATTATAAGGGAGACAGACATCGAAGGGTAAAATGATGATCTTCGGTGTGCTATAATCTTGTGAATGTTAGAAATGGAAGTGGAATATGAGATCCGGATTTGTATGTGTTGCCGGTGCGCCGAGTGTTGGCAAATCAACGCTGGTTAATGCATTTGTGGGAGAAAAAGTTTCGATAGTTTCTCAAAAGCCTGGTACAACTCGAAACAGGATAAATGCCATTTTAACTTTGAGCGATACGCAGATCATCTTTGTCGATACGCCGGGCATTCACAAGCCTTTTCATAGAATGGGAAGGTATCTTTTTAAGATAGCAATTTCGGCGCTGGATGGAAATGATCTTGTGTTGTTTGTCGTGTCTGCGACACGAATCGGCAGTGCGGACAGGATCGTTGCCCAAAAAATCAAAGAGTTGAAAACACCGGTTATAGGCGTTGTGAACAAGATAGACATTGCAAATGAGAGTTATTTAAAAGAGGCAAGATCGATCTTTGACTATTTATCCGTGACGGATGTTTTTGAGATCTCTGCCATTCAAAATAAAGGCACGAATGAACTGCTTGGGCGTATCAAATCCATGCTTCCGGAAGGGCCACAGTATTATCCGGAAGAGATGATAACCGACAGGCCGACTGTTTTCATGATTTCCGAGATAATACGGGAAAAGATTTTTGAATTGACACACGAGGAGATACCTTACTCGAGTGCCGTCGAGATCGATCAGATGGAAGAGGACGAAAATATCACGAAAGTATATGCCACCATATTCGTGGAAAAGGATTCTCAAAGGGCGATCATGCTTGGCAAAGGTGGCAAGATGATAAAGCAAATCGGAATTCTTTCAAGGAAGGATATAGAATATCTTTTGGACAAGCATGTTTTTCTTTCTTTGCATGTGAAGGTTAAAACAAACTGGACTGAGGATGAGAAGATGCTCGGTAGGATGTTCAGGGAGGAATTAGGTTGATAGATCTGAATTGCGATGCGGGAGAAGGTTTTGGAGTTTACAATTTTGGATCGGATGAACTCATCTTCAAGTACGTTACTTCTGTGAACATCGCCTGCGGCTTTCACGCCGGCGATCCGAATGTCATCAAAAAAACGGTGGATCTTGCCATGAAAAACAACCTTTTGATAGGCGCTCATCCGTCTTTCCCGGACCTTTTGGGTTTCGGAAGAAGGGAGATGAATTTATCTTACGATGAGATAAAAAATTACGTCATCTATCAATTGGGAGCTTTGTATGCTTTCGTGAGAGTTTTAAACGGTCGCATGACTCATGTCAAGCCGCACGGTGCTTTGTACAACATGGCATTCAAGGATTCAAAAGTTGCACGCGCAATTGTGGATGCCGTTCGTGATTTCGATCCATCGCTTATCGTCGTAGGTCTTCCTAAATCGGCGCTTGTCACGTACGCGCTTGAACACGATCTTAAAGTTATGCTTGAAGGGTTTGCCGATAGGGCATATGACGATGACGGAACTCTCGTGCCGAGAAATGTGAAAGGTGCCGTTATCGATGATCCGGATGAGATTTCCCAAAGAGCCGTACGAATGGTCAAATTCGGACGGATCAAAAGTATAACCGGAAAAGAGACGGATCTCAAAATAGACACGCTTTGCATTCATTCGGATACCCCAAACGCGCCTGTCATAGCCATGAAGATAAGAGAGGCCTTCGCCAAATCGGGCGTAGAGGTAAAAGGCTTTGATAATTGAAAGACTCGGCGATAGGGCGCTGATCGTCAAATTTTCGGATGAAATGAACAGAATTGCGCATCTTTCCGTCATGAAATTAGACAAATTCCTTTTTGATTCAAAAACAGAAGGCATCATCGAATGGATCCCGTCTTACGCATCGATTACGGTTCTGTACGATCCTGAAATAACGGATACGTCTCTTATCAAAAGTCTGAAGCATTTCAATGAATCCGCCGAAATTATCGAGACGGATGGAAGGGTGATCGAGATACCGGTTTTGTACGGAGGCGAATTCGGGCCTGACATAGAATCTGTGGCAAAGATAAACAACGTGTCCGTCGATGAGATCATAAAAATTCATTCGGGCGCTGATTACGAGGTTTGGATGATAGGCTTTATGCCAGGCTTCCCATACCTTTACGGTATTGAGCGTATAAGTGCTCCGAGGTTGAAAAGTCCGAGAAAATTCGTTCCGGCGGGCAGTGTCGGGATTGCCGGCAATCAAACGGGCATATACCCGATAGACAGTCCCGGAGGATGGCAAATAATAGGAAGGACTCCTCTTAAAATCTTCGATGTCAGAAAAGATCCTCCCACGCTTTTTAAAATGGGAGACAAGGTGAGATTCATCCCTATCGATAGAGAAGGATATGAAAGATTGTGTCGATGATCGTCAAAAACAGCTTTTTCTCGACTGTCCAAGACATAGGCCGTTTTGGCTTTCAAAGGTATGGCATCCCGCAATCGGGTCCCATGGATGATGTGTCATTTAGAATTGCCAACTTACTTTTGGGAAACGATAAAAACGAAGGAGCGATAGAGATAACAAGCGGCATTTTTGAAGCCGTTTTCGATGACGATCGTACGATTGCAATTTGTGGAGGAGATCCCATTGTTGCGATCAACGGGCATGAGATGAAGAGATGTCGCAGTATCGATGTTAAAAATGGAGATATTCTGAAACTTTCGGGCATGAAACATGGCTTTAGAACGTATCTTGCGGTTGACGGAGGAATAAAAGTTGAGAAGGTCTTCAAAAGCAAATCAACATGTCTCCCGGCCAAATTCGGCGGATTTATGGGCAGAAAGCTTATCGCAGGTGATTTAATAGAATTCGGAGACGGGAAAAAGGTCGAAAATCAGATAGACTTGACATTTGAGGAGAGATCGAAGATCAGAATAATTATCGGGCCACAATGGGGATATTTGAAAAATGCGGATGAATTTCTTGGTGCCAAATATGAGATAACCTCCGACAGTGACAGAGTTGGATACAGACTTGAAGGACCGAAATTAGATCTTTCGACATACGATATAGTCTCCGAAGGTGTCACAATCGGTACAATTCAGGTAACAGGTAACGGCCTTCCGATCGTCATGATGGCAGATCATCAAACGACGGGCGGCTATCCCAAGATAGCGAATGTCATATCGGTGGATGTGCCAATACTCGGCCAAAAAAAGCCGGGCGATGAGATAGAATTTCAACTTATAGATTCTGACGCGGCAAGAGCGTTGTACATCGAAAGGGAAAGATGGTTAAGATCTGTCGAGTATGACTTTTTGAAAGATAGGCCAAAATCTTATTTAATCAAGGTTGACGGTGTGCAATTCAAGGCTGAGGTGAAAAGGGCAGATGGATGAAGATTACGTGGCCGTAATTGGAGATATAAATGTCGATTACCTTATCTCCGTGAAGCATTTTCCGGATTACGATGGGGATGTTGAAATCGAAGACCTTAAAGTGGTCGGAGGAGGCTACGGCGCAAACACGGCTTACGCGCTTTCCAAGTTGGGAGAAAAAGTCTTGCTCTTCGGATGTGTCGGTGTGGATCAAAACGGAGAGACAGCGTTATCCGAGCTGGAAGGGAAAGTTGATCTGTCCGGAGTCGTTAGAGCCGGAAAGACAGGCGTATGCTTTAGTTTTATAGATAAAACCGGCGTGAGGCGCCTTATGACTTACAGAGGCGCGAATCTTTTGTGTGAAAATTCATTCGATCTTGAAAAAATTCATGGGGCAAAATGGAGCCATGTTGCGGGTCTCAGGGCGGATAACGTGGATTTTCTTTTTAAGAATTCAGAGATCAAAAGTTGGGATCCTGGCATGCCCTTTCTCGAATCTTTGAAAGTGCTTCCGGAATTTGTGCAAAAAGTGGAATACATCTTCGTGAATGCGAGGGAATTCGAGTTGCTGAGATCGAAATTCGATGCATGGAAAACCTTCGAAAACCTAATAGTCAAGATGGGAGAAAACGGGGTTTTTCATTTCAGACATGGAAATTTAATTTCGGGGATTTCGTCCTTTAAGGTGAAAAGCGTTGATTCGACGGGTGCCGGTGATGCTTTCAATGCGGCTTTCATACATGCCATGATGAAAAATGCGGATATCCGATATGCTTTGGAATTTTCATCCGCATCCGGAGCTATATCCGTTACAAGGTTCGGTGCAAGATCCGTGCCGAATGAACTTGAGATTGAAACTTTTTTGAAAGGGGTTAAAAGATGAACGAATTTTTGGATCTTTCTTCAAGAGTAAATGAAGCTATCAAAAACAGAGAACCAATCGTTGCACTTGAATCAACGATAATCTCTCACGGCATGCCGTATCCGACGAATGTTCAAACGGCCAAGATGTTGGAGAAGACAGTCGAAGACAACGGAGCCGTTCCTGCCACGATAGCAGTCATAAATGGGCGCATAAAGATAGGTCTCAACGAAGAAGAGCTTGAATATATGGCCACGAAAAAGGGGATCTTGAAGCTCAGCAGGATGGATTTGCCGTATGCCGTGGCAAAGGGGTATGACGGGGCGACGACGGTCGCGGCCACGATGATCTGCGCGAAATTGGCGGGTATAAAGGTCTTTGCAACAGGAGGCGTCGGAGGCGTACACAGAGGAGTTGTGGATACTTTTGATGTTTCCGCTGATCTCGTTGAACTTTCCAAGACACCGGTGATCGTCGTATCGGCCGGTGTTAAATCCATATTGGACATTTCGAAAACTCTTGAGATGCTCGAAACTTTGGGCGTGACGGTCGTAGGGTACAAGACCGATGATTTTCCATCGTTTTATTCCCAAAAGAGTGGATCAAAGCTTTACATGCGCGCAGACGACCCAAAAACGGTGGCACAAATTTTCAAGGCAAAATCTGCACTGGGATTGGAAGGCGGCATGCTTGTCGCAAATCCGATAGATAAGTCTAAGGAAATCCCACACGAGGTTATTGATAAGACGATAAACATGGCCCTTGAAGAGGCAAATCGTACCGGTATTCGCGGAAAAGATGTTACGCCTTTTTTACTCGCACGCATAGTAGAATACGTTCCAAAAGCGCTTGAGGCAAATGTTGAACTCGTCAAATCGAATGCCGTTTTGGCCGCAATGATATCTAAATCAATTTGAAACCGAAAATTCTTTGAACAAAATTCCATGACCTTCGTCTAAGTAAGTGAAATACCCCCCTATCCCCCTTAATTATAGAAAAGGGCCCCTTATTAGGGCCCTTATTTTTGTTTTGATTTTGTCGTATGGGATT
>DYLQ01000166.1 GCA_020722015.1 Thermotoga sp. | reverse complement strand
GAGATGGTGAAATGGAAGATATTGGAGGTCATATTGCTACCTCATAAGAACATAAGGCCAGGTTATCCAAATATTCAGTAATCGCAGAAATATCATCTGTATAATTACGATCTTTAAAGCCATTTTCCCCTTTCGAAATCCTGACTTGCTTGCCTAGGATTAACGGAGCAGGGAAAAAAGAAACTACGCAACAGGCGTTTCCGCCAGACAAACCTTGCACATGCATGAAGACTGGGCTTGCCCTTCTTCCTTTCTGATTCCCATCCATCAGGTTTATTTCAGCGCCTTTTTTATTAACGCATTCTGTAAAAAAATAGTTGTGTGGAAGGCCGAAGGCTGTTCTTTTGGGTAATCCGTTGATTGTGCCATTCTTGATATAATTACACATTATATTGTGATCATTATCTACACAGGAAAGCTTATGCGAACTCTTGCTGTGGTAAGAACGGCAGTCATGAAAAAAGTTACCAAGCCAATTGAAAACACGATCTGGCGGCTTGACTCCATTTGTAACAAGACATCGCGATTTCTTGCTCCAGGCAGTATAATTTGGCAAACGATCTGTAAGACCGATAGATCCAAGAAATTTCTCAATTGCATTTTTTACATCTTCTGGGTTATTGAATTTAAGCGATGGAAGCGAACTATTCATGCCTTCTATTCTTTCAACAGCCAGACTGCCAAAGCCTCTCCTGCTTCTTGCCCCAAGACCCCCAAAAACAGCAAGTGCCCACAATGCCCTTTCAACCTTTGTCTTCATCACTGGAGGGGTTTGTTTTTTGAAATTCAGGATTACCTCAAAAGTCTTGTCATTTGCATTAGTAAACCATGCCCTGGTTGTTTTCTTTTTAAGAATCGGACCATATCCAAGATAAGCGGTATTTAGATTATGCCACACTACATCGGATCCTCCATCGCATGGAGGGGCATTAAAAACCCTGATATTGAAAACACCCTGCCCATGCTTCGTGCTTCCGAATATCTTTTCTTCCCATTCCTTATATTCAG
>DYLQ01000019.1 GCA_020722015.1 Thermotoga sp. | reverse complement strand
TCTGCCGTTAAAACGGCATAGCTTCCAGTACCAATCTTTTGTGATGATATGAATCATGAAGTACCAGAGGATCTTCTTATGGCTTATTCGACTTTTTCAAAGATAGCTTTCAAAAGTTTCGACTATTCGAGGACGAAACTTCCGAAAACATCTGCGTCTGTCCTTATCTTCATGGAAAGGCATTCCCAAACTTGCGCGCAGATGTCTGAAATAGAAAACAAATCCGGATTCATAAAAAGTACTTTAACTGCGGCAACAGATGTACTTGTCAAAGCAGGCTATGTTAAAAGATTCAGGACGGATAAAGATAGAAGAGCCGTTTTCATAGAATTAACAGAAAGAGGTCGAGAGAAAGCGTTAGAAATAGAAAAGGCCATGAGAAATTACGTTAATGAAAAATTGAGCGTACTTTCAGATGAGCAATTTGAAAAGCTTCTTGGCGCTTTTTCGACCATAAAGGAAACTGTCGACATTTTGCAAAATTTTGAAAAATAAAAGGAGAGATGGTTGTGGAAATATCAAATGGAATTCATCTTGTTGATGGAACAAATGCCAACGTCTACATTGTTGTAAATGACAACAATCTGACGATTATCGATACAGGCATGCCCGGTCAGTTAGGCAAGATCCTTGATTACATAAAACATCTTGGTAAAAAGCCATCAGACGTCACCAAGATAATACTCACACACTGCCACGTAGATCACATTGGTAATGCTTTCGAACTAAAAAAATTGACAAACGCAAAGTTGTACGTTCATGAGAAGGATGCACCATACGTCTCCGGAAAAGAAAAGATGCCTTCTCCAAAGGGATTGGCTGGAGCCGCATTCAAGGTCGCATCTCCTTTTTTCAAGGTTAAATACGTCGAACCAGATATTTTACTTAAAGAGAACGACGTTGTAGACGGTTTTGTCGTGATACATAATCCTGGCCATACACCTGGCAGTATTTCACTTTACAGCGTTGATAAAAAAATCTTATTTGTCGGAGACGAGCTAAGATACATGGACGGCAAAATTCAGGGTCCGCCTGAACAGTTCACACCGGATATGGATTTGGCAATTAAAATGATGGAAAAGCTCACTAAAATCGATTACGACATCATGCTCAGCGGTCACGGAGAACCTTTAAAACCGAAGGCTTCCATAAAAGTCAAAGACTTTTACAGGGCATTAATCGAGGGAAGAAGCTGATCATATGAAAAAGATTCAATACAAATGGCTCGCACTTTCTGCCACGAGCTTGGGTACGTTGATCGGAGTTATGACCGGAACAGCACTTTTGATAGCGCTTCCGAATGTTGCAGCAGATCTCAAGGCTCCGATGATAATCATAATCTGGGTTTTGATGAGTTACATGTTGACTACAACCGTGCTCGTTCCATCAATTGGGCGCGTTGCAGATATGATAGGGAGAAAAAGACTCTTTGTGCTTGGAGCTGCGATATTTACTCTCGCATCTCTATTTGCAGGCATGTCTCAAAGTGGCATAGAACTTTTGGTGATAAGGATCATTCAATCCGTCGGCGGTTCTTTGATGATGGCAAACGGCACTGCAATAGTTACAGATGCCTTTCCAAAAGGAGAACTCGGAATGGCGCTCGGAATAAACGGTTTGATAGTAGCCGTCGGTTCTGCAATAGGTCCTATAATAGGTGGTATTTTAACAGTAACCGTCGGATGGAGATGGATCTTTTACATGAACGTTCCCTTAGGTGCACTTGTAACTGTCTGGGCATTGATACAAATAAAAGACATAGCGCCTATACCGAAAGGAGAAAAGTTCGACTGGCTAGGGGCCATATCTTTTACATCTGGTCTCTTCTTTTTCCTCTACGCTCTGACGGAGGGTGGATTTGGAGGATGGACATCTCCGATTGTGATAACCTTTTTCATCTTATCGGCAATACTCATACCTCTGTTCGTCTACGTGGAATCAAAGGTAAAACAACCCATGCTTGATCTGAGACTTTTCAAGTCGAGGATTTTGTTCTTCGCGTACAGCTCTGACCTTATAAATGGACTCGCAAGGGGTGCTCTGATGTTTCTGCTCATCTTCTATCTGCTTGGCATCAAAAACATGGATCCTTTCACGGCAAGCATTTACCTAATACCATTTGCCGCTGCCATGATGATCATGGCGCCCATAAGTGGAAGATTGGCCGATAGACATGGATCAAGAATCTTGAGTTCAGTCGGTCTTTTGATTTCCGGAATCGGTCTGCTCGGATATTCTCTCTTCACAAGGGTAGACATGTCAATGTTCGAGATCGTGCTCTGGGGAACGGTCATGGGATTCGGATCCGGAATGTTTAATTCGCCTAATATAAGCACGATAATGGGTCTCGTTCCGCCGGAAAGAAGAGGAATTGCCGGAAGCACAAGGACGATGCTTATGAACGCTGGTTCTGTAATAAGTATAGCCATGGCATTCGCGATTCTCTCGTCAGGACTCACGCCTCAGGCTATGGATGCATTGTTCATAGGCGCTCAGATAGGAGGCAAAGGCATATTCGTCGATACTTTCATATCCGATTTACGTTTTGCATTTTTACTATCCTTTATAATAAGCATAGCTGCAGCCGTGATTTCTTACATGAGGGGGCCGACTCCGGTATGGAGTGACGCAAGTTCAGAATCAACCAAGTTATCAAAAGAAAATACAAAATGATTGAATATTTTGACATGACAGACTTCGCACTTAGTGTGAAGTCTTTTCGATTCGGGGTGATCGCACGTTCAACAAATGGCTAAATCGTAACCTTTCGCTGTTAATGATAAGCAGATTTTTAAGAAGTGTTGCCCAGGCTTCTTTGACCATTCTTGTGCCCATATACCTTTCAAAATTGGGCCTTTCAGGAGTTCAGATTGGTTTTGCTTTCACGCTGTCGGTGATAGTTGGAATAATCTTCTCAATAGGCGTCGGATTTTTTGCGGATAAATACGGTAGAAAACTCGTTATTCTTATCATGACGGTTGTGAACTCTTTGAGCGTTATCGGATTTTTTTTGACGACAAGTTATATTCCCCTTATGCTTTTCGTGTCGATTGGAACGATACGAGGCGGAGGCGGCGGAGGCGCAGCTGGTGCGGCTCAACAGGCTTTGATTGCCGAAAGTGCGGATTCAAAGTTCCGAAACGAAGTTTTCGGTACTTTTTCTTTTTTCGGAGCCATAGGAAGTACGATAGGATACGCACTTACCATCGCCTTGCCTTACATATCAAATGTTTTTAATGAAGGATGGCGAGGGGGATATTTGTTTTTGATGGCTCTTGCACTTATCATCTACATTTCCACTTTCTTCATAACTTTGTTAGTTCGGGAAAATAAAAACAGGTCTAAGCGCCAGAATACTTTCAAACTCTCGTGGAAATTGCTGGGAAAGTTCTCTTTGACAAATGCCGTGAATGGACTTGGAACTGGATTTTTCAGCGGACCAATACTTGTTTACTGGTTTTTCGTAAGATATGGTGCCAGTGTCGATTTTATAAGCATAATTTACGTGCTTTCCAACATTGCACGTGCGATTTCTTCTATATCTTCGGCACGCATGGCAAAATTCTTTGGTACTGTAAAAACGATAGTAGGTGTAAGGATAATCGGGGCCGTTACGCTCATTTTTATGGCCTTAATGCCAACTTTATTCCTTGCAGGGCTTTTTTATCTGTTGAGAATGTTTTTTGTATCCACGGGAATACCTCTAAGGCAATCATTTACCATGGGTCAGGCCAAAGAGGAAGAACGTGCTTCAATGGCAGCATTAAGTAATTTGCCACAGCAAATAACATCTTCGATAGGACCAACCGCAAGTGGTTACTTCATGGATTATTCAATGATGGAAGCGCCAATTCTCATCGCCGCCGTTTTTCAATTTGCCAACGCCGCACTTTATTGGCATTTTTTCAAAAAGAACGATTGATCTTCTTTGCATTTTAACTTTCGTAGATCGTTTCGATGAGTGCTATTACAACCTCGGGCGTGTTGACTGAACTGAGAAAATTGGATCGATCTTTTTCATCTTCAAGTAAAGTCAACGCTGACGTGAAAAATTTTGCCACATCAACGGGATTTTCAAGCTTTTGAGACATATCCTCAATATCCGTCATTTCCTCTGCTTCAAAAACCTTGGCAATTTCGTAGCCAACCTTCCATGATATATCCGTTATCTGTGGTATAACGATTTCAATTGCCTCTTTCAATTTGTAACCAAGTGCATGCGTGTAAAAGTAGATCCTGTACAAAAAAATGAAGATTGCAATCGTTTCAACTGATCCTGAAAAAGCCATTGCAGATTTTGTAAGAGAGGATTCAGCCGAATAGAAATGAGTACCATGAACTTTTATAATCTCATTTACAATTGAAAGCATCGTAACATCGAAAACTTTATTTCCACTTACAATACCTTTTTTTACATCTTCTATTTTACTTTTTACTTCTGGTTTTGAAATATCGATTAGCTCTGCAAGTGTAACGAGATCTATCTGCTTTCCCCATTTATCTTCAAATTCAAGCAACTGTTTTCTCGAACCGGCAAAATCTGAAGGCAAAAACTCGACAAGTTCCAAGGCCTTATCCATCATACCGTTAAATGCGTAAACATCTATCGATGCAAGCAGAAATCCTTCTTCTTCTATTTTCATGTTCATACCTTTTTCAACGGTTTCAAGCGCTTCTTCGTAAAGGCCAATCGATTTTTGAAGTATTAACATCTCGGTTAAAACTTCCGGCGCCTCGATCCCAATTCTTTGAATTTCTGAGAGCAATTGGAGGGCTTCTAAGATTTTGCCCTGTCTGTAAAGTGAGTAAGAAAGATCGTATTTCACGTGCCATCCGCCCTCGTTTTTAGACAACGAAATTCTAAACTCTTTCTCGGCAAGTGAAAATTTCTGAAGCATGTTGGCAGAAACGCCAATTCTCCAGTGAACGGGAAGATCGTTATCAATGGCCAATGCCTGCTGGTAGAGTGTTATAGCCGATTTGGCATCTCCAAGGGCGAGATAGGCATCTCCCATTAAAAGATATGTCACGGTGAAAGAGGGATCCAATTGTATTATTTCTTTGCATATATTGATAACTTCTTCGAATTCTGACTGATCCATCAGTGTTCTGGCAAGTTCTATTCTAATCGGAAGATATTCCGAATTCATGGCAATAGCTTCTTTTAAAAGTATTTCAGATTTTTCGAGATTTCCAGACAATCTTTCTATTATTCCAAGGTGAAGAGGATATCTGTAATCTTTTTTGTAACTTGCCGCTTCTTCAACCATTTCTCTTGCCTCTTGAAATTTGCCAGCGTTTATGTAAGATCTCGCCAGATCGTAAAGAAAATAAACAAGATAAGGCAAGTAATATTCGGCTTTTTTACCTGTCTCTATTTGAGCCTTTAGACCTCTTACTATCATGTCAGGATCGAGTTTGTTCTTTTTGACGGCATCTTCAAAATCTTCTTCAAGCAAAGGAAGAGAAACTGGAAGATTTTCTTCTTTCGCCTTCTGAGGATCTAAGGAAAGATAAACTATGATTTTCATTTTAAATTGTAGATTTTCAGTTTCTTGTTAAGAGTTTTGATGTTTATGCCAAGAGCCTTGCATATTTTTTTCTTGTCATTTTTGTAACGTTCGATCGCCTTTTTTATCAAAATATTTTCTCCCGCGCTTGTTATATTTTTGATGTAGTCTCTCATCTTGGGAATTTCGGAATCATTTTCAATATCTTTATGAATCGCAGTCTCGCCAGATATGAAAGCATTACAAAATTTGAAAAAACTTCTCCAATTTTCGGACCATTCTTCCCTTTTTAAACTTTCAAAGACATCATCCGAGAAGTTAAAAGAAACGTTTTTGGTATTTTGGGCCATGGTTGAAACCGTAAACCTGAAAATTGTCGGCAGATCGTCTGATATCTCTTTCAATGCGGGTATTTCGACGAAATGTTTCCCGGATAATTGTGAAATCGGTTTTGGAATATTTGCTGAATTTTCAAAATGAAGGATCAATTTTGCATTGCACGTTTTTTTATCATTCACTCCGTATATCTGAAAATACCCGTTAGACGAAGCCATTGCTATTTTCAATACAGAAGCGGGATTCGCAAGATCGCAATTCATCAAAACTATAACCGTGGATTTCAAAAATAACGGAAGATGATTTTTTGATCCAAAAAGTCTAAGTAGTATCTCTTCTTCTTGGAGAACTGAGAAATCAAAGGTTTCATGCTGCCCAATCGTCTTTGAAAGTATCCATTCTTCTAAAAGTCCGTTTTGGGCTGTAACAGTGGCCATTCTCGATTGAACAAGTTTAGAAAGTTTTTCATATGCCATAGCCATTTTTGAACTTAGACTCATCGGTTCAAAAAGTAAATCTTGATTTTTTTTCAGAGTATCTATTTCTTTGCTTTTTTCCAATACAGAATTGAAAAGGCTAAGAAAGACCTCTATGTCATCTACATTTACATTTAAAACGTTTTTTACCTTTTCAATTCCAACGTAGACAATCTGAATTCCAAATTTCTGAAATTGCATGACTATTTTTAAATCATCCATGTTTTCAACAACAACGACATCCCAGAAGTGAGAGTAGATCTCATCTTCTATTTTTACGTAAGTTGTGTGATCAAAATCATTTATTTTGCTTTTCAAACCAACAGGAATAAGTATATTCACGCTCTTCCCCCAATTACCCTGGAATTACAAATGTACCTGATCTACCTTTCATGGCCTCTGAGACTTTTTCCAAAGACGTTATTACACATTGACGACCTGTTTTTTCGACAAAAGAAATGGCTGCTTCTACCTTGGGGCCCATAGAGCCAGATGGAAATTGGTTATCACTCAAATATGCCTTTGCATCTGAAACTTTAAGTTCCCTTAAAACTTTTTGATCTGATTTTCCATAATTGAGGTAAACCTCATCCACTCCCGTAAGGATCATGAAAATATCAACATCAAGTATCCGCGCAATTAAAGATGATGCGCGATCTTTATCTATGACTGCCTCAACTCCCTTTATCATCCCATTGCTTTCTTTCAAAACCGGTATTCCTCCACCACCAACGGCTACGGTTAAAACACCTTTCTCCATCAACTCTTTTATCAGATCTTTTTCGACTATATCAAGAGGCTCAGGTGATGGGACAACGCGTCTGTATCCACGTCCGGCATCTTCTTTCATCTTCCAACCTTTTTCTCTTGCAAGTCTTTCAGCCTCTTTGGCATCATAAAAAGGTCCTACCGGTTTAGTTGGATTTTGAAATGCCTTATCTTTGGGATCCACGACAACCTGTGTGACGATTGCAGCACATTGTCTTTTAAGATTGTAGTTTAAAAGTTGGTTTTCCATGGCTTCCACGATAAGATATCCCAACATACCTTGGGTATAAGCATCGTTAAGGTCAAGAGGAAGTGGTGGAATTAACTCCTTTGCACGATCCTGTTGGACCATCAAATTTCCAACTTGAGGTCCGTTTCCATGGGTTATTACGACATTTATGTCATCTAACATTTGAACAAGATAACGAGCCGTTGAATTCAAATTTTTCCTCATCACTTCAGCCGTTGGTAACTCTTTTGGCCCTTGAATCGCATTTCCGCCTATCGCTATAACGGCACTTTTCTTCATGTTCTATCCTCCTCTTCACATAAGCGCACTTAAAGATATTGATGCAAGTTTGGATCTTGCCTCGTCTGCTCTTGACACAACGACTATGGGTGCTTTTGCTCCAAGCACTATACCTCCTATTGTGTAATGGGCACAATAATCCATAGTCTTTCCTATGAAGTTCCCAGAATGTATATCCGGAACTAATAAGATATCCGCATGACCTGCCACATCGTTGGTTATCCTCTTTACTTTGGCAGCCCTTTCATCTATTGCATTGTCAAAGCCAAGTGGCCCTTCTACGATACAACCACCTATTTGATTTCTTTTCCACATCATGGCAAGTTCTGCGGCTTCCATTGTTTCAGGCATATCCTGGTTTACCACCTCAACCGCTGCTATACATGCAACTTTTGGTGTATCAATTTCAAGCTTTTTGAAAAACGAAACGGCGTTATTTATGATTTGAACCTTCTGATCAAGCGTTGGCCTTATTATCATACCACCGTCCGTTATCCCTATAAACCTATCGTAATCTTTGGCTTCGACAACTGTAAGATGACTTAAGAGTGATCCCGTTCTCAGTCCCCATTCCGGATTTAAAACGGCTTTTAAAAGAGCGCTTGTCTTCACGAGTCCTTTCATAAGAATATCTGCTCGTCCGGATGAAATTATTTTAACGCCCACCTCTGAAGACGTATTTGGTTCTGAATCGATGATTTCGAAATCATCTTTGATTCCGAGATTTTTAAGCATATCTTTGATTGTTTTCCCATTTCCAACCAATAAGGCATCGATAAAACCAAGTTTAACAGCTTCATCAACTGCCGTCAAAGACTCAGGATCTTCGGCCCCTACAAGGACAACTTTCTTCTTTTTTTTCTTTACTTTTTCGAAAACCTCATCAAATTTTTTCATGAACTTTGCTCCTCCTCAATAAACCTTAAAAGATCTTCAAAGTTTTCTCTTCTTCTTATCAAAATGAGATCATCACCGTTAAAGGCAACCTCGGCCGGCCTCGTAGAGAGATTGTAATTCGAAGACATGGAATATCCGTAAGCACCTACATCGTGAATCAGACCAATTTCTCCTATTTCAGGAGCTTTTATTTTTTTCCCATGTGCAAAAACATCTCCACTTTCACAAATACGACCCGCTACATCTGCGATCATTTCTGATTTGCCGGACAAAAATTCTATTTCATGATGAGCATCGTAAAGAGCAGGTCTTATCAGATCGGCCATAGATGCATCGACGATGACAAAATTTTTGTGCGGTGTACTTTTTATCTCCGTAACTTCTGTAATAAGATATCCGGCAGAACCTATTATAAATCTTCCCAATTCGAAATATATTGGAAGATCGAAAGACGATAATATCTGCAATGCTTCGTTTTCATAGCGTGCCAAGTTGATACCTTCTCCTTTATCCGTGTAATCTATGCCCCATCCTCCGCCGACATTTATAAATTCAAGATCGAGTCTTTCCTCTCTCACAAAGGATTTTAGCGATGAAAAGGCCTCAATGAATGGCTCTATTTCGGTTATCTGAGAGCCAATATGACAATGAAGTCCGACAAGGTTCAAGTTAGCCGGCAGAGATTTTATAACTGTCTTTGCCGTTTCAAAGTCCATTCCAAATTTGTTTTCCCTAAGTCCTGTTGAAATGTGAGGATGTGTTTTCGGATCAACGTTTGGATTTATTCTCAAAGCTATATGCATGGGAAGAGAACCGATTTTCTCTATTTCTTCGTAAGAATCAACGTTAACGCACAGAGGATTTTCTCGGGCGTAAAAAGAGATGTCACTCATGCTTTTGCCATTTCCATTTACCACTATCTCATCGGGTAAAAAACCCGCAAATTGTGCCATTTTGTACTCATTGACAGAAACCGTATCCGCACCGATACCATAAGAATGTATGAATTTCAAAAGATAAGGATTGGAATTGGCCTTCATTGCAAAAAAGATTTTAAAATTCAGACCCTTTAGAGTGTCTTCAACGAGTTTTATCCTCCTCTTAATTTCGTTGAGATCGTAAAAGTACAACGGTGTACCGTATTTTTTTGCCGCCTCATAAAAAATGTTTTTGTCCAAGATATCCGTCCTTTTTTTCAACATGTAAATCAATTATACAAAAAAAATTCGTTTTAAGAAACATTTTTTACTTTGGCTTCTGTGATTCGGCATATATCTTTCACGACAAAAAAGGTATAATCGATGTTAAAGAGACGAAGATCAAAAAATTCAATTCAATAAGCGAGAGGGGTGGGTAGCATGAAATGGTTAGTGCGTCAGGTTAAGCAAGGTGTGATCTATTCGGGATGGAAAAACATCGTTCTGGCAGCGGTACTTATCGTGGCACTTTATTTCACAAATGAACTTTACGATATACTCAATCACGGACCAAATGTGATTTTCATGAAATCGTATCTTGACAACTTCATACCCGTTATCCCACCGTTTATCATCCCATACGTATCTCTGAATTATTTCATTTACGCATCGTTGCTGGCTTTCCTTATCTTTAGAATACGCATGTTCAAATCTGTGGCATTTTCGATGATCGTTGTCTGGTTTGTGAGTTACGCTTTCTACTTTTTTGCCCAATCATTCATTTTAAGACCAAATTTGACCGGAGATGATTTTTTCACAAAGATGATCATATCCGTTTACGCAAATGATCACCCATACAACGACTTTCCAAGTCTTCATACCTCTCTTTCCACCTTAATGGCATTTCACTGGATTCGCATAGACAAACGAATCGGGATACCGGTGGCTATATGGACTGGTTTGATTGTGGCATCAACGGTCTTTGTAAAGCAACACTACATAGCAGATGTCGTCATCGGCATAGTGTTGAGTTTCGCAGTATCACGAATATTTCTTAAGTACGTCGCAAAAGAGAGAATCTGAACTATCCTCAAGATCCATGAAAACGTTAACCGTACCATTTCTTGGATCTTTGATGATTTCACAGTTTGCATTGTAGACTTCTTTTATCATTTCCTTTGTCAAGATAATTTCCGGAATGCCTGTTGCATATACTTTGCCTGATTTCATAACTATTATCCTGTTTGAAAAAGCAGAAGCCTGATTTATGTCATGAAATGTGGCTATAACGGTCGAACCAAACTTTTTGACTCTTTCCTTCATCTTTAGAAGTAAATGTTGAGCATTACCTACATCAAGATGATCGGTGGCCTCATCAAGGAGGAAAAGATCTGGATTCTGAGCAAACACTTTCGCAACGTAAACTATTTGACGTTCCCCTCCGCTTAAAGAGTAAAACATCCTGTCTTTTAGATGGTAGATGTTCAGATCTCCAAAAGCAATCTCAACGTACTTTTTATCTTCTTTTGAAAGATCTCCAAAAAGATTCGTGTAAGGTGTTCTTCCCATTTCGACGATTTCAGAAACTTTCATATCGTAAATCGGCGTAAATTCCTGAGCAACAACTCCAAGCTTTTTTGAAAGCTCTTTTCTGGGAATTTTCTTTATCTCCTCACCGTAGAATTTTATATTTCCTTGATAATCAACCATATTGAGAATAGACTTCATCAGCGTTGTTTTTCCAGATCCGTTTGGCCCTATTACACCGATGATTTCTCCTTTTCTAACGGTAAAATTGACTTTGTCGATTGCATTTCTCAATGACTTGGGGTAAGCATATGATATGTTTTCAATTCTCAAAATCTCAGACATTCTGGACTCGCCTCCTTAAGATGTATATGAAAATAGGCGCCCCAATTAATGCCGTTATAGTTCCTATGGGCATTTCAGATGGAGTAAAAGCGGTTCTTGCGATTGTATCACAGGCAACGATAAAAGCCCCTCCCAAAATGGCAGAGGCAGGCATTGAAATTTTATGATCTGATCCAAAAATTCTTCTTGACATGTGAGGCATTATAAGTCCAACAAACCCTATTATACCTGATGTTGAAACGGCAATAGCCGTTACGAGCGTACCTATCACAAATATCATCAACTTCATCATTTCAACGTTAACTCCAAGGTATGCGGCTTCTTCTTCACCGGCAACCATGGCATTCAAATATTTGCTTATGGACATGAAAAATACAACGGATGCGATCGAAGAAATTCCTACAAGAATCACATCATGCCAACCTGCTCCGGAAAGGCTTCCAAGTAGCCAGAAAGATGTTATCTGAACATCTCTCCATCCATAAACTATCAAAAATGTAACGCCTGCTCCGAACATGAGATTGACTATAACGCCACTTAAGATCAATTCTGTCGTCGGTAATTTTCCTCCCCTTCTTGATACGAAATATGTTATAGCCGTTGCCATAAGTCCAAAGACGAAGGCGAAGATCCACATGTAAAAGACAAGATCGGGATAATAAAGTTGCGCTAATACATTGGCTAAAATTGCTCCAAAGGCAGCTCCCGAGGAAACACCCAATATGTACGGATCGGCCAGAGGATTTTTCAGCATGGCCTGAAAAGCGTTACCTGTTACGGAAAGAGACGAGCCGACTCCAAGTCCAAGTAAAATTCTTGGAAGTCTTAATTGAAGTATTATTGTTTTATCGGTTGATGGCACTTTCATTCCGATCAAAGACTTAAACACCTCAATTAAAGGTATGTAAACCGGCCCGAATGCTATATTTGCGATGATGAATATCAAAATGAAGGGAAGGATTATCCAAAAACTCCTTCCCCTTGAATTTTTCACCATTTCTGGAAAATGTTGTAAATTTGCTGAAGTAAATCCAGAAGTTGAGTGTTAGGTTGAGACGCGATATTTCCATTTATCGCGTAAACATGCCCTTCTTTGACGGCTTTGAGATTTGCAAATGGAGGATACGTATCAAATTGCTTTATCGCAGCGCTTTCTCCACCAGACGTGTAGTAAGGAACCAAAATTATGTCAGGATTTTGAGCAACGACAAACTCTGGGCTAACTGGCAACCATCCATTCGGGCCGGCATAATTCCCGGTTATATTCACACCGCCTGCTAAAGATATCAACTCGTTTAAAAAGGAACCCATTCCAGCTGTCCATATTTCTTTTCCTGGTTCTCCATAGAAAACAGTCGGTCTATTATCAATTGGTATTGTGTACGCGGCATTTTCAATTTTTGATTCTATAGCTTTTAATTTATCAACAAGAGTTACGCCTTTTTGGGGATCTCCCATGATAGTGGCGATATCCATAACATCACGATAAACACCGTTAAGGCTATTTGCATTCAGAACAAAAGACGTTATTCCTAATTTTTTAAGCATTGCGTACTGAGGAAGTTGAAATCCACCAAACAGAAATACCATATCTGGCTTTAAAGAAAGTATCTTTTCGAGATCAAGCGGATACATAAGACCTATGTTTTGTGCCTTAGTGTAAGAGTCATATTGGGTAACACCTACTATTCTATCTCCATAACCCAATTTCAAGAGAAAATCCGTCACAGATGGAGCAGCATCGATAACTCTCATCGGTGTACTTTGGATCGTTACTACATTGCCTGCATCATCGACGAGTGTTACCGGATAATAAGACGCAAAAACCGAAAAGATTAAAAATACCGTTAAAAACGCCAAAACTACAAATTTCCTCACAAAAATCCCTCCTTAAATTAAAAAAATTAAAGCCGACAAAAAGTCGGCTGGTTCCCATCTTTACCATACCAAACACTTCTTCCGAGTGTTCATCAGAATTGCTTCAAAACAGGCAGGTCTCCTGACTTCCGGATTTATCCTCCATCCGCGCCTTCCCAGTTTCCCAGTGGCATCATGCAGACTTTGTTTCCGGTTACAGTGGCGGGACCGTGTCGGATTTTCACCGAACTTCCCTATTAAAACCTGTTTCAAGAAAATTCTAACACAAAATTACAAGTACGTCAATATCACGAATTGAATCAAAATAAAAGTACACGAAATAAAATCTTCTCAGATTAAGAGGAAGTCTGAAGATAAAAAAGTTTAGAGATGGGTGATTGATTCCCTTGGGTTTGGTATGCATGTGTAAAATTAAGCTTAAGAATCATCATCTTTATAATCTTGAAGTCTTTTGATTTCTTTTTTTATTTCATCGATTACTTCTAAATTATATATTTGTCTTTTATTATTATCGATTTTTATTGAAAAAACATAAAAAACACTTCCGCCATATTTGTTTTTAAACTTTTTGTGTGTCTTCATTTGTAAATTTTGCTCTTTAAAAATTTCAGGAAGTTGAACTTTAGAAAGTGGCTTGATTTGGATTCCTATATATTTGTCTTCTATTTTTATGTAAAAATCAACATTATAGAGTCTATCCCACTCATCTGGGGCGACTTCTATTTTAGCGCCAATAGCATCTTGTAATTGTTCGTGGAGAACATTTTCTTATTTCTTCAGCAACTTTTCCGACATTTCTAGAAAAATTCAATTGGAATCTATTGGTGGCACTATTTAATATCCATTCTTTCGGCATCTATTTAACCTATCCTTCCTTAATTTTTGACTTTCTCGAGTATTTTTTTGTATCTGAAATTTTCATTTGATATCATTGCCATTCCTGATCGTACAAGCTCTTTATTCACAAATATTTTATTTTTCAGAAAAACATACGCTGGAACAATTTCAGACTCCGAAGAATTAGCTTCAAATTCCAGATAAATTAATTTCCCGTTCACGTAGTTATTCAAATAAGACATTATCTCTTTTGATTTTTCAGATCTTGGAATGATTCCAAACAACTTTACTTTAAGTCCTGTATCGAGCTCTAAGGTACACTCATCGACGATTCTTGTAACTTTATATAATTTCTCCTTTCCAAATTTGAACTTTTCTGGAGAAATAATAGGTTTTGCATCTTTTATGCTTGGTTCATAATTAATAGATTTTTTGATCTCAACCGAATCAATTCTTTTTATTATCTCTAAATTCATTTTAGGAGAGAATAGATTCTCATTTCTTAACAATTTTCCCTTTATTAAGGGTATAAAGTCAGGATTTATTTCGTATCCTATGGAATTTCTTTCAAGTTCGTTCGCGACTTTCGCTGTGGTTCCACTGCCAATGAACGGATCTAAAACCGTATCTTCAACAAAACTGAACATTTTAATCAACCGTTTTGGGAGTTCTTCAGGAAACATTGCTTCATGTTCGCTTTGCTTTGCTCCGTTAAAATACCAGTGGCCGGAGAAGTACTCTTTCCATTCTTCTTTTGTAAGTTTAGATCTTTCTTTGATCTCTTTTGAAACGTAACGGCTAACGCCTGGCTTTTTGAATATCAAAATAAATTCATAGTCGATTTCTATTAAACCATTTGGAGGATAAGGATATGATCCCATGACATTAGAACCACCCGTAGTGTTCATCGTGGTTTTCTTTTGCCATATCACAGATCCCATGTAATCAAAACCTATTTTTTCACACTGCGATATTATTTCAGAATGCAGTGGGGATATTTTATACCTACCATAAACTATGCTTCTTAAAAATTGATCTCCTATGTTTATACATAATCTCGAACCTGGTTTAAGCACTCTAAAGCACTCAAGCCAAACAAGATAAAGGCTTTGCAGATAATCATGTAAAGATTGACCGTATCCTATTTGACCTTCAACATGATAATCTTTGATGTGCCAATATGGAGGTGATGTCACCACCAAGTCAATGGTTGAATCATTCAATTCCTCCATTTTTCTGCTGTCGCCGATGATTATCTTCGATAAAATCATATAGTCCCCCAAGAGATTCGAATATTTTTCATCGCCTAAATTATACCGCATAACCTTTCTGTATCCCCACTTTGCTTTGCAAAGTATTGCCAAAAGAGGGTTTAAAGGTGAGAAAAAAGAAGTATGATTTCGAAAAAAAGCAGAGCTTCGCACTGAACACGAAGCCCTGGACCTTTTCGAAATAGTGCAACGTATGAATTACCTTCATAATCAATTATACAAAATTCAAATCTCAAAAAGCAAGAAGGCTTAATTTTTGAGGCAACACGGATGAAAAGCTGGATTCAATCGTGCTTCAAG
Organism: Thermotoga sp.; assembly: GCA_020722015.1. GTDB lineage: Bacteria > Thermotogota > Thermotogae > Mesoaciditogales > Mesoaciditogaceae > Athalassotoga. The sequence goes on along the minus strand of DYLQ01000019.1, from coordinate 18,585 downwards.
AACCAAGTAAGATCACGAAATCGTAATTGCCAAGCGTGTAATACCTCTCAGAAGCAGCCCAATTGCTTATTGAATAATACATTTTCAAAAAATTCGGATCATTTTCAGTTAAGAACTTAAAATTCAATTTAGGGTATATCTTCAATAAAGCGGACTTAAGTGCAATCGTCTTCCATGTTGCATCTGAAAGGGAAAGCACCACATTTTCTCCGGAAAAATTGCCGCATATTTCGGGTATTAAATCGAAGTTATAGCCATTTTGGGACCATTTACTCCAGTTGTTCTGATAAAAAGCGGTTGGATTTTCATTTGTACAATTTATGATCACAGGTTTTATAGAAAATGGATTGTGGAACGGTGCACAATTTTCCATTTCCATCGCAAAATTTTTCAATTCTCCTTCGTCTGTGACGATCGAACCGTTGATGTAAATTGAAGGATAAGATATACTTGAAATAACCGGCTTTGTCTCAATAAATCTCAAGAGCCTTATGAATTTTGTCAACGTTATCGTGCTTACGAAATTACTCGAAAAACTTTTAAAGGCATGAAAGATAGAAATAGGATCTTCTAATTTAGAATTCTTCTCAAGATTGTTGAAAAGATCACCTATGGTGTTGTAATTTAAACCGCTTTCGTAATTTTCAAGGGCACTCTTTGTCGATATCATGTAATCTGTGAGCTTCAATCCACTTTCTTTTTCGATCGCTTCTTCCATTCTTTTTATTCCAAACTCTTGATAAATTTTGGAGATGGTTTGTCCATGGAACGTCAGATCATTTGGAACATTAACTATTATGAGATTTTTTGTGGTAAGATCCATACCAACTATCTCTATGGTAGAAATTCCAGAATTTCCAATTATCAAAGAGAGCATGTAAACCTTAGAATTTGGATATTCGTTGGCTATGGTGCTAAATCCCATTTCAAAGAATGGATAAAGCAAAGCAGAAGAAATGATGATACCGAAGATCATCGAAATTACAGATAACAATAGAATGACATTTTTCAATTTTTTATTCCCCTTAAATTATTCCAAGTTTCCACACTTTCTGGCAATATCAAAAGATCATTGGTAACAGCATAAATGATTTTATTTTTGATTATCGCTTCATATCCCTTTCTTAAAGAAATCATGGCTATTTGCCTCAGCTCTTCGACTCCTTCAAATTCTCTTCCCGATTCCGTTGAATCAAGTATGAACATCGCCATAACAATGGGCGAATAAGTAGGCATTCCGGAAGTGTGATAGGCAATTGCGTCTAAAATTTCTTTGTCTTCTATTTTAAAATGTCTTCTGAGATATTCGGATGATATTTTCCCGTGAAGAAGAAGCGGGACATGCCTTTCAACCGGTGTAATTTGAATATTCCAAAGATTTGCGATTTTTTTAAGCTTTTCTGGTTTGACATCACGGAAAAGATCATGAGCATCAACACATATCATTAGCCTTTCTACATCGACAGAATGCGCTTTGGCCAAAGATATGGCATCTTCTTCCATTCTTTCTATGTGAGCCGCCCTTTGACGGCTCACCATGAAAGTTCTGAGTTTCCTCAGTTCATCAATAACTTGTTTGTAATCCGTACGTGAACACTTCCTCTGAATTGGGCTTTAAATTAACGTAAAAGCGTATTTGCGTTGCCGATGGCCTTTCGAATTGAATATTCGTCGGCGTCGAAGTTACAATCGCATCGGACGGAACGGAGATGTATATCCACACTCCTTGGGCATTAGATGATGAATTAACGGCCGTTATCTGATAGACATGACCGTAAAGGTTCTTTGCGACCATTGTTTTTTGGATCTCAATCTGTTTTGCGCTCAAATCGAAGTTCTGACCGTATTGAAGATCGAGTGAAACCATAGATGCGGTGTCTGTGACATTCGTCTGACCAAGGAAGTAAGTCATCCCTTCTTTTGTCGTATAAAGGCTGACTGTGCCTGACGGTATGGCAAAATTGTGGGAAACTTTGGCAACTTGTACCGCATTTTCAAGATTTTGAGACGGATTATAGACGATGTTCAACTTTTCGATTTTAACCTTTTCGGAAAACAAAGGAAGGAAGCGCGCAGAATTGGAATCGAGTTCATTCACATGCCCGTAATTGTAGATTTTATATCCTTCGATATTTTGCGCGGACGGAACCGAAGGCGAAGCTTCATACACGGCGTTAAAGGCTTTCACCATCTGAGGTTGAGGATTCGGCGTGAAAGGAGTTCCGGAAAGAAATGCAAGGTTGAAATCTTTGAATGCCGTGTCGGTCTTATTCCATAATTCTATTTTGCCGTTCATCGAACTGTTTTCTATGTTAAGCGCGTAGTATGCATTCCATCCTATTCCGTTTGTCATGTAAGAGTATGACAAAGAAGTAGAAGCCGTTGAGACAAGAAAATAATTTTGAGAGTCGATCTGTGGAAGAGAAGGGAATACGAATTGACCCGAAGGAGAAAGATATACCTTTCCATTATTTACGTTTTGAATTATGATTGGATTGTAAGAAAGTATGCGTACGCTTTTTACCGTCTCAGTTGAGTTGCTCGTGAACTCAAACTGAACTGTCGTTCCCAAAAATCTTTTAAGAAAGTATTCAAGCGTGTAAGTGTCCGCCGTGTGGTACTCGTAAGAACTATCCGAAGAAATGAGCAACGATTCTGGCATTGCACCATTAGTAGTCGGGATCATAAGCGAGTCTCCTCCCATTTTGATTGTAATATTGGAAGAGATAAGAGCCATTTGATCGTACACGAGTAAATTTGTGAAAGCAAAACTTACGGAAAAGAACAACGTAATTCCCAAAACCAAAAAGATTAATTTCTTCATGTGATTCACCTCCACCTCCGAAGTCTTTCAACCATCATTTATCAGATTCTTTGAGTATCATAACTTGGTAAGGTTGCATTACCAGATTCAACGTTCCATCTGCTTTAAAAATCGATTCATCAACGAGATCCTCAAATTTTCCAGAAAGTGACGTTGCTATCTTTTGAGCTGTGTCTCCACCATTTATAAAAACGTAAAGGGTTTGATCACCGTAAGACCTTTCAAAGCCCAAAACATTTTTGTCAGTCATGATTGGAATGTAATTTCCATATCTAAGAACCGAATTTTCTTCATGGATCTTTATCAAAAGATTGTACCAATCGAACAGTTTCATATTCCATTTGCTTTTATCCCATATCATGCAACCACGATTCAGAGGATCGTTACCGCCCGTCATGCCTATTTCATCTCCGTAATATATCATGGGAGCACCTGGAAAGGTCATTTGCAAACCAACAAGTGCCATCATTTTGTTGAGATTTCCATTCGCAGCTGTCATGGCCCTTGGAGTGTCATGACTATCTATTAGATTCCAAAGCGAATTCCAAAGTTGAGGAGGATACGTGTTAAGGTAGGCGTTTGTACTGTCAACAAATGATTTGGCTCCTGTACCATAAATTATGAAGTTGTAAGCGGCCCCCTGGAAAAGATAATTCATGACGGAGTTAAAAGCACCTTCATCGAACCACGCGGATGTATTTGTCCATATCTCAGCGACATCCAAAGAATTGGGATTTACACCGTGAATCCATCCATAAAGATCGACAAGAAATTGGTCTGATATGACATTTGCGGAATCTATTCTCCATCCGCTTATTCCTTTCGGTGTCCAATAATCTATGACTCCCTTTAAGTACTTTTGAACAGCGGGATTCATCACGTTTAACTTCGGAAGCGATGCGTATTCCTGAAATGTTCTGTAATATCCCGGCATCTCTATTACCGGATATTTAAGCACGAAATACCAATCTTTGTAAGGAGATTCTTGTTGGTATTCAAGTAAATTCTTAAAGGCAAAGAATTCAGTACCGGTATGGTTGAAAACTCCATCTAAAATCCAGTGAATATCATCTTTTTTGAGATCTTCGGAGAGTGTTTCGAACGTTTGCAAAGTTCCGAAATGTGGATCTATCTTCATGTAATCTTCGGTGTCGTACTTGTTATTTGAAGGCGCCTCAAAGATCGGCGTTGTATAAAGTTCATTTATACCAAGCGATTTTAAGTAATCGACATGATCTATTATTCCCCTGAGATCTCCGCCAAAAAAGTCGGTATTTGTTGGAGTACCGCCCCAGGCTAATGTTCCGGCCGGATTGTTGGATGGATTCCCGTCCCAAAATCTTTCGGGGAATATCTCATAAACAACGGCACCTTCGGACCATTTCGGAACGTTTAAAATTTTAACGGTAGGAGAGGCAAAATTGAACGTGAAAAAATCAGAGGATGTGGCAATTCCACTTGATCCAACTTCAACTTTTGTTTTTCCGTTTTGAAGTATGAATTTATAGCCAAAAGTGTAAGAGCTTGGATGAAATTCTGCCCTAAACATATCTGTGTATTGATTCATGACGATCCTTGTCATCGGATAAATAGAACCGTTGACATCCAAATTTGCGCTATCGACATCGTTGTGAAGTGTTTCTATGAAAAAGAATATCGTTTTTGTCGAAGCCGGATCGACGTATTTCAAGGAATACGGATCGAAATGTACGTAATTTTCATGAATCACACCGCTGTTAAGTTCACCGGTAGGCATGACGTAATTTCCGACCGTCAAAACGGAATAATATCCACCCTTTCCATTTGAAACGGTCTTGGGATTAGCCGGATCCGTTATCACATGGCCATCAACAAGAAAAGCGTAATAATACATCCCGTCAGGAAGATCTATTTTCGTCATCCATACTGTGCCAAAAGCATTTTTCATGACATCGGACGTTGCCGACCAATCGTTGAAAGTACCTATGACCGCTACTGATTTTGTATTGGCATCACCTTGATAGGCAAATAACACATCTTTTGCAAGTGCAAAAGACATAACGCTTAAGAAAATGAAAATCAGAGATACCATCTTTTTCAATTTCCATCCCTCCTTAAATCAAAAGCCCCGGGAAGTAAAAGATCGACGGTGGTGTGTGCTATTTCCCCATCATCGTTTGCAAGTATGACTTCGAAATTCCCAAATTCAGACATGACCTGCCTGCATGCTCCACATGGTGAGACAGGACCTTTTGTGTTCGCAACTACGGCAATTTTTTTGAATTTCGTTTGGCCTTCACTGACGGCCTTAAAAATGGCAACACGTTCCGCACACATGCTCAAACCAAAAGATGAATTTTCCACATTGCATCCTGTATATATCATCCCTGACTCGGTCTCGACGGCGGCGCCAACTTTAAAGCTGGAATACGGAGCGTAAGCTTTTTCTTTCGCTTCTTCAGCTCTCTTTATCAGTTCTTGATCCGTCAATGCCATTCATCCCTTTCAATTTGATCTCTACTTTTATTATCCTTAACCTGTTAGATTCGATGATTTTAGCTGTAAAATCATTTGTTTCCACGACTTCGCCGGGTTTTGGTACCCTTTCGAATATTTTTAGGAGATACCCTCCTATTGTCTCAAACTCACTTTCTGGAAATGAAATTCCGATTTCTCTTTCGAGGTTATTTATCGGAGTCAAGCCACTCACGATATACGTGTTTCTATCTGCTTTGACTATCGGAACTTTATCCTCTTCCACATCGTATTCGTCGAATATCTCTCCGGTTAATTCTTCAAGTACATCTTCAAGTGTTACAAGACCTGCCGTTCCGCCGTACTCATCGACAACGATGGCTATATGCATCTTCATGTACCTCATTTCGTGGAGTAAATCATCTATTTTTTTTGTTTCAGGCACAAAATACGGTGCCCTTATCACATCTTTTACCTGAAATTTGTCAAGTGCTTCTTTACCCTTTGAGTTTAATACGGAAATTATATCTTTCGAGTAACATATTCCTATTATATGATCGACATTTTCAGTGTAAACCGGCAATCTTGAATATTTAGATTCATCGAATTTCTTTATCGCATCTGTGAGTGTATTTATCGATTCCAAGGTTACCATCTCAATGCGGGGCACCATGATTTCCTTGACGTAGGTACTCTTTAGTTTCAAAGCACCTTTAAGTATAGCACCTTCCTCTTCTTCTATGACTCCCATATTTTTTCCGGTGTCTATCTCAAAAAGTATATCCTCATTTGAAATAAATGGTTCAACGCTACGATTTTTTGTAAGCACTCTATTTATAAGATTTGAAAAGCCATTAAGGCCTAAGGTTATCGGCCTCAAAATCACATCTAAGAATTTAATCGTCGAAAAGGATAAATTAAAAAATCTTGCCGCGTTGGATCTTGCGTAAAGTTTAGGGGTTATTTCGCCAAAAACGATTATAACAATCGTAACTACAATTGTCACGATGGTAACGACAACCCCCTCCGAGGTGTTTTTCGGTAAAAGTTGAATTGCCATGATAGTCGCAAAAGAAGAAAGCAGGATATTCACCAAATTATTCAACACAAGTATAACGGTCAGATATCTGTTCGAAGTTTTTAATTGATTTTCAAAATTCATGTTTTCAGAATCGCTGCTTATAGCGTCACGAAGTTTTTTTCTGCTTACGCTAAGCATAGAAGTTTCAGAAGCGGAGAAAAAAGCAGATAATCCAAGCAAGATTAAAATCAAAATTATTCCCCAAAGCATGTAAGTGCTACTCAGCGGATCACTCTCCAATTGAAACAACCTCCCTTTCAATGATCGTACGGTTGACCTGATATGATCTTCATTGCCCTGTAAATTTGTTCAACGAGCAAAAGCAATGTCATCGAATGTGTGAAAGTCATACGTGAGAGAGAAAGTTTAAAATTTGCAAGTTGTTTGATCTCTTCAGAAACACCGTAAATCCCGCCAACCACAAAAAGTATTTCTCCATTACCTTCGCTCTCTCTTTTTATAAAAGCAGAAAATTCCGATGTGTTCATTTCGATTCCATTTGCATCAAGCAATGTAAATTTCCTCTTACCTATATATTTTAGCAGTTTTTTTGATTCTTCTTCAACACATGTTTGTTGATCAAAGGCATGAGACGAACCGAGATCTGTAAATGTGATTTTCGCGAACTTTTTTAGTCTCTTGAGGTATTCTTGGAATCCAACTGAAATGAAATCATTTTTAATTTTGCCAGGAGAAATTATCTCTATTTTCAAAAACTTCAACTCCATTTACAAAAACGGCTTTTACAAGTTCATTGGTCGGCATGTATGGGATGTAATTTATGTCTGGTACATCGATTATAACGATATCTGCTCTCTTACCAACTTCTATCGTTCCGCATTCCTGCCCAAGGCCGATAACATAAGCGGCGTTGAGTGTATGAGCGATAAATGCCTCTGCGGGAGTCATTCCAAGGTAATTAACGGCTAAGTGAATGTTCAGAAATGGCGAATAAAAAGTGTTAGAACCAGGGTTAAAATCAGATCCAAGGGCTATTGGCACGCCTTCATTTAACATCATACGGGCAGGGGCAAAAGCATTTTTAAGATAAAAACTCGTCAACGGAAGCAAAACTGCCACGGTTTTGTTTTGAGCCATGCTTTCTATCTCTGCTTTCGAGCACATGGCAAGGTGATCAACGCTTACAGCGCCGAGATCAGAGGCGATTCCTGCAAATCCATTGGACGAGAGTTCGTCTGCATGAACTCTTACTTTAAAGCCCTTTGATCTTGCATAATTCACATATTCGGAAGCACCTTCAACCGAGAAAGCACCTTCATCGCAAAATATATCTACGAATTGTGCGAGATTTTTTTCTTTCACAAAATCCAACATGCGTTTCAATTCATCGATATACGCTTTTTCTCCCATGGAAGGAATGGCGTGCGCGCCTAAAAAAGTTGGAACTATTTTTTGAGGGGTATTCTCAGAAATGAGTTTTATCGCCTCAAGTTGCTTAATTTCATTTTCAAAATCAAGTCCATATCCGCTCTTACACTCAATGGCTGTAACACCGCTTTTCAAAAACCATTTTACATGCTTAAGTCCGGACATGACAAGATCATCGACAGAGGATTTTCTTACCGAATCAACTGTGGAATAAATACCGCCCCCAGCCTTTAAAATCTCAGCATATTTAGCGCCATTGGATCTCATCAAAAACTCTTTAACCCTATCTCCAACAAAGGGTATATGCGTATGAGGATCGACAAAGCCCGGAATTGCAAGCATACCGGCACCTTCAAAAACATCTTTAGATGCCGAACGTTCACCGCTTATCGAGACTATTTTGCCATCTACGATCTTTATATTTCCAATGAAAGTTTTAAGAGCACAATCGATCACCGGAGAAGTACCGGTAGCGGTAACGATCTTCACGTCTCTTATTTCAAGATTCGCTGAGTTTGTCAAGTAACTTATTTTCTATCACCTTATCACCGGAAAAATCATCTATTCTCAGATAAAAATTGCACGTTTGAATCATGACGTCCATTGGCATCATTCCGATTATTTCAGATCCAACGATTGATACTCCATACCTTTGTGCTTCTGATTTTATCGTTTCAAAAACCCTGTAAAGGGGACTCTTTTTGTAATTCGTCATGTTCATCGATACTTGGACTAAGCCTTTTTCTTTAAGCTCAACTCCAATGGCCTTGATAAATCTGTATCCTCCAGATGAATTTCTCACGCTTTTTGCTATATTTTCGGCTATCTTGATGTCTTTTGTGCCAAGGTTAACGTTGAAAGCTATAAGGTACTCCCTCGCTCCGACCGCCACTACCCCTGCTGTAGGATGGACTTCTGTTGGACCAAAATCCGGCAACCACTCTGGAGATTTGATCTTTTCGAAAAAGCCTTCGAATTCTCCTTTTCTTATATCGGCAAGATTTTCTCTCGATTTACTCGTGGCCGATCTTTCATAAAGGTAAACGGGCACATTTAACTCTTCACCGATTCTTTTACCGACTGCTTTCGAAATGTCAACACATTCTTCCATTGTAGTACCCTTTATCGGAACGAAGGGAATCACATCCACTGCCCCCATCCTTGGGTGTTCACCAGTATGATGTCTTAGATCTATGAGTTCAACGGCTTTTTTTGACATTTTGAATATGGCTTCCGTAACAGCTTGGGGATCCCCGACAATGGTAACGACGGATCTGTTATGATCTTCATCCATCGACCAATCGAAAACCCACACGTTTTGAGTTTCTTCGGCTTCTTTTATGATCTCTTGCACAACATCTTTACGACGTCCTTCGCTGAAATTTGGAACTGATTCGATTAACTTTTTCAACACAATCACCTTCTTAAATTCTAACTTTTAAATTCTCTATGACTATATGACGGTATGGTTCATTGCCTACGGAATAGGCTTTCAGATCGTCATTATGGGAAAGGATCTCATGCACGATCTTTCTCTCTCTGGCATCCATTGGTTCTAAAGATATTCTTTTTACGTTCTGCTTTCTAATCTTGATGATTGCATCGTTAACCATTTTTTTGATGAACTCTTCCCTTTTTATCCTGTAATCGTTGACGTCCAAAAAAATGGAGATTTTATGATCATTCATCTTGTTGATGTGAACGGACAGAAGATGTTCGATTGACTCCATAGTTCTTCCATGTTTACCTATGAAGTTGGAAAGGGCATTTTTCGATTTCACCTTCACGGCGTACGTTGACATTTCTTTAAGCACGTCAACGATTATTTCGCCGTCTTGATTGTAAAATTTGAGTATCTGTTGAAGAAAGTCTTTGATAATCCTTATGTTGTAATTATCGTTGAGTGAGACTTTAACAATGGCATTCTTTGATCCTATTCCCAAGAACCCTTTCGATGGTTCCTGTACAATGGAAAAATTGATTTCATCTCTTTTGACCTTCAATTCCTTACATGCAAGTTCGAGAGCTTCTTCTACACTTCTTGACTCTAATTCTTTTTCCATTTCTTGTCTCCCCATTGAACTTTTGGATTCATTCCGAAGACTTCACGCCATGTTATACCTTTCATATGGTATATTCTGGCAGCCACATAACTCGTTAAGACTTGCATCCCAGAAAAAGTGGTGTAGTAGAGGAAAAGACCAACTGGAAATCCTATGAATATGAATTCCATGACAGCTGACATGCCGGCTGCCAACCAAACCTGACTCGGTTTTGTACTCGTCCATAAAGAAGACCAAACTGTGAAAATGACTATCAACAGGAGTAGAAGAATGTTAACTCTTAAGCCACCAACTGAAAGATCGTTCCAGATCAAAAATTGAGGATTGTAAGCAAAGACTTCTCTGGAGTAGAAAATGACGTAATACAAAAGCGCAAGTACTGGAAATTGAATTAAAAGCGGCAAACATCCTCCCGCTGGATTCACGCCTTCGGACTTGAAAAGTTTCATCTGTTCTTCTTGCATCTTTTTTGGATCTTTGTATTTTTTCTGTAGTTCCTGAATCTTTGGTTGCAAATCGCGCATTTTCAACATGGACTTCATTTGAACATGAAAGAGTGGGTAAAGCACAACTCTGATTATCACTCCAAATAAAATTATCGCCCATCCGTAATTACCCGTTAAGTCGTACAACCAGTTGAGAAATACCACAAATACGTACATAAACCATGAATACCACGGTTCGGCTCCTGGGTATGTCCCTATGAATTGAGAAATGATGTTCTGTTGCTGAGGGAAAACCGAAAAAATCAAGGTATTTTTCACAGGGCCCATGTAGATTTTAGACGTTAAATTGCCGGAAAAGGTCGCTTCACCATTTCCGTTAAAAGTTCCATTTGTGATCGAAGAAAACGCAATGATCCCCTTTTGAGAATAAAAGGAACCAAATATATTCCCTCCATCACGATTGAAATGCGATTCGAGAGTTGGGAAGGTCAATCCAAGTTGCAAATTACTTGGCGCTTTTACCGATACGATGATCTCATAATTCGGATTGTTGACAAATGTTATGGTTTTTTGCACTTTTTGCCCGTTAACATCGTAAAAAAAGTTAATTGTGACATTCGAAGTTGTTGTGAAACTCTTATTTTCATGATCATCGAATGACCAACTCGTTGGAATTAAAGGTTTACCGTCGTAAGATAAGACCAATCCGTCACCGGTATTGGACCAAGAATGAACATGCTCGTAAAAAACACTGTATTCATTTGTTAAAAAGCCAGTTTTAAGATCTATACCATATTGGTACAGTTTGGTCGTAACAGTTGCCGTGTTAGAAGAAACGGCAACATCCACCTCCGGTAATGCAAAGGCAAAAGTTGAAACGGCAACTATAAAAAATATGAGCAAGAACAGTTTCTTTGTCACCTGTGTTTACCTCCAATGATGAATTTTGTTGGTACGGGATCTTCTCCCCCTTTGTTGTACGGATTGCATCTTAAAATGCGCCAAACAGAAAGCACAAGGCCTCTTAAAACACCAAATCTCTCTATGGCCTCGATGGCGTAATTAGAACAAGTGGGTGTGAACCTACAAGAAGGTGGCTTCAACGGAGAGATGTATTTTTGATAAAGCTTTATCGGCTTGATCAAAATATCTCTAAATCTCATTTGAAACCGTTCTTTCTAAAGTGCCGATCAAAAAAAGAAAAGAAGATCTAAATGTACCAAAACTCATGCTTCCGAAGTAACCTTTCAAACCTTTTTTGGGAATAACGATAATATCAATTCCATCTTTAGGCTTATTTGTTCTGAAAACTTCCCGGCTGTATCTTTTGAACCGATTTCTGACATGGGCCTTTCCAAATTTTTTTGATACGATTATTCCCATTCTTGGCTGTCCAAGATCGTTGCGAAGATACTTCATCAACAACAACTCGTTTGATACACTTTGACCTTCGGATAAAACCTTCTGAAAATCTTTTTCTCTTTTGATACGATTTGTTATTTCAAAAGAATTCAAACCGTTAATCTTTTTCTTCCAGCCCTTCGCCTGTTACTCAAAACTCTTCTCCCAGAACTTGTGCTCATCCTTGAAAGAAATCCATGAGTTTTGGCTCTTTTCCTGCGTTTAGGTTGATACGTACGTTTCATGATAACCTCCTTAAATCAAGTCATATCCGTAAGATGATTATACAAACTGGGAGAGATATTGTCAAGATCGATCTGATATAATTGTTTCAAAATTGAATGGAAAGGAATGATCTTAATGAGCACATTTTCATCAAAAACATTTTTGAGATTTAAATTTGCCGGAAACCCGCAGATAGATTCAAACGGAAACAGGATTGCATTTACGTTAAGTACATCAAATGACAAAAAAGATGGATATGACAAGTCGATTTACATGTACAACGGAAACAGCATATTTAAATTCACAAAAGGACCTTCAAACAGTTCACCAAGATGGTCTTTTGATGGAAAAGAGATAGCCTTTGTTTCTTCCGATAAGGATGAAAACGGTTCCGATTTGATGATCATAAGATCCGACGGAGGAGAAGCTGTTAAAATCGTACATTTTGACGATCAAATAACGGATCTTGCATGGCTTAACTCAAAAGAATTGATCTTATCGGTTGCTTTGAGAGCAAAAAGAAAGCAAATAAAGGGAGAACAAAAAGATGACGTACATGAAATAAAAGAAATACCCTTTTGGTCAAATGGAGAAGGATTTATAAACGATGTTAAAGTTCAGCTTTACCTTGTCAACAAAAATGGAACAAAAAAACGTCTGACAAACGAAAAAGGAGAGATATTCACCTTTGCCCCTTCTCCCGATGGTAAAAGCATTGCATTCATCGAAGCGCTTGATTTAGAACATGTTCCGCTTGTGTCAGACCTTTTTATTTTAAAGATAGGATTTGGAGAACCTAAAAAAATCACAAATTCGGATGTATCTGTTGGAAATATATGTTGGAGTCCAGATTCAAGGGAAATAGCAGCCATGATTTCGGATCTAAAGCACGGCTCTTTCACAAACGAAAGATTATGGGTAACGGATTTAAGCGGTGATTTCAAAAAACTCTGCGATATCGATCTGGCAAAGGGAAACTCCATAAACAGTGATTCTCGTGGCGGTTCTCCCAACGAAATTTTTTGGAGAGATCAAGGCATATATTTCATGATGACCGATGGGCCGGTTTCCAAAATTTACAAATTCTTTGATGGAAAAGTAACCGAGATCATCAACGGAGAAAGATCGATATCTGGATTCAGCGTTGCCCCCAACGGGAATATCGCCTTTTTGTCTATGAATTTCGCGTCTTTGGATGAACTCTACCTTTATAAAAATGGAAAAGAAAAAAGGCTCTCAAGGTTTAACGATCTCCAGGACTTTTCGATTTCCGTTCCAGAACACTTTGAAGTTACCTCTTCGGATGGCAAAAAGATAGATGCGTGGATCATGAAGCCAGTTGGTTTTCAAAGTGGAAAAAAATATCCGACAATTCTTGAAGTGCACGGAGGACCAAGAACAGCCTATGGTAATGCCTTTTTCCTTGAATTTCAAATCTTGACTTCAAATGGCTTTGCCGTTTTGTTCTCCAATCCAAGGGGAAGTGACGGATATGGAGAGGAATTTTCTTATATACACGGAGCGTATGGTAAAAGGGATTACAAGGACATAATGGAAGTGGTGGACGAAGCTGTAAAACGTTTTGACTTCGTAGACGAAAAGCGTCTCGGAATTACAGGTGGATCTTACGGTGGATACATGACAAACTGGGTTGTAACTCAGACAGATAGGTTTAAGGCTGCCGTCTCGCAACGTTCGATAAGCAACTGGGTATCTTTTTTTGGTACAACGGATATAGGATACTTCTTCGGCCCAGATCAACTTGGCGGCGATCCCTGGTCGAATCCTGACGGATACGCGAAGATGTCTCCTCTTACCTATGTAAAGAACGTTGAAACACCCATAATGTTCATCCATTCGATGGAAGATTACAGATGTTACATGGTCGAAGCACTTCAATTCTTCACAGCTTTAAGATATTTCGGCAAAGAAACGAAGCTTGCACTTTTCCCGTCCGAAAGCCATGAACTTTCAAGATCGGGTAAGCCTTACCACAGAATTAAAAGGCTGGATCTTATACTCGATTGGTTCAAAAAACATCTGTAAATCCAAAACAGAAAGGTCTCAGAGGTGAGACCTTTCAATTTCTTGTTTTATTGTATTCATCGTAACTTACGGTTGGATTTTTGTTTTTTAACATCTGCCTCCACATTCTGAGGAACATCTTCGTTGTATTCAGAAATCCACCCTTTTTAAATCTTCTTGCGGAAGTAAATACGATTTTGTTTCTTAACCTTATCTTTCCAATCTTCTTAAGTCTTCTTCCAAGATCTATGTCTGGGCTTCCCCATTTCCAATTTTCGTCATAACCTCCAACTGCGTTATAAGCTTCCCTTCTAAAAAGAAAATTGAAGCCTGCCGTGTTATCGAGACCAAGCATTTTAGAGATCCAAAGGAAAACGGTGTAAAACACAAGGCTTACAAGTGCCGTGAATTTATTCGTGTCGTAAAACATGGCCGTTCCGTATGTTGCGACCACACGTTTGTCGTTAAAAGATTTAACCATTTTCTCAAGCCATCTTCTTGGATACAAAGAATCGGCATCGCATATCGTTAAAATTTCATTGTGTGTCTCTTCAATTCCACGTTTCACGGCAAAGATATAACCTTGTTTTGATTCATTTACCGTTCTAACGTACTTTGAAGCGATCTCGTATGTCTTATCTTTGCTGTTGTTATCCACAACTGTAATCTCAAAGTCCTTATAACTTTGGTTTAAAAGAGTTTTTATGGTCTTCTCTATTGATTTTTCTTCGTTGTAAGCCGGAATCACGATCGAAATTTTCATTTTAGTACCTCCATACTTGAAACATAATAACGATCTTTTATTGTTTTTGATCTTCAACATTTTGTAAGAAATTCAAGCTTGATCAAAAAGAACTTTGTAAAGATCCTCAAATTTTTCCCTGATATCAAATTTCGAAAGAGTTTGAGCATAATTTTTGCCAAAATCATTTATAATTTCTGGGTTCTCTATGATTCTTGTTATTTTGTCAATAAAACTTTTGACATTCGGTTCTGCCAAAAATCCGTTGTACCCATCTTTGATTATCTCCGGGATACCACCCACATTTGAAGCCACAACTGGGATGCCTCTGGACATGGCTTCAAAAATGACAAGTGAAAGAGTTTCCATTTTCGACGGTACTACAAGCAAATCTATTTTCGAATAAATTTCATCCGTATTTTTGACGAAACCATGGAAATAGACACTTTTGATTTTATTTCTTCTGACAAAGTTTTCCACGGTTCTCTTTTTGCTACCATCTCCAAAAAGATGCAAGGAAAGATAACCATATTTTTTTATAAGAAATCTAAAAACTTTGATCGCCAAAACAACGTTTTTTTCTCTTTCAAATCTTGCAACTACGCCGATATTTTTCACACTGGTCGGTGGATTTGATTTTAAATTTTCCAATTCTATGCCATTGTGAATCATGTAAATATTTTTCTTCGAGGGTAAAATACGCTTTATCTCATCTTGCATGAATTCACTTACACATATCACTTTTCTTAACCTTTCAAGATATTTTACGATCGCAATTTCGAATGGCCAGACACGTGCGTATGAAGGTATGGCACTGTAAAAGATGGTACTTGTTTGTTCCAAAAAGTTCTTTAAGATGAGAACATCCGTTGGAGCATGCGCAAAAAGTAAATCGTAATTTTCTCTTTTTACCTTTTCTTCCACGACTCGTCTCTCTCTTTTTAGGAGCCTATAAAAATTCAAATTGAGAAAATTTTTGTCAACGGTAAGAGAGTCAAAACGATAGTTGATAAATTCGATCTTTTTTGATTCAATGTCTGCCCAAAAATCTTTTAGACCCGGTATGTTTGGGTATGCTACTGTTATTTTATCGATTTCGTCTCTCGAGCACAAAAATTTTATGAATTTTTTCAGATATATCTCCCCTCCTCCTATGATACTAAGAGAAGGGGTTACAGAAAAAACACCTTTTTCATAGTCCCTTCCTCCACGCTTGTCTTGTAGGTGGTCTCCGCAGCGCAGCGAGGACCAGACACCGTGTCATTCCCGACCTGATCGGGAATCCTATCCGATTTAAAGTTGATTTAGTATATCTCAGTCTTGAAAAAAATTTTAGTATAATTCTTCTTAATTTTAACATGATCTTCGATTTAACTCCAAAGTTTGGTATAATTTTGCAAAGAAGGTGGGATTATGAGAGAAGAATTTTTAAAAGAATTTTTTCCTCAAAATGCACTTGATTTGGAATGGGAATTATCGAAATTTCACAGATCAAAAGGAGGCATAGGATTTTCAAAAGCAATAGAGACGATCCAAAGGTTCATTGGGGAATCTCAAATTTTAAGATACCCACTTAACAAATCTTACGAAACTTGGAAGATGCCACATGGATGGAATTTGAAAGATGGATTTTTGAAAATCTCAAATGGTAATTACATTGTTGGCTCTCTTGCGCTTTCTCCGATAAGCGCCGTTTTCCTTTCTGGGAAAACGAATGGGATCGAAAAACTCAAAGTTGTGGATGTCGAACATGGAGAAGATGAAAAAGATTACAAAAAGGATGTCCATGGCAAAGCAATTCTTGCATGCGGAGATCCTGCCAGGGTTTACAAAATGGCAAAGAAATTCGGGGCAAGACTCGTGCTTTCATATTTCATGAGAGCCCAAGAGCCTTCGATAAACAGAAGTCCTGAAATGCTTCCTAATGCCGTGAATTACACGTCGTTTCCCGTTGAATCCGACGAAAGTGTGGTAGGCTTTGCTTTATCTTACAACCAATACGAATATTTAAAAAATCTCGCAAAGAAAAATTTGTACATAGAAGCCTTTGTCGATGCTGACAGAGGAACCGATGAACTTGAAATTCTTGAAGCGCGTGTTGGAAGCGTTGGAAAAAGAAAAGACAAGCCCATAATTTTAACTGCCCATCTGTGCCATCCCAAACCAGGCGCAAATGACAACGCAAGCGGATCTGCATTGCTTGCCGAAATAGTCAGGACACTTCGAAAGTTTGATATAGATCGTGAAATAATTGCCCTGTGGATACCTGAAATGTATGGAACAATTGCATATCTTACCGATCACAAAACAGATTTTGAGTTCGATTTGAACCTCGATATGGTCGGAGAAAATCAAGTGATGACCGGGTCTGCGCTTGATGTATCCGCAACGCCATGGTCTTTGCCGTCTTTTGTAAATGAACTTATGGAAGCTCATCTCGAAAATCCAAAGTTCAGGATAAAGTCCGGTCATTATTCCGGAGGATCTGATCACTACATCTTCGTGGATTCGACGATCGGCGTTCAATCCGTATCTTTAACACAATGGCCCGATAGATATTATCACACGAGCGAAGACACACCGGATAAATCATGTGTCGAATCCTTCAATTGGATAGGAAGTGCCGTACTCGAAACTCTGGCGGATATTTTAGAAGGTATGACGAGGGAATCATCCAATAAAACTGCCGAAAAGATCCTTGGAAAATTCATATCGAACGCTTTAACAGATGAAACGGTTAAAAATTGGATTGGATTTAGAACTTACAAAAGTCTTGATATGTTTTCAAAGTATGCCGATGTGGCAGACATAAAAGCTTACCTGAAAAATAACGTCGACATGAAAAAACTTCCCAAACGGAAAAGGGTGAAAAAATTCAAAGGCCCTTTGGGAGACTTGTGGATGGATGAAACAGACAAGGATTGGGAATTTAAAGTTTTAAAAGCATATCCAGCATACAGAGATTACAAAGATGAGTTTCTTAACTTTCTCGATCTCGGTTTCGACTTCGATGATGCTGTAAAGATAGCGTCGGAAGAATTTGGCATAAAAGAGAATCTAAAAGCACAATCTGAATATCTTCTCAAAAGACTTAGAGAACAAAATTTGATCGATTAGGGGGTAGATATGAGAAAACTGTTAATTGTTTTTTTCATCTTGAGTTTGTCTTTAATAGCCTTAGGATCGAGTTTAAGTCAAGATTTTTACAATTACAGAGCATCTCAAAACGCGACTGGCATGTTGAATCTGATAAATCGGATTGAAAATTTGCCGAATCTTACCAAAAGCGCTACACTTTTAACGTTGCTTGCCGATGCATGCACTGAATATGGTTTGTGGGGCGCCCCGAAAGACAAAAAGGCTTCTTATTTCAACAATTCCATTGATTATGCCAAGTTGGCACTCAAGATGACACCGGACAACGCTTATCTGAATTTTGTTGCCGGTGCAGCAATAGGTCGCCTTGCCCAGTATAAAGGGATAATACAAAGTTTATTTATGCTCGGAGATTTCGACAGTTACATAAACAAATCCATAAAACTTGATCCAAAACTTTACCGTGCTTACATTGCGCTTGCCATGAGATATAGAGATACACCATGGCCATTTGCCAATTTTGAGAAATCCGAAGAACTCTTTAAAGAAGGTCTTTCTATAGATCCTGGTTACGTTTATGGCTATTACGAACTTGCGATGCTATACGTGAAATGGGGTAAAAAAGATCTTGCACGTGAGACCTTTCAAAAGGTCATTTCAATGCCTGTTGAGGAGGAATTTGCGGCTCAAGAAACGCAGTGCAAAGTAGAAGCAAAAGCATGGCTTGACAAAAATTAAACGTATTCGAGGCCAAATACTTCACCACTATGAAATTAACATACTAAGAACTTATCCTTAAATAATCATGGATGCACGGAAATGACCTTCCTCCAAACTAT
>DYLQ01000165.1 GCA_020722015.1 Thermotoga sp. | reverse complement strand
TTATTCAAATGAAGCCCTTATCCCCTATTCACCCGATATTCAGTTTCTAAAAAATGAAGGTCAGTTTAGAGCCTTCATTCCCGACCAATGTATTTTTAAACAGGGCTACAACAAAGTACAAGACCTTGAGCAAGAATTTTTAGAAATTCTGCACTCTCCAAAATTTCAAAAACGGTTACCGCCACCGTCAAGGCGAAATTTAATTTCAAAGATTCACGAAGATAAAATCTCGCACGGGCTTTCTCGTATTTTGGAAGAAGAAGGTTTAGCAAAACGAGTTCCAAACGATTATGAATGGCGTTATTTTGAAAACAACACCGCATTACTTTATATGGCTGTTCTTGCAAAGCATATAGCAGATGGAGATATTCACTCAACGGTAACAGGAACTGACATCGCCGCTTACGAAAGCCTCATATTTGAAACGATGGGCGATACTGATGGCGTTGCTTGTTTGGCAACAAATTTTTGGAATGCTTTACCTGTTCCGAGAGATGATGTTTCTTTATCTGATATTATCGAATTTAAACACAGGCGAAAAGATGAATTACTCAATTTTCGTCAAACATTGGATGACCTTCAATCTGAAATAAAGAAGTGTGAAAGTCAAGCAGATGTTCATCAGGTTTTAGTAAAGTTCAAAGAAAAATCGGATAGAAGTCTCGCCAGTCTCGAAGCGGTTTTGAGTGATTCAAGAATTGCGACAATTGCTGGTTCAATAAAAACTTTGATAAAGTTAGACTCTCCAGCATTATGGGCAACTCTGGGGGTAGCAGTTAATCAGGCAACAAAAATTACTGATATTCCCCTTCAATGGACTTTAGCAGGCGCAGGTATTCTTGGTGCTGTTGAAGTCTTTTCTTATTTGACAGACAAGAGAAACGAAAAACGAGCAACATTGAGAAACGAACCATTCTCATATATGGCTTACGCAAAAGCAGAAGGTCTTGTTTAGCCAAAAGCGTGCCAACAAAGCGTCCTGGGAAACAGCTCGATTTCAGGCTGGAGCGAG
>DYLQ01000049.1:1269-6295 GCA_020722015.1 Thermotoga sp. | reverse complement strand
GACGAAGATGAATTGAAAAGGCAAATCGACGAATTTGCAGACAAAGGCTATGGCGGAACATTTTTGCACAGCCGAGTGGGTCTTGTAACAGGTTATCTTTCGTCTGACTGGATGAAGTTGATGAGTATCGCCGCAAATGAATCCAAACGCACTAAAACGTATGCATGGCTCTACGATGAAGATAAATGGCCGTCGGGTTTTGCCGGCGGAGAGATCCCGAAGATGGGGAAGTCATACAGAAACCATGCGCTCGTTTTGCTTGAAGATCGGGATCCGACAGAGAACGATGAGACTTTAACGGAGTTCGACTATCAAAACCATCATTATAGAATATGTGTCAACATTTATCCACTTGGGGATCTATGGTTCAACAAAACGAGTTACGTTGATCTCATGAACCCAAATGTAACGAATGCTTTTCTCGAATCTACACACGAAAAGTACAAAAAAGCGTTAGGAGAATATTTTGGAAATGTAATTCCAGGTATTTTCACGGATGAACCGTGTTACCTCATGCATGGTCATTATAAAATACCGGTAATTCCATGGTCTGAATTTCTTCCGGAATTCTTCAAAAAGATCAAGGGTTATTCAATTGAAGATCATCTAAAAGAGTTGTTCTTTGAAATCGGAGATTATCAGAAGATAAGGTTCGACTTTTACGATGCAGCGACACGATTGTTTGTGGAAAGTTGGACAAAACGATATTTCGAATGGTGCGATAAGAATAACCTTAAAATGACTGGGCACTTTATGGCTGAAGATACACTCATTTCGCAAACTCAATGGATAGGCGCCGCGATGCCGCATTATGAATTCATGCATCAACCCGGCATTGACAAGCTTGGAAGAAATCTCGATCAACTCGTAACTGCTAAACAATTAACATCCGTTGCAGATCAACTTGGAAAGGAACGCACACTTTGCGAGGCATTTGGAACGATAGGTCAACAATCGAGTTTTTATCACAGAAAATGGATTGCAGATTGGCTTGTTGCACTTGGGATAAACTTCATAAATCAGCATCTTTCTTTGTACTCGATGAGAGGAGAGAGAAAAAGAGATTATCCTGCAAATTTGTTTTATCAACAGCCTTGGTGGGACAAAGAGAAACCATTTGCAGATTACATGGCACGCATAAGTTATTTTGCCGCTGATGGCAAAAGAGATGTGGACATTTTGATCGTTCATCCGATCTCAAGTGTTTGGAGTGAGTATTCTCCGCTTCATGAGAAAAATAATTTCATGATCGAGACAAATGTCTACGATAAACCATTCGAGACACTTTCAAAATCTTTGATGGCTTCAAAGCTGGATTTCCACTATGGTGATGAGATCATCATGGAGAATCATGCAAGAGTGGAAAACGGAAAACTTGCGGTGGGTAATTTCACATATTCAACGATTATCGTACCGCCTTCTTTAACTTTGAGATCATCAACGCTTGCCATTCTTGAAGGTTTTTCGAAGGCTAACCCTCAAAGGCTCATCTTCATTTCACCCACACCGACAAGAATAGACGGGATTAAAAAAGACGTCAAGATCCCGGAAAATGCTGTCGTTGTCTCTTCAATTGAAGAAGCGTTGAAAATCACGGATAATTACTATAAAGACAGAATCATGATAACCGACAGGATGACCGGCGAAAATGCTGAAAAGATCATATGTCATGTCAGAAATTCTCAGGAAGGGAAAACCATTTTCATTGCAAATACAGACGAGTCAAGAGAAATCAAAGCGAGGATCTCAATTTCGGAATCAAAGATTCCATATCTTCTTGATACGATGACCGGAGAAGTTTACAAAGTTACGTACGTTGTAAAAGATGGACGAGAAGAGATGTATGTGAAATTTCATCCGGCAGGAAGTATGTTACTTTATTATCCGAATCATCAACTTGATGCATCGCAAACGCCACACTTTTTAGATTCCGGAATAGAATTTGAAAGCGCCCTTGAAAGAAAAGTTATAAGCATGAACTGGCATGTGAAACCATCAGAGAAAAACGTCTTACCGCTTGATAGGGTAACCGTCGAGATAGATGGGAAAAAGGTTGTGGAAGATGAGCATATATCAAAGGCATGGCAACCATTTTACGATACAAAGGATGGCACTCCATTCAAAGTGATTTATTCGTTTGAAGTGTTGAATGTTCCGAAGGGAGAAGTCTTTGCCGTTGTGGAACTTGCGGAAAATCTTGAGAGGATAACTTTAAACCAAAAAGAGGTAAAGTCTTTAAAGGAAAAAGGAGAAATGGGCGCATTTGACCCTGACAAAAGTTGGAAGGATGTCAACTTCACGAAGATCCCCATAACCGGACTTTTGAGGAAGGGAACAAATACATTGGCAATTGAAGGTAAAAAGTTCAACAACATAACCAGTTCCGGAACGCATGTAAGAGTCGAAAATTTCAAAAATTACGATTCAACGGAACTTGATACAGCATACGTAGTTGGGGATTTTCAAGTCTTGGGCGAGAGATTCGGTGAATTTGCAATGGACGGAGAATTAAAAAAGATATCGTGTTTTGATCTGACAAAGTCAGGTTATCCTTTTTACGCCGGGAAAGTTGAATTCACATCTGATTTGAACATTGAAATTGCGAAGAAAAAAGTTTATTTGACGCTAAATGATGTCAATGCCGCATATGTCGAGATGTATGTGAATGGCAAATACGTAGGTGTCAAATACTGGCAACCATATGTTTTCGATGTCTCGGATCTTGTCAAAAACGGAGAAAATGAGATAAGGGTCATAGCATCTACAACTTTGTTCAATCTCATGGGACCAAATTGGATTTCAAATATTCTCAAAGATGAATTTGTCGGACCTGGAACGTTCAGAGATTTCAAAAGATTCACTTTTAATTATACCTTTAAATCATTTGGAGTGGGTGATACTGTTGAAATACAAAGATAACAATCAAGCTGAAACCGATATCTTAAAAGAGATGGAGAGGCATATTTTGGAGATGACAAGTCGCTTGTGGATCATACGCTTGAAGTGTTGAAATATGCCCAGCAAATTATGGATGAAGAGAAGATTTCAGATGACAAAACACGAAGTATCATCACAGAAGCAGCCGTACTTCACAGAACAATCTAAGAAAAAATTAAAGGAAGTTGAGACTACATGATTAAAATTTCTGAACAAGAATACTACGATAAAGTTTATGCATGTTGGATGGGTAAAAATATTGGAGGAACATTAGGCACTCCTTTAGAAAAAATGTACGGTGAAGATGAAATGTTTGATATTTGGTGGTACCCAGAGTTAAAAGAAGGTGGCATACCTAATGATGATTTGGAATTGCAACTTATATGGTTAAAAGCGTTAGAAGACAAAGGATTTGCAATAACATCCAGAGATTTAGCAGAATATTGGTTAGATCATATTCAATACAATTTCGATGAATATGGGCTTAACAAAACGAATTTGAAATTAGGATTAATTCCTCCTGTATCAGGTTGTTATAACAATTGGTTTAAAGATTGCATGGGAAGTCCTATCCGCTCCGAAATATGGGCATGTATAGCGCCAGGCGCACCCAATATATCTGCTAAATATGCTTATGAAGATGCCATAGTTGATCACGCCGGTGGGGAATCAGTGTATGGCGAGATGTTTAATGCGGCTGTAGAATCTGCTGCTTTTGTGATAAGTGATAAAGAGAAGTTATTGGAAATAGGATTATCTTACATTCCTAAAGATTGTAAAACTACAGTAGCTATCAAAGACGCCTTAGAGGCTTATAAAAACGGAATGGACTGGAAAGAAGCAAGGAATTATGTATTAAAAAAAACGTACAGTAAAATAGCTCAGTATTCACCAGTAGACTTAGGATTTCAAACGATAGGACTGCTTTATGGCAATGATTTACCAGATGCTTTGTGTAAAGCAGTAAATTGTGGTTATGATACGGATTGTACAGGGGCTACATTAGGATCAATATTAGGAATAGTATATGGTACCAAGGGTATTCCTAAAAAATGGTCAGAACCTTTAAGTGACAAATTAGCAACAAATGCATCTTGGGGAGGCATCATTAACGTTAAAGAACTCCCAGATAATTTAAATGATCTCACAAAAAGAGTATGTAATCTTGGCAAAAAATTAATAAATTATTCTAATGCTGGCATTTTTATAGATAAAAGCACTGATACTAAAGGGTTAGATTTGGAAATGTTATATGCAACGGATGAAGTTAAAAATTTGTGGTCCTTATCTCCTTGCAAGATAAACTTTGATCTAAAAACTTTGAAAGCAGGGATAGAATACACAACAGATCCCGTAATAAAGCCTAATGAACCAAAAAAAATATCTTTGGAGTTAGAAAACGATCATCCTATGCAATTAAAATCAGATATAACGATTAATCTACCAGAACAATGGAAAGCAAATCCGGATCACTTAGAAAACGTGGAATTAAAACAGGGAAAAACTGTCATAAATTTTGAGATCATAGTAGAAAATGTTAAGTACATTAATCAATCTAATGTAGGAAACATACATATAAAAGTTCATGACAGACCTTATCTTACCGACATTCCACTAGTTTTGTTGGGAGCCCGTAGATGGCTTATTTTAAAGTCAGAAAAGGAATTAGATTCCGAGAAGATATTCGATGATACAACAGAAGGATGGCAAATAGTGGATTTTGAAAGTAATGAACTTAAGGTTGAACCTTATTTTGGTAATTCTAAAGGTGTTCTTTACTTGAAACATTTCATACTTAGTCATAATGATAAAGAAGTATGGGTTGGAGTACCATCCAACTGCCCGTTTAAGCTTTGGGTAAATGAAAAAAAGGTTTATGAGATTGAAACTCCAAGAATTCTAAGGCCGAACTATGGTGGTGATGGTCAAAGTTATACAAATATAAAATTAAAAAAAGGATGGAATCAAATCATAATAGAATTGAGTCGATCTAATGAACCTGTTAAAGCACACTTTGTTGTTAGTACGGCTGATCAATATCATCATGGTTTAATTGATATAGTTGAAAACAAATTGCCTTGGGAATAAA
>DYLQ01000049.1:0-1169 GCA_020722015.1 Thermotoga sp. | reverse complement strand
ACATTCTTAAACGAGGATAGCAGATGGTAACGGAAAACGGTAATAAAAGTGGATTGCTTTAACAGACAAAAATAAAGAATTAGAAATAACCGTAAATGACAAAAGTGAAAGGTAGGTGAAAGAGCGCAAAAGATTTATTATAAAATAATCAATTTCATGCGCGTATAAATAATGAATGGTAATTTAGAGATGGTTTTAAATGTGGCAATAGTAGGAGAAGGTGCATCATGGGATGAAGATAACGATCTTTTGTACTGGATCGACATCGATGGGAAAAAGGTGCACATATATAACCCGGCAACAAAAAAAGACAGAGAAATAGATGTCGGTCAATATATAGGTGCCATCGTTCCAAGAAAATCCGGCGGTGCAGTTGTTGCCTTGCATAATGGGTTTTATTTTCTTGATCTTGAAAGCGAAAAACTGACTTTTATCTGCGATCCGGAAAATGATAAACCAAACAACAGATTCAACGACGGTAAATGCGACGTACGCGGACGTTTTCTTGCAGGCACGATGCCTTTGGATGAAAAAGATCCTACCGGATCGCTTTATTGCCTTGAAGTAGATCACAGTGTCAGAAAATTGATAAGCGATGTTACCATTTCAAACGGAATAGCATGGAGCCCAGATAATAAAATCATGTATTACATAGATACGCGAACCAAGCGTGTCGATGCTTTTGATTACGATGTCGAAAGCGGGAATATCTCAAAAAGGAGAACGGTTGTGAAAATTCCCGAAAATGCAGGCGGTCCGGATGGCATGACATCCGATTCGGAAGGAATGATATGGGTAGCGCACTGGGGCGGGTGGCAGGTTTCAAGATGGGATCCTTATACTGGAAAGCAAATTGATGCCATACATGTTCCGGTCGAAAGAGTATCATCGTGCGTTTTCGGAGGCGTAAATCTTGATGAACTCTACATAACCACCGCAAGACGAGGATTAAGTAAAGATGAATTGAAAAAGCAGCCTGACGCGGGAGGCCTTTTCAGAATAAAAGTCGGCATCAAGGGTATGCCAACTTACAAGTACGCCGGATAATCAGCATTTCAAATCCGTTACTTGGAGCGATGGCTTTGATGCGTCTTCATTCGAAGAATACTAATTATACTTTAGACCATTTGGAGTGGGTGATACCGTTGAAATACAAAGATAACGATCAA
>DYLQ01000018.1 GCA_020722015.1 Thermotoga sp. | reverse complement strand
GGTAAAATATTGAGAGGTGATGAAATGTACGAGAACATCAAAAGAACACTTCACAAAGCTCACATGAACCTTGAGAATTACGGTCTTGTCATGTACACAAGCGGCAACATAAGTGTCAGAATCGATGATCATGTCGTTATAAAGCCATCCGGTGTACCTTACGATGAGTTAAAACCTGAAGACTTCGTCGTCGTTGATTTGGATGGTAAAGTTATAGATGGAAAACTAAAACCTTCAGTTGACACCGCAACGCATCTTTACATTTACAAAAACAAATCGGACGTAGGCTGCATAATACATACACACTCTCCGTATGCATCTGCTTTTGCCATTTTAAACGAGCCGCTGCCAGTCTACAGCACCGCTCATGCCGATGTTTTCGGAGTTGAGATCCCTGTTTCGGAATACGCGCCAGTAGGATCTGAGGCAATCGGAAAGGCTGCTTTGAAAGTCGCAAACCAAGCCGGAGCGGTTTTATTGGCCAAACACGGCGTGCTTGTTTTTGGAAAAGATCTCAAAAGTACGTTAAGAGAAGCGATCTTTTTGGAAGAGGTTGCCAAGACCGCTTATTTTGCGAGGACTATGGGAAAGCCGCAACCTTTGGACGTGGAAGAAGCCCAAAGGCTTTACGAGTATCATCACACACACTATGGGCAGAGGTGAAAATATGTATTTAATGGGAACGGACATAGGAACTCAAGGTACGAAAACGATTATAGTCGATGAAAAGGGTAAACTGATATCCGACAGTTTTCGAGAATACAAAGTTACAACTCCGCGTCCTTCATGGGCTGAACAATGGCCGGGAGTTTGGGTTAAGGCCGTTATAGAGACCATAAAGGAATCACTTGCAAAGTCAAAGGTATCGCCAAAAGAAATCGCAGGTCTTTCCGTAAGCGGTCTTTACGGTGGCTCTGGGGTGCCGGTGGATGAACATGTTGAACCGCTTTACCCATGCTTGATATGGATGGACAGGCGTGCAAAAAAAGAAACAGAATGGGTCAAAGACAACGTTCCGAAGGAGAAGATCTTCGGGATAACCGGAAATTACGTCGACTCCTATTTCGGTTTTACGAAGATGATGTGGATAAGGGACAATCTTTTGGATGTATGGAAGAAAACTTATCAGTTTGTAACGCCGAAGGATTTCGTGATATATCAAATGACGGGAGAATTGATGACGGATTACACATCCGCGGGAAATTTGGGCGGCGTTTTTGATATACGTAAAAAATCATGGTCCGATGAGATGTGCAAGATATTGGGAATAGATAAAAACAAGTTGCCGCAAAGAATTCTTAGTTCTTCCGATATCGCCGGTCATCTGAACAAAGCATATGCCGGTCTTACAGGTTTGCTCGAAGGCACTCCCGTTGTTTCCGGTGGTATAGATGCCCCCGTTGCCCAACTAAGTGCCGGAGCTCTTTTTGAAGGCGAACATGTTGCGATGGCCGGTACATCGATGTGCTGGGGAACAGTCCACGACGGGAAATACCTAACTCCCGAACTCGTCAGTTATCCTTACGTGGTTCACGATGATAAACTCATTTACACTTTCGGGGGAGGCGCTACATCCGGTGAAATGGCAAGATGGTTCAGGGATAATTTTGGAAAATATGAAAAAGATGTGAGTGAAAAAACCGGAATACCATCGTACACATTGCTCGAAATGGAGACGAAGCATATACCCGCAGGAAGCGAAGGTGTTATAGTGCTTCCTTACTTAATGGGTGAACGCTCTCCCATATGGGATCCGGATGCAAGAGGAGTCATATTCGGACTGAGTCTTTACCATACAAGAGCGCATATTTACAAGGCAATGCTCGAGTCTGCGGCTTATTCACTGAAACACAACATGGAAACTGCCATAAGATCCGGAATAAAATTGAATCGCGATTGTTGGATAGTCGGAGGAGTTGCGAAATCGGAATACTGGGTCAAAATTTTTGCGGATGTAACGGGTTATTCCATGAAGAGACTTGTCAACGATGTCGAGGCTCCTTACGGAGATGCGTTTTTGGCGGGTCTTGGAACGAAGGTTATAGATAAACCCGAAAGAATAAAAGAGTGGGTTAAATTCAGATCGGAAATAAAACCTGAAGAAGAAAATAAAGTTGTTTATGAAAGATATTACGAGATTTACAAAGAACTCTACAACCAAACCAAAGAAATCATGGCCAAAGTGTCGTTATAGTAAGCTTTTCGATTTTAACTTCAAACAAATAAAAGAGAGCGTGACGGCTCTCTTTTTTACCCTCATCTAACAACGATCATTGTTTTGAAATAAGGTAATCTACTACACTTTTCACATCTGAAAGTTTTGAGATGTCTTCATCCGGAATCTTTACTCCAAATTTTTCTTCGAGATCCATCGTTAATTCAACAAGATCCAAGGAATCGGCACCAAGATCATCGACGAGTTTTGAACTTTCTTTTATCGAATCGATGTTAACTCCAAGATGATTCGCTATGGCTTTCTTAACTTCGTCTAAGACCTCAGAATTCTGCAATTTCGGCATTTTTCACCACTCCTTCCAATTTATCCATTTCATCTATTGTGTCAGTTGAGTAAACCTCGACATTCGTGATCTTCTTTGCAAGGCCGCAAAGCACGTTACCAGATCCGACTTCCACGTACCTCGTTACACACATTTCATTCATCGTTTGGATCGTTTCGATCCATCTGACAGGAGATGTAAGTTGCTCTATCAATTTAGATTTTATTTCGTCTATCGTTCCGGCCACTTTACCGGTAACGTTTAGTATCACAGGTACATTTGGCTTATTAAACTCTATCTTGTTCAAAAATTCGGAAAGCTTTTCTTTGGCAGGCATCATGAGAGGTGAATGAAATGGACCGGAGACATTGAGTTGAACTACTCGTTTTGCTCCCGCTGATTTAAACATCTCAACAGAGCCTAAAAGTGCCGTTATCTCACCACTTACAACGATCTGAAGTGGGGAATTGTAATTTGCAACGTAAACTCCATCTAATTTTTCCACAATTTCCTCGACTTTTTCAGGAGATAGCCCAAGAATTGCGAGCATCGAACCTGCCCCACTTGGAATGGCATTTTCCATAAGTTCTCCGCGAAGTCTTACGGCTTTAAGTGCATCTTCAAATGAAATTACCCCTGATGCGACAAGAGCTGAATATTCTCCAAGACTGTGGCCCGCAACGACTTCGAAATCGATGATGTTTTTTGATTTCAGAGCTTCAAAAGCCATCATGGACGTTGTAAGCAAGGCTGGTTGTGCGTTGTAGGTTTTGGTAAGTTCATGTTCGTCATTTCCAAAGACTATTTTTTTCAAATCAAAACCGAGAATCTCACAAGCACTGTCCATGACATTCCTTGATTCTGGGTATTCATCGTAAAAATCTTTCATCATATTCAATTTTTGTGATCCTTGTCCCGGAAACATCAAAGCATTCATGCTTTTACCTCCACATCTATTGTTTTAAATGAATCTATCGTTTCAAGCGTCTCGTTCCAAAGTTTAGATATGAGTTCTCTTACCGATGGAATATCGTCGATAAGTCCTGCAGACTGTCCTGACATAAAGGAACCATGATCAACATCTCCATTGACAACTGCCGCTCTGAGAGCACCTTTCCCAAGTTTTTCAACTTCTTCTGACTTTCCGCCTCTTTCGTCTATTTTAAGAAGCTCATTGGTCAAAGGATTTCTCAAAGCCCTCACAGGGTGACCTGTAACTCTTCCCGTTACAAGCGTATCGCGGGTTGAGGCTTTAAGAATTTTCTCTTTGTAATTTGGATGCACTTCGCATTCTTGAGTTGCCACAAACCTTGTTCCTATTTGAACACCTTCAGCACCCAGGGCAAATGATGCCGCTATTTGATTTCCGTTTGCTATTCCTCCCGCTGCTATGACTGGTATTTCGACAGTCTCAACGACGGCAGGTACAAGTACCATCGTCGTTACCTCGCCGATATGTCCCCCTGATTCCATTCCCTCGGCTATTACCATATCAACGCCGTAAGATTCAAGCCTTTTTGCAAATGCTTCGGAAGCAACGACTGGAATAACTTTTATACCTTTTTCTTTAAGGGACTCTACGTATTTAGAAGGATTACCGGCTCCAAATGTAACGGCTGTTGCACCTTCTTCAATTATGACTTTGACTATATCATCTGCCCATTTCTCGTAAACTATGACGTTAACGCCGAATGGCTTGTCAGTCATTTCTTTTGTTTTCCTTATCTCAGATCTTACCCATTCCGGATCGCGCCCTCCGGAGGCGACTATTCCAAAGCCTCCTGCTTCTGAAACGGCCGCAGCGAGTTTTGCCGTTGAAACTTGAGCCATTCCTCCCTGAATTATAGGATATTCTATTTTTAAAATCTCACAAACTCTCGAAAACATCTAACAACCTCCTTAGAATTTAAAAATGCTTGCCGCTATTCCAAGACCTGCACCGTACCCAACCGTCAGCACGATACTTGAATTTCTTATTTTACCTGAATCTAAAGCATCTTTTATTGCCAACGGAACAGATGCCGCTGCCGTATTTGCGTGTTCCCCTATGGAAATTTGAAATTTATCGATGGAAAGATTTAATTTTTCAGCTACCTTTGCTATTATCCTGTAATTGGATTGGTGTGGTACAAAAAGGTCTATATCTTTTGTATCCAACTTAGCCTTTTTGAGCACTTCTTCTATGGCTTCAGCGATTGCTTCCACTGCAAATCTGAATACGGCTTTGCCGTCCATTTGAAGAGTCTGTCCCGATCTTTGAATTATAGATTCATAACCATCTCCCTGAATTCTGGAATAATTTGCGATTATTCCGGGTTTATCCGATCTTTCCATTAAAATAGCCCCTGCACCGTCTCCGAAAAGTGGTCCTACTGATTTATCTTTGAAATCTATTATTCCCGATAATTTTTCAGTTCCAACGATGCCTATCCTTGAAAAACTTCCAGATCTTATCATGGAATCTGCTACTTCCATTGCCTGAATGAACCCTGAACATCCTGCTTGAATATCTATACCTCCAATCTTCTCTCCGAAAGCTTGTTGAATCCTTCCGGAGATTCCGGGAATAAGCGTATCTGGAGTGTTTGAAGCGACTATAAGATAATCGAAAGTTTCAATTCCGCCATTTTTCATGGCATCCTTTAAAGCTTTAACACCCATATCGACGACATTCTCTTCCGCTATGTGACGCCTTTTTATGCCCGTTCTTTCAAAGATCCAATCTCCCACACCAAGCATGCTTTCAATCTGGGAGTTTTCGATAACCTTTGGAGGAAGATATCCTCCAACGCCAACGATCTTGGAGAAAATCATTTTTGCATTCCTAAAAGCAGCGTTGCCGTTGCACACACGTTGCCATCAACTTTTGCCACAGCGTCTACGTTTATCATGCCTAAATGTTCTCCAATTACCTTTATCTCATAAACTATTTTATCTCCAGGCCTTACGGGTTTTCTAAATCTAACTTTATCTGCTCCGATGAAAAGCGGTGTTTTGCCCGGAACCAAAGTTATAAGACCGGCCGCTTGAGCCATACCTTCGAGTATAAGTACGCCGGGCATAATGGGGTTATCTGGAAAATGACCCTGAAATTGTGGTTCGTTGTAAGTAACGTTTTTAAAAGCCACAACTGCTTTTTCATCTTTAGATATCACACCATCGACCATTAAAAAAGGATAACGATGAGGAAGTATGTCTGTTATCTTATCCATTATTTCCCTCCGATATTACCGTTATTGTTAAAGTATCATGACCATAGATTGAAGCCAAAGCAGGGTTCATGAAATCAGATGATACCTTTGAACCAAATTTTTCAGAGAATTCTTTTGTTATCGATTCAACTGTTTTTTCTCGTCCACTGTACCTTAAGGCTATCGTAGATGGATTATCTATATCATCGATTACGGATGAAATTGCGTTCTTTAAACTCCACATGCTTTTGACCGCTGTTCGGCCAAAACTGAATTTGACTATGTTGATCATCTTTGTGACGATCATAGATGCTTTTCTCTCAGAGATAACATCGTTTTTTCTCAAGAAAGAAAGATCCGAAAATAGCAGATATGTTGTGGCTGATTTTGCAAAAGAAATATCCTTGTCCAATGGCATACCACTATTTAGGAACAAAGAAAGTGCCACGGCATCCATCTTTTCTTCCACAACACTGATTCCGTAAACAAGAGAAGAAAGAAATATGAGTTCATCCTTTAAAAAGCCGAAAGGTCTTGTTGGTAAAAATATCTTAACCGGTACGAGTTTAGAAATAAAGTCATTGAGTTCATCGAAAGTGGGAAGTACTATGGTACTTTTTTTGTTCAAAGAAAAATAAGATCTTCGATCTATTTCGGAGACTCTTAATTTTCTGTTCTTCCATTCGATGTAAAGTGGTATCTTTTCAATGCCTTTGACATCAACGGAATCATCGAAAAGTATCTTCATTCAATTTCTCCCGCGAGTAAAGATACATTATGCCCTCCAAATCCAAAAGAATTGGAAATAAAGTTTCTTATTTTCATATTTTGTGGCCTTTGAGGTACACAGTTAAAATCGATCTGAGGATCTAAATTTTCAAGATTGACAGTTGGAAATATAACAGATCTTTCCATTCCAAGGATTGATGATATGAATTCTATTGCACCGGCAGCGCCAAGTGTATGACCGATGGCGCCTTTGTTTGAACTCACAAAGACGTACTTTGTTCTTTCCTTAAATATTTTCTTTATAGCATTGGCTTCTGCCATATCTCCCACAGGCGTGGATGTTGCATGGGCGTTTACATAATCAATGTCTTCTACCGAAAGGCCGGAACTTTTTATGGCCATTTCCATCGCAGCATAAGCTCCCAAGCCGTTCGGATCCGGCTGAACCATATGATATGCATCATCGCTCATTCCGTATCCTTTAATTTCGGCGTAAATTTTTGCATTGCGATTTTTTGCCGATTCCAAAGATTCAAGAACAACTATGCCGGCTCCCTCTCCCATGACAAATCCATCTCTATCCTTATCAAATGGTCTTGATGCATGCTTTGGGTCATCATTTCTCGTCGATAAAGCTTTCATGTTTCCAAAACCCGCTATGGATATTTTGCATATAGCTGCCTCTGAACCACCTGCTATAACGGTATCAACAATTCCGTGTCTTATCATGTCATAAGAAATGGCAATGGCATGTGCACTTGAAGCGCATGCACTGACGGTACCAAAGTTCGGCCCCTTCGCACCATATTTTGTTGCTATGGTACCAGCCAGCGTATCTGAAATCATCATTGGAACAAGAAAAGGGCTAACCCTGGAAGGCCCCTTTGAGATCATGGTTTCCATTTCAGATTCAAGAGATTTTATTCCACCTATGCCCGATGATACTATAACACCGGCATTTTCAAGACTTTCTTTTGAAAGATTTGCATCTTCGATGGCTTCTTTTGCTGCCGCAATTCCTAATTGAGTATATCTATCATAATGCCTCACATCTTTTGGATCCATATATTTATTCGGATCGAAGTCTTTTATTTCAAACGCAACTTGGCATTTGAAATCCGTCGGATCAAATGTGCTTATTTTATTTGCAAAACTCTCACCTGAAAGCATTCCTCTGAAAAATGCCTCTTTGCCAGTTCCAGAAGCTGCTATTATTCCTATGCCTGTAACGACAACTCTTTTCATCAAAAAAATTCTCCTTTCTTTATGAAAGCTATAAATTTATTAGCAAAATTCATGCCAAAACCTTTTCCCTTTAAAATAGGCGTTTTAAGGGATGATTTGAATTCAAATCATCTATTTTTTGAACTGTACATGGTCTATGGTATTCAATTTCTGGATATGGAAATGTGGTAAAACATTCCAAGAGGAGTAAAATCAACCTTTGGAAATGTAATCGCAAAGATAGAACCAACTTTAAAAAACGAAGTCATTTGACTTTATCGTATGGAATTCCCGATCAGGTCAAGAATGAAAGACCACAAGCCACTCGCCACTTGCAACCTGCCGAACTTGAATTTATATGTTGGCTTTGAAAAAGATTTAGTATAAGCAAAAGAGATTGCTTTTTTAAACATATGAAATCAAAATTTTCGAAATGCTGGTGTCATAAGGTTGATGCCACATAGCCCCCATCAACTCTTATTACCGTTCCAGTTATGTATGATGCACGTTCAGAAGCAAGAAAAGCAACGGTAGCTGCGATTTCTTCAGGCTTACCAAGTCTTTTTATGTCTGTTTTTTCCACGATTTTTTTGCTGGCATCTTCAACTGTAATTCCGGACTTTTTTGCCGTATCTTCGAATAGTGCCTTGATCCTTTCTGTAAGTGTATAACCTGGGGCAATACAATTGAAAGTTATGCCATCTTTTGCGTACTCCGCGGAAAGGCTTCTCATCAATCCTATCACCGCCATTCTTACAGCGTTAGACAACAAAAGCCTTGGGATCGGTTCATAAACGGATACAGATGTCGATGCTATTATACGGCCCCATTTCTTTGATAACATGCCGGGTAAAAATGCGTTTATGAGCCTGACGGCACTCATCATGGTCAGATCATATGCCGTATGCCAATCTTCGTCTGTGAGATCTTCCAAGTTCCCGGGTTTCGGGCCTCCTGCATTTATGAAAAGTACATCTACGTTCTCGATCTCTCCCAAAATACGTTTTATGTCATCGGCTTTTGAGAGATCTCCGTTATGGCCAAAAACTTTTGTACCATATTTTTCTGATATTTCTTTTGCCACTTTGTTTGAATCATTCCTGGCAACGATATGAACCAGAGCACCTTCTTTCGCAAATTCATTCGCCACGGCACGACCAATTCCCTTTGTTCCACCACAAACAAGCACCTTTTTGTCTTTTATGCCAAAATTCATTTTATTGCCTCCAAACTTCTTTCATTTGTATAGATTATACCCTCATGCTATAATCTAAAAAAATAAACGAGGCGAGTTGTCATGAGTATAAGCAAAAACGTGAAGATAGATGTTGATGTTGATTTTGGTGAAAATGTCATCGTTGAAGATGACGTCGAGATATCTAAAAATGTAAAGATAGGTCACAACGTTGTGATCCATTCTGGCGTTAGAATCGGAGAGGGAAGTATCGTATCTGATAACACGGTGCTCGGAAAAGTCCCATTAAAAGCATCTGCAAGTGCGACAACGAAGATAAAAGATCTTTCTTCGCTGTTTATAGGTGATCACGTCATGATCGGCGCAAATTGTGTGATCTACAGGGGATCAATACTTCACGATAACGTCTTTGTGGGAGACCTTGCCTCCATACGTGAAGATGTGGAAATCGGCGAGTATACAATTGTTGGTAGAGGAGTTACCATAGAAAACCAGACGACAATCGGAAAATATGTTAAAATAGAAACGGGATCTTACATAACGGCCATGTCAACAATAGAAGATCGATGCTTTATAGCACCGGAAGTTGCTTTTTCGAATGATAACTATCTTGGAAGAACAGAAGAGAGATTTAAGCACTTCAAAGGGCCAACTTTGAAGAAAGGATCAAGGATAGGAGTTAACGCAACTTTGTTGCCGGGTGTCACGATTGGAAAAGATGCAGTGGTAGCCGCTGGCGCAGTCGTAACTAAAGATGTGCTTCCCGCAGTTATAGTTGCCGGTGTACCGGCAAGGTATTTCAAAGATGTTCCAAAAGAGCAATTACTCGATAAAGGAGGGAATTAAATGACTTGGAAAGGTTGGACGGTTCTTGTCGCGGGTATTTGGTTTATAATAGCCGGTTTTCTTCCGTTGGGTGTTACTGGTAACATGTTAAACGATGTAATAGTTGGTATAATCGTTGCAATAGTTGGTTTCATGATGTTGCCAGAAGGTGCATCATGGCAGGGATGGATAATAGGACTTTTGGGTGGAGTATGGATGATAATAGCGGCCTTCATACCATATGTAAGTGATCCAAGCACTCATCATCTCCATAACCTCGCAAATGACATCGTCATTGGTATAATAATTTTGATAATCGCTTTGTTCGAAAGGGCAAAGAAGACAAATTCAAAAACCGAAGTGAAGAGTTAGATTCAGACAGATCTAAAATCATCTTTGTGAATGAGTTCTTTGATGCGGTGAAGATCACCGCATTCTTTTTTTATCATATCTTTGATTCTTTCCATAGGAGGCGGAAGAAGACCAAATTCGGTCAAATTTTGTTTGAGGATATCTTTTGATTCTCCATCGAAGACCAACTTTCCATTTGAAATTATTATGGCCCTTTCAAAATGCGAAATGGCCTCTTCCACAGAATGAGTTACAATGATTGTACTTTTACCTTTTGAGCGAAAATCCTCGAGCATTTTAAAAAAAGCTTGTGCGCTTGTCGGATCAAGGGATGAGGTTGGTTCATCAAAGACAAGGTATTTTGAACCACACGCTATTACAGATGCAATTGCCACTTTTCTCTTTTCTCCACCGGAAATTGCAAATGGAGATTTTGAAATTACGTCCAATTCCAATCCAACGGTCTTTATGGATTCCCTTATTGCCGTATCGACTTCTTTTTCGTTCATTCCAAAATTTCTTGGGCCGAAAGCCACTTCTTCGTAAACCGTGTCTGCGAAAAATTGATGCTCTGGATATTGAAAAACAAGTCCTATGCTTTTTCTTATCTCAAAGAGAAAATTCTTATCCGATGTAGGCATACCATCAATTTCAACCTTTCCCATGGTCGGTTTTATTGTGCCATTCATGAGCTGTAAAATTGTCGACTTACCCGATCCGGTTTTCCCCAGTATCGAAAGAGATTCACCTTCCTTGATTTCAAAAGAAGTGTCGATAAGAGCTTCCTTCTCAAAAGGTGTTTTTCTATCGTAGGTATAACTTACCTTTTCAAATCTGATCGACAATAACTCACCAACTTCCTTCCGAGTTCATCTACGTCCATAAGATGGTCTATAATTCCCGCTTCAAAGAGATCGAGTTCGAAATCCACCAACTTTGAACTTCCAAAATCTGTTTTTATCTTTTCGACGATCTGAACGATATTCCCATCAAAAAGTATATGCTTGTTTTTAAGATAAATTATCCTTTTTGCTATCACGATTTCATCAAGAAGATGCGTCGAAAATATTATGGTATGTCCACTTTCATGAAGTTTAACAAGTGTTTTTAGAATTGCCTCTCTACTCACTGGATCCATCATAGATGTCGGTTCATCCATCACCATGTATTTGGGCTTCATGGCGAATATGTCCGCTACACATAACAATTGTTTTTGCCCCCCAGAAAGTCTGTGGGGCTCTACATCTTTTAAATTTTCGAGTCCGACGAATTTAAGGGCTTCATCTATTTTTTTCAGCATCTCATCGCGTTGAATACCAAGATTTTCAAGACCAAAAGCAACATCTTCTTCAACAGTTGTCCCAACAATTTGGTTTTCCGGATTTTGAAAAACAATTCCGATGTTCTTTCTCAAATTCCATATATTTTCATCATCCTTCGTGTCTATACCGTCTACAGACACCGTCCCTGAAGTGGGAAGGATAAGTCCATTCATCAATTTAAAAAGAGATGTTTTCCCTGCCCCATTTAATCCAAGGACGACTATGAATTCCCCTTCACCGATTTCGAGGTTTATATTTTCAAGAACTTTTACATTTTCATATTCAAAGCTAACATTTTCAAATTTTATCATTTTTCGAAATGTAAACTCTTATTCCTCCATCTTTTACAAGTGTTGAAACTTTGTCGAAAATCCTTTTCATTTCTCTCTCTATCGCACTTCCTCCGGCGTTATGAAAGCCAACGCATAGAATAGAACCATTTGTTTTTAGATGTGCTTTCGATTCTTCTATCATCTTTACCCAAACTTTTTTACCGGCAGCGATTGGCGGATTGAAAACGATAAAATCAAATATCGTACCATTCCAAGGTTCAAAACCGTTTCCAGCTTTTACGACTGCCAAGACGTTGTTATTTTTAGCGTTCATCTTTGCATATTCTACAGCTCTTTCGTTGATATCACTCATGAAAAGGTTTATATCAGGATTTTTAAATTTCAACGATATCCCAATGAATCCATATCCGCATCCAAGATCGAGCAAATCTCCACTCACATCTTCCAAAAAATTTCTTACAAGCACCACAGAGGCCCTGTCTGGGCCACCAAATGAGAAAACGCCGCTGACACTTTTGAACTGAAGTTTAGAGTTTTTTATGTTGAATTCGAATGTACGTTCAACGGTTTTGCTTGTTGGGTTTTTTGAGTAATAATGCTCAAACATATTTCGCTCCATATTCGCAAACGCTAAGTAAAGGACATTTTTGGCATATAGGTTTTGATCTGCAATAAACTTTTGAATGCTGCACCAAAAGGGCATGAAACTCCCCGAGCATCTTTGGATCTTTTATGATGTGCTCAACCTCAACGTTTTCTCTTATTCCGATTCTCGAGAACAATCTTCTTGAGTAAGCGTCAGATATAAAAACAGGCCTTTCGAATATGTAAAGCAACATAGAATTCGCCGTTTCTTTTCCTATTCCGTTGACTTTGAGCAGTAACTCAGAAAGCACTTCGGTATCAAACCGATCGAGACCTTCAAAATCAAATGAAAATTCCGAGAAAAAAGACAAAAAATTCTTCAGTCTTCCCGCTTTGAGCTTGGGAAAACCAGAAGGTCTTATAAGGCGCGCGAGTTTCTCGGACGAGGCTATGTACATTCGATATGGTTCCATAAGTCCGGCATTCTCAAGGCTTTTTATCGAAACGACGACATTCCTCCACATCGTGTTTTGAGTTAAAATTGCCCCAACTGATATCTCGAACTTACTATTTGCCGGCCACCAACCTTGCGGTCCGTAATTTTCATACAACCTTTCGAAAACCATCTCATAATTGACCATACATTTTCCCTTGATGTACGTTGTGAACCAATCTCCATTTAGTTGATTGAATTTTCCATGACATATCGATTATAGTATATCATCATTCTTCCACTTTTTGAGGAATCAAAGGTAACATCAAAGCGGATATAATTCCAAAGATCAGCATGATCCAAAACGAAAGATAAATATTGATACCTACTCCCAAAAGCAATGTTATAACACCAACGCCAGTCGCACCTCCGATGATGTTAGACAGACCCCATATGTAAGAACTTGCCGTTGCAATGTATTTGGAAGGAAAGATCTGCGTCAGATAACCAAGTAAAACTGGAAATCCACTCATGGCAAAGAAGGTTTCGATTAGATACATAGAAACGGAAAATGCAAAGTTATTCCACAAAAGAAATAAGAAGAATACCACAATTGAAGCTATAGTTGTGAAAAAAACTGTGAACCTTCCTCCTTTTTTTGTCGTAAGGTAACCAAAAAAAGGTTGACCGATAATTGCACCAAGAAATGCAACAGTCAAAAAGACGCCAACGAGAGTTTTAGAATCGTAAACTTTGTACACGTATTCTCCCAAAAATGTCGTTGTTCCGGACATGAACATTGATCTTATGAATACAATCGTGCCAAATGCAAAAAGGAATTTCACGTACTTTGGATCCAATTTTTCTTTTTCACCTTTTTTTTGATTTTGAGTTTTCTCGTAATTTCCTCTTTTAAAACTCGACAGTCCGAAGTATACTACAAGGGCTCCGACCACCATGTAAAGTGCCACTATGAACATTCCAGTACTTTCCCCGATGGCAAGTATAAGAGCCGTTATAACCATTGGGGTAACAGATCTTCCCAAGCTGCCGAGAGAACCATTTACACCCAAAGCAGTGGGAGAATTCTTTCCAAAAGTATAAGAAAGAATCGAACTTCCAAGCGGATGATAAAAGGACTGTGCAAATCCAAGTAAAACAGCCGCAATACCTATTATGATGTAAATATAAGAAGTTAGCAAAAATGCAAGTCCAAAAAGAAAAACGGAGATTCCGGCAAGTAAAAGACCAAGTGTCATGAGCGGAACATCAAAATCACGTTTATCTGCGAATCCGGATATGACAGGTGAAATGATGCCAGATATGATCCCGTACACAACGGCTATCAAACCAAGAAATGTCAAGTTCACATGATAAAATTCACTATAATAAACTATTAGCAAAGAAAAAAGCAGCAAAGTGCCATCATTTAAAAAATGCCCTATAGAAGTGAAAATAAGAACTCTCGCATTTGATCTGTTCAAAATTACCCTCCTTATTGAAAACAATTTTCTATATTATTTTAAGGCATTTTTATTTTTTATGATAGACATGCAAAGTTACAACTTGATGTTGCGAGTCTGCCGACTCAAGTTTAAATTCTCTTCTAACAACACAGTTATCGATTTGGTAAAAGCGTATTGCAGGACTACACATAATTTATTATCAGTTATAAATTAAGATTGCTTAACACTTATAAAAAAATAAAATTAACATCATCTATATCCGCGACAAATATGGCTTAAAAATTTGATATTAAAATTAGTCACCCACTTGACATGAGGCTAAGAGTTGATTATAATTTTAATTGAAAATGTGGAGGTGACATGAATGTCCGAAAGAGAATATGTTGTTGGAATAGACCTTGGAACAACGAATTCTGAAATAGCGATTGTAAGAGATGGAAAATCAGAAGTTATAGCAAATGCCGAAGGTTCAAGGCTTACTCCTTCAGTTGTGGCTTTCACCAAAACAGGTGAAGTGCTTGTGGGGGAACCGGCAAAAAGACAGGCCATTTTGAATGCTGAAAGAACCATCAGATCCATAAAACGTCAGATGGGCACAAATAATAGAATCAAGATCGACAATAAAGAATATACCCCGCAAGAGATAAGCGCATTTATACTTAGAAAGATGAAAAACGATGCTGAAGCCGTACTTGGAGGAAAGATAACAAAGGCCGTCATAACCGTGCCTGCTTATTTTGAAGATGCGCAGCGCCAGGCAACGAAAGATGCCGGCAGAATAGCGGGACTTGATGTTTTGAGAATCATAAATGAGCCTACCGCTGCAGCCTTGGGTTATGGCATAGATAAGAGCAAAGATGAAATGATAATCGTCTGTGATCTTGGCGGAGGTACTTTTGATGTTTCTTTACTTGAAATAGGTGGCGGCGTTATTGAGGTTAAGGCAACAAGTGGAAACAATCACCTCGGAGGGGACGATTTTGATCAGAGAATAATGGACTGGCTCATCGACAACTTTAAAAAGGAAACAGGAGTGGATCTCAGTAACGATAAGCAAGCACTGCAAAGATTAAAAGACGCATCAGAACGCGCAAAGATAGAACTCACAACGAAGATGGAAACGGAAATAAATCTTCCATACATAACGGCAGATGCGAACGGTCCAAAACATCTTCAGGTGTCTCTCACAAGGGCAAAGTTGGAAAGTTTGATTCGTGATATAGTCGAAAAAATGAGAGATCCCATAGAGACAGTACTTAACGATTCAAAAATAGCCGTAGAAGATATAGGTGAGATCTTGCTCGTTGGTGGCCCAACGAGAATGCCAATTGTCCAAGATTTTCTCAAGAATATATTTCACAAAGAACCGTCAAAAGCAGTTAATCCAGATGAAGCCGTTGCGATAGGTGCAGCCGTTGAAGCATCGATACTTTCCGGAGAGACAAAAAGAGAGGTCGTACTTGTAGATGTTACGCCGTTGTCTCTTGGCGTTGAGGTTAAGGGTGGAATCATGCATCGTATAATTCCGAGAAATACCACTGTGCCAACAAAGAAATCGGAGGTCTTTACGACGGCTGAGGATGGCCAAACAGAGGTTGAGATAAATGTACTTCAAGGTGAAAGAGAACTAGCCGGAGATAACAAATCACTTGGAAGGTTCAATCTCACCGGTATTCCTCCGGCCCCAAGAGGTATTCCTCAAATAGAGGTTACCTTTGATATAGATTCTGAAGGTATAGTTCACGTTTCAGCAAAAGACAAAGCAACGGGCAAAGAGCAATCGATAGTTATAAGTGGAAGTTCAAACCTTTCCGAAGAGGACATAAAGAAAATGGTTGAAGATGCAAAAAAATTCCAAGAAGAAGACGCAAAACGAAAGCAGCAAGTTGAGATGAAAAATCAAGCCGATTCCCTTGTCTATCAGACGGAAAAACTTCTTAACGAACAAGGTTCGAAAATAGATCCTGCGATTCGTGCTGAAACGGAAAATATCACCAAAGATCTCAAAGATGCACTTGAAAAGAATGATTATGCAAGGATAAAAGTTTTAACAGATGATCTACAGAAAAAAACCCAAGAGATTGGCCAAAAATTGTATCAACAGACAGCATCGCAACCCGGAAATGGAAATAATGGTACAGGTAGTGGTAATTCGAATGAACCGTCGAAAGACGATACGGTAAATGCAGAATATCAAGGAAAATAATAAATTAAAATAAAAAGGAAGGAGATGGTTTTTATGGCCATTGAAAAGAGAAAAGAGACTGAATGGCTTGATGTTTATAGGCCTTTCGAAGAAATGCAAAAGATGATAGACAAGTTTTTCGAGGAGTTTCCAAGGATATTGCCTACCCTTTCTACTGAAACTTTCGTGCCAGCGGTCGACATCTCTGAAACTGATAAAAGTTACGAATTTGAAGTCGAATTGCCGGGCATGAAACGAGAAGATATCGAGATCGAAGTTAATGACGGAATATTGACTGTAAAAGGTGAAAAGCGAGAAGAGAAGAAAGAAGAGAAAAAAGGATACAAAAAGATCGAAAGAAGTTACGGCAAATTTGAAAGATCTTTCTCTCTTCCACAATACATCGACGAAAAAAACATAAGTGCTAAATTTGAAAACGGACTTTTGAATGTATCAATTCCAAAGAGCCCAGAAGCGAAGACTTCAAGCAGAAAGATTGAGATAAAGTAAAAAAAGGGGCTTCGGCCCCTTTTTCTTTTGGAGGTGTTTAGAT
This sequence comes from Thermotoga sp., assembly GCA_020722015.1. Classification (GTDB taxonomy): domain Bacteria; phylum Thermotogota; class Thermotogae; order Mesoaciditogales; family Mesoaciditogaceae; genus Athalassotoga. The sequence goes on along the minus strand of DYLQ01000018.1, from coordinate 17,505 downwards.
GTTTAATCTTGAAGATTACACTGAAAAAGCTGCAAATATAATGATGTCAACGCAGGATCTGCTTTCAAGATACGGTCAAGATCAACTTAGATCCGAGCATATACTCCTTGCCCTCATAGAAGACGAAGAGAATGCGGCAATAGATGCTTTGAAAAATTTAAAGATCAACATTAAAAAACTCAAAGATAAAACCGAAGAGCTTGTTAAAGAATATGGAGGAAATCCTTCCTCAGCTGGAAGTATAAAACAGATGTACGTGACACCGGATGCCAGACATGTACTCGAGAGTGCCAAAAATGAAGCCAACAGAATGGGAGATGAGAAAATAGGAACAGAGCATCTTCTACTTGGAATGGTGAAAACTCCCGATTCTATGGCTGCACGTGTTTTAATGAGATTTGGAGTGAATGATGAAAAAGTTTACAACGCCATCCTTGTCGTCAGAAAAGCTGGCAAATCAAAAGAATCTGAGAATTTAGATGTGCTCTCAAAATTTACCGTAGATCTCACGCAAATGGCAAAAGATGGAAAGCTTGATCCCGTGATAGGACGCGATGAAGAGATGGAAAGAATGATAGAAATTCTCGGAAGAAAAAGAAAAAACAATCCAGTCCTTATAGGCGATCCTGGTGTCGGGAAAACGGCGATAGTTGAAGGGCTTGCACAACTTATCACTTCCGGTAAGATTCCAGATTACATGATGGACAAACGGATACTTTCACTTGATCTGGGCAAATTGGTAGCTGGCACCAAATTCCGTGGAGAATTTGAAGAAAGACTCAAGGGCCTCATCGATGCAGTGAAGGGATCGAGTGGGAAGGTTATACTTTTCATAGATGAACTACACACAGTCGTCGGAGCAGGCAGCGTTGAAGGTGGAAGTTTGGATGCTTCAAATATGCTCAAGCCGGCTCTTGCCCGTGGTGAATTAAGATGCATAGGCGCAACAACACTTGAGGATTACAGAAAATACATAGAAAAAGATAAAGCACTCGCAAGGAGATTTCAATCGATAAATGTCGATGAGCCAACTGAGCAGGAAGCCATAAAAATCCTTTTGGGTCTTAAGGCATCTTATGAGGAACACCATGGAGTTGAAATAGAAAACGATGCAATAGAGATGGCAGTTAAACTCTCATCGAGGTACATAACGGATAGATTTCTTCCCGATAAAGCCATAGATCTTATAGATGAAGCGGCATCAAGGGTGAAATTCGAGAATTCTTTCGTTCCATCAGAGATAATCGAAGGTCAAAAAAAGATATCAGAGTTGGAAGATGAAATAAACGACGCTGCCATTGCCGGAAACTATGAAAAAGCAGCCATGAAGAAATCAGAACTTGAGAAATTAAAAAGCGAATTTTCAAAGGTTCAGGAAGAATGGAAAAAGCACCAAGAAAACATACCAAAAGTCGTTAATGTTGATGTCATAGCGAAAATAGTAGAAAGATGGACCGGAATTCCAGTCACCAGACTCATGGAGGATGAAAGAAATAAACTCATTAACCTTGAAAAGATCATCCATCAAAGGGTTGTCGATCAGGAAGAAGCCGTAAACGTGGTGGCTGCGACCATAAGAAGGGCGAGAGCAGGGCTTAAAGATCCAAACAGACCAACTGGTTCCTTCTTGTTTGTTGGGCCAACCGGGGTCGGAAAAACTGAAACTGCCAAGTCTTTGGCTTGGGCACTTTTCAACAGTGATAATGCTTTGATAAGAATAGACATGTCAGAGTACTCGGAAAAACATACCGTTTCAAGACTTATAGGTGCTCCACCTGGATACGTTGGTTATGAAGAAGGCGGTCAGTTGACCGAAGCGGTGAGGAGACGTCCATACAGCGTCATTCTTCTTGATGAAATAGAGAAAGCTCATCCGGAAATTTTCAACGCGCTCTTACAGGTACTTGACGATGGCAGGCTTACGGATGGAAAGGGAAATACCGTTGATTTTAGAAATACGATCATAATAATGACATCAAACATAGGTTCGGACTACATACTCGAAAGTGTCGAAAGCGGGAAAAGAGAGTATCTTGACGAAACCATGGTTCAGGAATTGAGAAAATACTTCAAACCTGAGTTCTTAAACAGAATAGATGCAATGGTGGCTTTCAAACCATTGGAGAAATCTCATATGGAATTCATAGTGGATAATTTCATATCGAAGATTCGAAAAAATCTTGAAGACAGGAAAATTGAAATTGAAATAACGCAAAAGGCAAAGGCGTTACTTGCCCAAAAAGGATATGATCCTGCTTTTGGTGCAAGGCCTTTAAGACGCGTGATGGAATTCGAAGTTGAAGATAAAATAGCGGACATGATAATAGCGAACAAGATATCGCAAGGAGATAAAATAATCGTAGATGAAGTGGATGATACCATAACGGTAAGTAAAGACCAAAATTTTGTCGAAACAAAAGCATGAAAATGTGGTAGAATACGATCGTAACGGGGAGCCAGTAAACTGGCTGAGAGGAGGCTTAAAGCCTCGACCCTTTGAACCTGATCCGGTTAATACCGGCGAAGGGAAATAAGGATAAACTGGCCATCTCCGTGAGAGATGGCCTTAATTTTTTGGGGGTGGTTGCTTTGAAAAAAATCGTTTTGTTGATGGCGTCAATTGTTCTGTTCTCCTTGATCGGCTTTAGCGATACCCTTACGGTATACACTTACAGCAGTTTTATTTCCGGAATTGGTAACGAGATCAAACCGATTTTTGAGAAGATGTACGATTGCAAGGTTAACTTTGTATCTATGGGAAGCGGAAATATAGTGGCAAGGCTGATACTTGAAAAGTCTAATCCCAAAGCCGATGTTGCAATAGGCCTTGCTCAAAGCCAGATTCCACAAGTTTTGAAAGACGATCTGCTTATATCTTATGAGCCAACGGATATCGCAAGTGTTGTAAACAAGTCTCTCCTTATTGATCCGGAATACAGGGTTATTCCATTCGATTACGGTGCCCTTGCGATAGATTATAACCTTAAAACCGTTCTCAATCCTCCAAAAACTTTTGAGGCGCTTTTAAATCCTGAATATGCACACAGTTTGGTTATCGAAGATCCAAGAACTTCGACGACGGGTCTTGATTTTCTGTTGTGGACGATTGGAATCTACGGAAACAATTGGCAGAATTATTGGCAAAAACTTGTTCCGACCATAAAAACTGTCACAAGTGGCTGGGATAGTGCCTTTCAGATGCTTGAAAGTGGAGAAGCAAAGATGATGGTAAGTTTTGCCACAGATGAAGCTTACAACTATTACTATTACAATGGCTCTAACATAGGTGTTGTCATTCCAAATGATGAGGCATATGTCATGGTTGAATACGCAGGTATAGTCAAAGGAGCAAAACATCTTGCACTTGCAAAGGATTTCATCGATTTCATGCTCTCGAAGGATTTTCAATCGGCGATTCCTCTAAATCAATGGATGTACCCAGTCACGAATGTACCACTTCCAAAAGTTTTTATCGATCATGCCCCTTCGATAACGAAGACGGTAGAGATCCCACTCGATCAAATTTCCAATTATCTCTCGAATTGGATCACGCAATGGACAGAAATAATCGTTAAATGAACAAAAGATCCTTTTTTGAACTTGCCCCTGCCCTCCTTTTCACGGTGGGGGCTTACATCTTTCCCATAGCGATGCTTTTCATCTACACTTATGGGATGGGTGGCAAAATTTCGATTTTCAACGCTCTTAACTTTCAGATATTCAAATTCACAACTTACCAGGCCATTTTGTCAACCATTCTCGCAGTTGCAATGGGCTTGCCGGGGGCGTACCTTGTTGGGAGAACAAGATTTAAATTCAAAGGTATCTTTGCTGCACTATCGACTGTTCCATTCGTTATGCCGTCTATTTCCATGACGTTGGGTTTTATATCTTTTTTTGGTCACAGCGGAATTTTAAACACCTATTTTTTATGGCCGATTTTTCACGTTAGATTCGAACCCCTTTTCACCCTGCTTGGCGTTGTTATGGGAAATGCTTTCTACAATTTTCCTCTTACAATGATAATAGTCGGAAGTGCAATTTCAATTCTCGATCCGGTATACGCTGAAGTGGCAAAAATAGACGGAGCCTCGAGATTGAGAAGTTTCATTTCTGTGGAATTGCCGATTCTTCTACCATCTGTAATAGCATCAGCCTTGCTTATTTTCATCTATTGTTTTACTTCTTTCACCGTTATGCTCGTCATAGGCGGAGCTCAATTTTCAACACTTGAAGTTCAAATTTACATGTATCTCACGACATTACTTGATTTCAAAGGAGCGATAGGACTTACGCTGATCCAGATATGTTTTATAGGTTTAATAGCGTCTGTGTTTTCGATCCTGAGAAGATCTTCAGGTACATTTTCACAGGAAATATCCCGGACAAATTCAAAATTTCCTTTATGGGGCTTCTTTTATATCTTAGGTGTGTTCATATTCGTATTCGGACCAATTTTATCCCAGATCTTCACGGGATTCTGGAATTTTCAAAACTCAACTTTAACCCTTGAATGGTTTGAAAGATTATTTTCCGGTAGAATAGATCCTTACATAGGCAATTCCGTTTTTTCATCTATCATATGGACACTTACCTTTTCAACTTTGAGTGCCATATTAACCATTGTACTCTCGATAACGGCAGCACATGCTGTGACAAAGATCAAAATTCCAATTTTTGATGCGCTTTTCACATCTGCTCTTGCCGTTTCACCTGTCACACTTGCCTTTGGGTATCTTGTGATCCAAAATTACGTACCTTTGACGTTTCCGCTTGAGATAATCCCGATATACACCATGTTGTCATTTCCGATAGGATTTCAAACTCTACTTGCGGGATGGCAGAGATTTCCATCGGAAATAGATGAGGCAGCTTCGGTTGACGGTGCAAATTGGATCCAGAAAATTTTCATGATAAGAATTCCGATTTTGAAGCCACAGATAATTTCAACTTTTTTCTTTTCTTTTGCAATTTCAATGGGAGAAATGGGAGCAACGCTTGTACTTTACAATCCTCGATTTCCAATGATATCTGCAAGTGCTTACAAATTATTTTCATCGATGCATGTTCCAGAGGCACAAGCTTTTGGTTCTATGCTCACGATCGCGATATTTTTGATTTTTTACATACTCGAAAGACCTATTTTAAAGGATAATTGATCGTTTTTAGCGTTTTCCTGCAATTACACTCAATTAAGTGCGTTTATCTTTTGCTTTCGCTTTTTATCTTAAATTATCTTCACGATTTTTGTTTTTGACGTCTTTTGTTGTATGATCTTATGGGAAAGGAGAGAATTCTATGTCGATTGAAGATTTCATGAAAAAAGATTTCGTTGTAATTGGAAAAAACACCTTGGTTGGCGAAGCCAAAAAAATCCTACGAACATCCGGATTGGATTGTTGCATTGTCTCTTCCGAAGGGAATTTTGAAGGCATTGTAAAAGCCGATGAAATACTCGGAATGAACGATGATTTACCAATTGGCGATTACATTCATGATGTGCCTTATACCTTAAGCCCGCAGGATACTTTAGATGAAGCAGCAGTTTTTTTTCTCGAGTCAGACATGGAGATACTCCCCGTCATATCCGAAGATGAGATCGTTGGTGTTATATCCATTTTCGACATTCTGGATGCCTTTACACAGATGGCTGGTTTTGGTGAGGGTGGTATAAGACTCGAAGTGGATCTTAAAGATGCACCTGGATCGTTAAAACACATCCTTGATGTCCTTTATCTTCATTCCATGAATGTTTTATCCGTTTTGATCTATCCGACTGAAAAAGTCGGGGAAAAAGTGGCCATAATAAGAGTTGAAGGAAAAAGTGTAAAAGAACTTTCAAGGATTTTGGATGTCAACGAGATACATTACAACTCGATAATAAAAGAAGAAAAATTATGAAAGGAATGGTCATACATGAAAATTGCTTTCGTTTCTTTTGAGGTTTATCCTCTTGCTAAAGTGGGAGGTCTTGCGGATGTTGCCGGCTCTCTTCCAAAAGCGTTGAAGAAAAAAGGTATGGATGTATCCATTTTCATGCCCTATCATAAGATTGTCAGGGGAAATATCAAGAAATTCAATCTTGAAGTTAAGAAGGTGATCGATGATTTTGATCTTGGGATTGGAACGGATCAAAAAGCTTCCATTTACAAAACAAACTTACCAGAAACTGATATCCCCATTTACCTGGTATCGAATGATTATTATTTTTCTTCGGACGACGTGTACGGATCTCCGGATGGAGGACAGCAAGCCATTTTTTTCACCAAGGCGGTCATAGATTCGATCAAAAAATTGGGCATGCATTTTGATGTGATTCATGCCAATGATTGGCAAACCGGACTACTTCCGGTTTACCTAAAAACACTTTACAGAGATGATCCTTACTTTTCAGATTTCTCCACGATTTACACCATACACAATCTTGGTTACCAAGGTGTCTTTGACAGATCTTACATGGACTTTGCAAAATTACCTGATTACGTTTTCAACATGGACGGAATAGAATTTTACGGTCAGATAAATTTCATGAAAGGTGGAATTCTTTTTTCCGACATAGTGAACACCGTAAGTCCAACTTACGCCGAAGAGATAAAAACTCCAGAATACGGGGAAAAATTGGAAGGTGTGCTTCAACTTCGCAAAGATGTTCTGTACGGCGTTTTAAACGGCATCGATTATGTGGAAAACAACCCCGAAACGGACAAACGAATTCCTTACAATTACAGTGTCAATGCTTTAGATGGTAAGAAAAAAAATAAAATGTCTCTTAAAAAGGAACTTAATCTCAAAGTTGACGATTCTCCCCTCATAGGACTTGTAAGTAGATTATTCGATCAAAAAGGCCTCGATCTTGTCGATGAAATAATGAGGTACGTGATAGCGTCCTGCGATGTGAGTTTCGTACTGCTTGGGACTGGAGAATCGAAATACGAAAATGCTTTTTTGAATCTTGCGAAAGAATTCCCTCAAAAAGTGGCTGTCAAAATCGGCTTTGATGTTAACCTCGCACAAAGAATATATGCCTCTTCTGACTTTTTCCTCATGCCTTCAAGATATGAGCCATGTGGTCTTGGCCAAATGTACAGTCTGAGATATGGTACTATTCCCATAGTTAGATATACCGGAGGTCTTGCCGATACAGTGTCAGAATTCGACGAAAGGTCTGGAAATGGTTTCGGATTTAAAAATTACGATTCATCTTATTTGCTCAAATCCATTTTAAAAGCTCTATATTACTACAAACAGGATGATTACATGTCAGCGCTGATAAAAAATGCCATGAATACCGATCTTTCATGGGAAAGATCCGCTGCCGAATACGTGAAACTTTACGAACTTTCAAAAGCAAGGTGATAAAATGCCAGAGCTAAGAAAAGACATCATAACGAAAAGTTGGGTTATAATTTCAACTGAACGCGCCAAAAGGCCTCACGATTTTGCAAAACCGCCGACTGAAAAAGTTTCAAAATTTTGCCCTTTCGATTTTGGAAACGAATCTTCAACCCCACCAGAAATAATGGCATTCAGACCTGCCAACACGGCTCCAAACACTCCAGGTTGGTGGATACGGGTAGTACCAAACAAATTCCCGGCACTTGATCCAAAAATTCAACCGGTAAGGTTAGGTCATGGAATTTACGATTCAATGGCCGGATTCGGAGCTCACGAGATAATAATAGAAACACCGGATCATAATGCAACACTTGCAACTCTTGAATACAAACAGGTTCAAGAACTTGTGTGGGCTTACGTTGAGAGATACAACACAATTTTTAAAGATCCGAACATAAAATACGTGCTTATATTCAAAAATTACGGAGCAGATGCGGGTGCTTCTCTTGAACATTCACATTCCCAGATAATAGCCACCCCAATAATGCCAAACCTTGTACTTCAGGAAATGGAAGGTTCAAAAGAATACTATGGATTTCGAGAAAGATGTATCTATTGCGATATAATCCAAGAAGAAAAGATGGAAAACACCCGAGTTGTTGAGGAAAATGAAGATTTTCTTGCTTTTGAGCCATATGCGTCGCGTGCACCTTTTGAAACATGGATCCTTCCAAAAGCTCATCAATATGACTTTGGAGACATAGACGAAACACATGTTAAAAATTTCTCTTCAATGCTTAAAGATGTACTTTTAAGGATGAAAATAGCGCTTGACGATCCTCCTTACAATTTCATGATACACACAGGCACTCCGCATGGAGATGGAAAGGAATATTATCACTGGCACCTTGAAATTGTACCAAGGCTGACAAAACTTGCTGGTTTTGAATGGGGTTCTGGATTTTACATAAATCCCATGCCGCCGGAAGATGCGGCAAAATATCTAAAAGAGGTAAAAATTTCTTGAAAGCAGTCAAGATCGTAAAAATCGAGTCGACCGTTTCTGTTAGCGTAACAGGAACGGTTTGTTACCTTAATTGTAAGCATTGCGGAGGTCATTACCTTGAAAATATGATCCCTATAAATAAAGCAGATCAAATTCCTTTGAGCAAAAAAAGTCTTCTCATAAGCGGAGGTTCCAATTCCGATGGGAAAGTACCGATAATCGATCACATCGAAGAGATAAAAAAACTGAAAGAATCGAAGAAATTCAAACTTAATTTTCACACAGGACTTGTAAACGAAAGTGAAGCAATGAAAATATCAAAAATAGCCGATGCTATATCTTTTGATTTCGTTGGAGACGATGAGGTCATAAAAAAGGTTTACAATCTCGATGCTACAGTTTCAGATTACATTGAATCACTTGAAAATCTTTTGAAATTCAAAAAAGAAATTTACCCACACATCACAGTTGGTCTTGATTGTGGAAAGATAAAACATGAGTATAAAGCCATCGATATACTTTCTCTTTATCCTCTTGAAAAAGTAGTTTTTCTTGTTTTCATACCTACTCCTCTGACTTATTTTGAAAAATGCCAGCCACCGACGATCGACCAAATAAAATCCGTTTTTGAATATGCAAGGAAAAAATTCAATTGCGATCTTAATCTTGGATGCATGTACCCGAAAGGAAAACTTCGCGACGAAATAGCCACTGTTGCCGTTGAAGCGGGATTTAACACCATAACCCAACCTTCTGAAAAATTAACAGAGTTTCTTCGTAAAGACGGATACAATTTGACATTTCAAGATGAATGTTGTATCTTTTGAGAATATCTGAAAATTTGCTAAAATTGTGTTTGAGGTGTTGATCCCATGGACGACATTTTAAAAAAGCTCGAAGGTCTCGTTGACAAACTCTTGGAAGAAAGAGAAAGGCTCATCAAAGATATCGAAAAATCTAATTCTGAAATAGAAATTCTCAGAAATGAAAATGTAGATCTTAAAGAAATGTTGAAAGAACAAAGTGTTAGAGTTGAGATTCTCATGAAGAAACTTCAAAATATGGTTGGTTCTGACAAAAAGGAAGGTGTTTGAAGGCATGAAAAGAACTGTTAACTTTGAGTTGGGAACCAAGAATTACAAGTTTGAGACAGGTGATCCGCAAAACCAGGTTGATGAAATTCTAAACGAGATCAAGATGAATTTTGCATCTCATGCTCAAGAAGTTGAGAAATACGGAAATGAATATTTCTTTCTTATGATGCTTCTCAACACATTTGAAGAAAATTTGGAACTCAAAAAACGGTTGGCAGAATTAACAGAAAAGATAGAAAAACAAGGAAAGAGAATTGTCAACTGAACTTGTCGTCATATCTGGAATGTCAGGAGCCGGAAAAACAACAGCGTTAGGTGCGTTGGAAGACATAGGATATTTTTGTATGGATAACGTCCCACCGGCACTTTTGGTTGACATGCTCTCTCTCATGAACTCGACTTTTAACGGTAAAAAAATTGCCACGATAGTTGATGTAAGGGCAGGTCAAACACTTGGCCAGATAAAGTCTGTTATCGAGGATCTCAGATTAAAAGGTATTTTGATCAAGATCATCTTTTTGGATGCGAAAGATGATATTCTGATAAACAGATATAACCTTACACGAAGACGCCATCCTCTTTCTGGAGAAAAATATCAGGAGATAGAAAAACTTTTAATAGAAGAAAGGCGTCTTTTGTTGGAAATAAGAGAAATATCAGATTATGTCATAGACACATCTTTGATAAACACTCATCAACTTAGAAGTGAGATTATAGCCATAGTTGAAGGCAAATCAGAAAGAGTTTTAAGGATCTTTCTTGAGTCTTTTGGATTCAAGTATGGTTTACCACTTGGCGCTGATTTCGTTTTCGATGCGAGATTTCTTCCAAATCCTTATTATGTGGAATCCTTGGCTGATAAAACCGGAAATGATCCGGAAGTAATAGACTATCTTCAAAAGTTCAGTATTGTCGAAGAATACATAAATAAAGTCGCGAACATTATAAAAATGGCAATAGAAAGTTATTCAAAAGAAGGGAAAAGTGTCATATACGTAGCAATTGGCTGCAGTGGCGGAAGGCATCGATCGGTCTATATAGCGAATAAGCTCTCTGAAATTTTGGGAAAAGATACTTCCGTGAGAATTTCTCATAGAGACATCGAGAGGTGATCTTTTTGAAGATCGTCGCTTTTGGTGGTGGAACAGGATTGTCAACCCTACTCAAAGGGCTAAAAGCATTTCCAGACGTTGATATCACCGCAATAGTTACAGTTATGGACGACGGCGGAAGTTCCGGTATCATTCGTGAGGAACTCGGCGTTTTACCTCCTGGAGATATAAGGAATAACATAGTCGCACTTGCTGAAGATGAATCTTTGATGGCTCAAATAATGGCATACAGGTTCAAAGATGGGGAAAGATTCAAAGATCAAAGCCTTGGAAATCTTATAATAGCGGCTTTAACAAAGATAAGCGGCAGTTTCCCAACGGCAATAGAGAGCATATCTTCAATTTTAGCGATAAAGGGACGTGTGCTCCCTGTAACAGAAGCTTCTGTAAAACTCATCGCGGAGTTTGAAGATGAACAAATCGTCATAGGTGAAAGCAATATAACAAAGAAAAATGGCAAGATCAAAGAGATAAAGTTAAGTGGTCTGGCAAAACCATTTCCGAAAGTCATCGACGAAATTTCCATGGCTGACGCGATCGTTTTGGGACCTGGAAGCCTTTTCACAAGCATTATTCCGAATCTCCTCGTCGATGGAATACCCGAAGCCATAAAGGATAAGCCTAAGATACTTGTTGCCAATTTGATGACTCAGCCGGGAGAAACAACCGGTATGTCAGTTGAAGATCACGTAAAGACCGTTGAACATTATCTGAAATCTAAGATAGATCGCGTGATAATAAATTCCCAAAAAATCCCTTTGGAAGTACTGAAAAGGTACAAAGAAGAAGAATCGGAACCTGTGATTTGTAAAACAGAAAGTTTCAATTTTTTTAAGATCAGCATGGTCAAGATAATCGTTGACAAAATGGATGGACAAAAAAAAGTCAGACACGATCCTTACTTACTTGCACATGCCGTCCGACAAATTTCCATGAATCTCATTGGTGATAAGAGTGACATTCACTTCTGATGTGAGGGAAGAACTTTACCACTTTCCAATAGAAAAGAGGCTTTCTAAGGCTGAACTTGCTGGATTGATTAAATTTAAAGGCTCCATTGAGATAGGAGAAACTACTTATATAGAAATTTTGCTTAAAGATCCCGGGGCAATTCGAAGAACAAAACTGATTTTAAAGACTATAGGTATCGAGAATACCTATGTGAACTATCAAAATCAAGGAAAACTGAATTCAGGTAAAACTTTCATAATTAAAATCATGGTCTACGATGTTAAAAAATTCATCTCGGAAATAGGTCTTGACTTGATTGGCAAAATTCATGATGATTTTTTCAAGGATCCTGTGATCACCAGCGCCTTCTTGAGAGGAGCTTTCATATCTTCAGGATACATAGCAAATCCTTCCAAGTATCATCATCTTGAATTTTACAGTCGTCAGATAGACACACTTGAATGGTTAAAGGGAAAACTCGAAAACAACCTCGGGATGTTAGGATTTATAGTCGATGTTCGTTATGGATACAGGTTCTACATAAAAGATGGTGAAATGATAAATGAATTTTTAAATCTTATCGGAGCCATAAATTCGGCAAAGATATTTTCTTCTATAATGTCATCTAAAAAAATAAATTCTAACATAACTCGAAGCATGAATTTCATAGATGCTAATTCAAAAAGAAGTGGTGATGCAAGTTGGAAACAGATCAGTGCCATAAAATTCGTTCAAGAACATATGGGGCTCGATGATTTTACGGAAGATATTCAAAACATAGCCATTCTGCGTTTAAACCATCCAGAGCTTTCCTTAAGAGAAATAGGTAATATGCTGAATCCTCCGCTTTCAAAATCTGTTGTTTACAGGAGACTATCCAAGATAATCAAAATAACTGAAAAAAGTGGTAAGATAAAATGATAAACTTGTGCGTACGATATGAAGACTTAAAGCCCTTTTAAGTTTTTTATCTGATTCTCTCGCTATAGCTTCCGCGAACTTTGTTTCGTTATCTTTCTGTTCTTCATTTGTACAACCCGTAAAAATGAAGGTTTTTTGCGTAACTTGGATTGTAATTTGTCGGGTAAAGACCATGTAACCAATCTCTGTAAACAAGTTGACGTGAAGGCTGAATTAACCATATCATGATGGCATCTTCGTAAGCCTTTACGCTGATCTCTTTGTAGAGTTTCTCTGCCACACTGTCGGAAGTTGCCGCAACTGCCGCATTTATGAGAGGATCAAATTCATCCCTTGCGAACACACGAAAATTGTGTCCGAGAGCTTCTCCATAAGTTCCGGATGAATACAAATAACCATAAACGCGATCGTAAGAAGTATTGGCAAACCAATCAAGCGCAACCATCGGAAGATCGTTTCCAAGAAATGCTCCTACGAGTGTTTGCCACAAAACAGGCATTGGTACGACATCAAACTTTGGATTTACCTGCTTGGCATATGCACTTAGCATCTCACACGCTTCTTGCATAGTCGGATCTGTTGAGTTATAGATGATCGCAAATTTAAATCCTTTTTTCCATACTTCACCGTTGTATGCTTTCTGAAAATATTCCTTTGCTTTTGCGAGATCTTGATGATACATGGGAAGAGTCGGATCATACCCTATAAGGCCTGTGCAAATGGGACTATTTGGAACTATTCCGAGTCCATTCCACACATCTTTTACGTACATTTGATGCGGGAAAAGATATTCAAAGCCCTTTCTTACATCCAAATTAGAGAAGAAGTCAGGAGGTATTCCGTTTCCGTCTAACTTACCTGAATAAAGGTATTTGCTATGGGGATTGACACTGAAAGCGAATGAAAGTTGGTATTGGGCGAGTTCCGGGATATTTTGAGAGACTTTTACTCCGGGGATATTTTCAACCTGAGTGATGTACGCAGGCGGAACGGATATTATGTCCGCATCTCCACGCATCAAATCGAGCTTTCTTGTGGTGAATTCAGGGACGGTCTTTATCACGGCGTATTTTATCTTTGCCGGTTCTCCCCAGTAACCGTCAAAACGCTTCAATACCACTTCTCTTCCCTGAGTCCAAGTTTGCAATTCAAACGGTCCTGTACCATTTGTTATGGAATAAAGCGGATCTGCCTGACGCTCAGGATTGTAATAATTCCACCACGTGTCAGCTGTCCCAGGCCAAGCGCCGTGATCAGAAGCCCATTTTTCATCCAAAATGTCTATTCCTTCCAAATAACTGAAAAACAAATCTGATGAGAATGGATGGGCAAGATGAATTATGACATCATTTCCTTTTACCTCAAAGGCTTTGGATAAAAGGTTAAAAGTGTCTATAAGAGCTTGTTTGTACTTCTCGTTTTTTGGATTAGTTGTGCCTGTGGCAAATAAATCACTCCACGACTTCACACCTGCAAGTTTCTCTGCCCACTTTGATATGTTATCCGCATAACTGCCGTTTATTTTGGGAAGCAATGGTTCGGTCAGTACGTATGAATTGCCGCCCGCCATGCCCGTTACGACAAATCTTTCAAAAGAGTAAACCACGTCTTGAGGCGTCAGAAGATCACCGTTTTGAAAATGAACTCCATCTCTTACATGAAAGACATAAGTTTGGCCGTTATCAAGAATCGTTCCATCCTTTTTGGAAGGCACATTTGTCGCAAGCACCGGCACGTAACGTGCTAAAAATGTGCCATCGAAGGTGATAAGAGTCTGGTATATGTTGCTTAGTACTTCGCCAGAAGCCGTATCGATAACCATGGCCGGATCAAGAGTTTCTGCCGCCCTTTCTTGTTCATAAACGACTGTGTCCGGATTGGGAACGGCAGCAAATGTCATGATCGAAAACAAAACCAACCCAGTTAAAACAATTAAAAACCACTTATGCTCCATACAACACCTCCAAGGGAATTTTCATTTAAGAGACTGATACCTTAGCGGATCGTAAGTGCTTTTCGATTACACCTCCCTTTATGACGACTTTGATGTTATCCGTTTTTCTCAAGATGGAAACATCAGACAAAGGATCACCGTTTACCACGATCAAATCTGCAAACTTTCCCGCTTCCAAAGTTCCTATTTTATCTTTCATGTTGAGTGCCTCTGAAGCCGTCTTTGTTGCGGCCATAATGGCTTCCATAGGTGTGAATCCTTCTTTGGCGAGCAATTCCAATTCCTGTGAATTTTCTCCGAGCGGGGTGAGCGGGCCGCCTCCAAAATCCGTCCCTGTCGCTATTTTTACACCCGCAAGTTTTGCCTTCTTGAAATTTGTGCTTTGAACTTCCCACAATTGGCGCATTTTTTTAATACCCCATTCTGGAACTTTGTATTTTTCTCCTTGAGAAATTATTCTTTCTCCTATTGAAAATGTCGGAACCAAGATATTTCCATTTTCCAACATCAACTTTATTCCTTCATCGTCGATGAAATCTCCATGCTCTATCGTTTTAACACCGGCTCTTATTGCGTTTTTTATTCCTTCCGTGCCTTCGGCGTGCGCCGCGACAAAACTGCCAACTCGCTGTGCTTCTTCAACTATCGCACGAATCTCATCCATTGTGAACTGAGCGGATGTAGGTAAATCCCTTTCGGACAACACTCCTCCGGTCGTACATATTTTTATGAAATCGGCACCCTCTCGAAATTGCTCTCTTGCAGCCTTTCTGCAATCGTCTGCTCCGTCGCAAAGCCTTGAAAATCCGACTTTTACGGCTACATCCAGCGGAAAAGCATGAATATCCCCGTGGCCTCCGGTCTGAGAAAGTATCTTAAAAGCCGATAAGATCCTCGGACCCTTTATCTCACCCGCTTCTATGGCACGTTTAAGATATATTCCAAGACCGCCGACGTCTCTTACGGAGGTATACCCGGCATCAAGCAATTTAGAGCAGTCCGTTGATGCCCTTATGGCTTTTAACTCTGAAGGTTCAAAGGCAGATTTCATGAAGTCCAAAGTACGTTCCCCCATCAAATGAACATGGCAATCTATAAGACCTGGAAGAATTGTACCTTCGTTAACCTTTATCGTCTTCGTCTTGAGGGGAATCGTAACTTCGTTTTTTAACCCCACTTTTTCTATTTTTTCACCGTCTATAAGCACAACGCCATCAAATGGATCTCTTCCTGTACCATCTATGATCCTGCCTTCAACTGCAAGTTTGCCCATTATTTTCGCCTTCTTTATCCATTTTTGTATATTTTACCGGCCTTCATGACGAATTTCACATCTTTCAAAACAGATATGTCTTTAAGTGGATCCCCTTCTACGGCTATCACATCGGCCTCTTTTCCGAATTCAAGAGTGCCGACTGCCTTTTCCATGCCTAACAATTGAGAACCCCATTTTGTTGCCGCCATTATCGCATCCATGGGTTTTGCACCATTTTCCACCATTAACACCAATTCTTGGGCATTCTCACCATGTTTGTTGAATGGTGTTGCCGCATCTGTACCCATCGCTATTTTCACTCCGGCTTTGTATGCCCTCGAAAAACTATCGGCATGATAACTTATTATCTCTTCCGTCTTTCTCACGGCATGTTCCGGAATGCCGGCTTCTCGACCGTATTTCTTTATGTTATATGGGGCAACGAGAGTTGCAACCAGAAACACACCTTTTTCTTTCATCATTTGAATAGCTTCGTCATCCAAAAATATGCCATGTTCTATCGAATCGATCCCGGCCCTTATCGCGTTTTTTATGCCTTCGGTACCCTGGGCATGAGCGGCGGCCTTTTTTCCGACTTTATGGGCTTCTTCGGTGGCTGCCCTCATTTCCTCCTCCGTAAGTTGCGGAGATCCAGGTTCATCTCCTTCTGACATGACGCCGCCTGTGGCCATCATCTTCACAAAATCGGCCCCCATTTTCAATTGATACCTTGCGGCTTTTCTTACTTCTTCAGGGCCATCGGCTATGACACCGTATCCGTTCGCGCTAACCTCAGGTGCAAGCCATCTGTCTCCGTGTCCTCCCGTCATGGAAATTGCCTGACCCGAAACTTTCATTCTCGGCCCCTCAACCAAACCGCTTTCTATGGCCTTTTTTAAAGATATATCAAGAAAACCTCTGTCTCCCATCGATCTTATCGTCGTAAATCCAGCCATGAGATCGGCTTTGGCGTTAACATATGCCTTCAGAGTCGTCATGGGGAGCAATTCTTTTAACATTTCGAGTTCTCTGTTTGGTTCTCCGTTACCGCCCAAATGCATATGGGAATCTATCATGCCGGGAAGTACCGTACGCCCTTTCATGTCTACAATCTCGGCTCCATTCGGTATCTTTCCGTTATTTTTACCCACATATTGGATCTTCGATCCTTCGATAACCAACATGGCATCTTCCACAACGTTGCCATTACCGTCAATTAAATTCATGTGATTTAGCACGTACATATTGTTTACTCCCTTCATATCAACATTTTTGGATCAAGAATATCCCTTAGCGTGTCTCCAAGCAAATTCCATCCAAGCGCATAAAGTACTATCGTAATTGCGGGAAAGAAGATGGTATACCAAAACTGAAATGGATTCCCTCCATTCGAAGATATTATCCAGTTCCTCGAAAAGGCCACAAGCTGTCCCCAATCCGCATATCCGATGGGAGCTCCCAATCCGAGAAAGGACAAGGCTGCCGCGAGTAAAGGAATTGTTGCCATATCCATAGAAACCTGAATTATGATGGGATAGATCGAATTTGGAATCAGATGGTGCACTATGATGCCATAACCTGGCGCTCCGACTGCGACAGATGCCATTACATATTGATTTTCTTTAACCTGAAGGATACTCCCTCTTATAAGTCTTGCAAAGGTCATCCAGTAGAAGATTATCATGGCAAGCATGACGTGATTCAAACCAGGCCCGAGGATTGTGACAAGTACTATCACTCCCACAAGAAACGGAAAGGCGAGAAAGATATCGGTTATTCTCATGAGAACTTCGTCAATCCAACCTCCGAAGTAAGCCGCGAGTGTACCCATGATAAGCCCTATTGTAAGTGCGAAACCTATAACGATAAGTCCTACC
>DYLQ01000048.1 GCA_020722015.1 Thermotoga sp. | reverse complement strand
TATTCATCAACGAAAAAATTCAAATTTCAGTACTCACTTTGCGGAATGTCGGTTGTAAAAATATAGTCGAAACTTTTCTTATTATAACAAAAACCTTCGACTATAGTCGAAGGTTTGCAAAATCAGCATCCGCTGTAGACAGATTTTTTAAAATACTCAGATTCTTAAACATGCTTCCTGTGGCTATAGTTTTTCAAATTCAACCAACGCCCATCCAAAAGACTGCATGCCTTTTGCCGTATCAGGCTTTTTGTTTTGGGATGCAAGCCATATTGTAGTGGCTTCTTCACCGTATTTAGCCGGCTTGCCGGGAGCACTGATCTTGATGTGTCTGCTTCCATCCAGGGTTATAAATTCTGCGCCGGTGTGTAAACCAAGTTTTACAGGAATACAGGTTTTAAAAAGATTTTCTTTAACCCTGATTAACTTGGCTATAAAGCTTTCAGATGCTTTAATATTTTTCAACAATGCCTGCAATCTGGAAATTTTGGGTTTATAGAATTTTTTTGCACCTCCCATCAAAGTAAGAAAATGGACTTTTCTTTCGGTTGTCCATGATTTGGAGAAATTTTCCGGTTCTCCAAGAGTTAATTGCCCTTCAAATACTGCCCCGGGCATTATAAGTTCCAATGGAACGGTAAGATTATCCTTAAAGGTTTTTTCCGGGTTTCTGGATCTGCTTACGGCATAACGAATTTCTACCTCAGGCTTTTCTTCTTTGGCATGCAAATCTGAAACTTTAACAAATCGGAAGGGATCTTTTTCAAAACTTCCACATAAAATTTTTGCTTCAAGATCTTTTAAGGCTTTTTTATGCTCCCCTTGATTCGTAGTTCTTGGTGCAGAGATTTTTTTATCAGTCGCTACGGCGCTCATCCAGATATTTTTTATACAGCCCTTCAGCGAAGAACCAGGGATATAAGGCATAGCATTGCATTCATTGTAAATCGTACGCTTGAATTCGAATTGATTAGTTACGTTACCAGTTTTTATGCCTTTAAGCACTTCTTCATATCTTTTGAATAAATCAGGACTTGCTTTTATTGTGCGATGCTTCATCGACCTGGAAAAGTTTGCTTTAAAAAAACGAAAAACCGGCACCATATCGTTACTCATGTTTTTACATATCCGGCTGAATTCTTCAAGCTGCTTCTCATTTAATCCAGCAAGGAAATCGGCTGTATCAAAAACCAGTAAATTGCCTTCATTGTCAAAAACAAATTGTGTTGGATCGTAGGCATCACCGGAGCCGATGTGAATAGGTGTCAAAACATGCAAACGAATCTTATAATTCTCAATCATGACTAAACCCCGCTTTTATGGGAATATACAGTGCATAACCCTGCTCAACTGTTTCAGAATGCCTGCTCAAGCCCTTACCGGCACAACCAATATATGGTTTTTTCGGCCATTTTTCCTTGGTCGGAATCAACACTGCCCCGGCAGCTGCCTTCAAAACAGGTTGTTTAAAAGGTGTCGCCCCAATGGCCAGAATGCTACCATGCCTGCCAAATCTTACAAAGGGCTCGAAAAATATTGCTGAATATGTTTCAGCTTCAGGAATGACACTTGAAATAACACAAAGAGCATCTGGCTGGGTGTTTCCAAAGCTTTTTAAATCGACTTCAGTTGGTTGTGAAATTTCAAAACGTCCTTTTCCTGTAGAGGCATCAGCTCCATAACCGGTAACACCGATTCTCCGCAAAGCTTCTTTTATGGCCCCAATGCTGACATCTTCACGTAAGCCTGCAAAGACGGCAAATCTTGTATCTGGAAACCAGGAATGCTGGTCAACGGAATAAGGTGCAAAGGCTGCTCCAGTGCCTGTAGTGCCGGTCAATCGGTTTATGCTGTTGTGCGTTTGGCGAACAGTCTTCATAACAGCCCAATCTTCCGGCAAAGAATACCTTGCCCTGATTTCTGCCACACCAACCATATTCTCTTCCTTTATCGGGTCAAGTTTCAAAGATTTCGAAGCAACTGCCCATTTCAAAAGTTTTCTTCGTTTTCGATTTTCAAGGTGTTTTTTTTGCAGACCATAGTCAGAATAGGCTCCCTCCAAAATTGTTGGAAGAAAAGGAGCTTTAAAAAGATATTCGCGTGAGCCATTTTTTTCAAAAAACATTACCGGGTCAGAAACCACGCAAAACGGTTCATTATCGTAATTTCTCAACAGCGTTGAAAGTTCACCGGCTAAGCCTGAATCTTGCGCCAATTGCCAGCAAATCTGCCCGAACAGAGTATCACCCTGAAGCTCAGTTGCGAATTCAGATCGCGGCATGAGAGTAAATTCAAATACTTTCATGATGGTTTCCCTTCTTAAGGCTATTCTTCATGCAGCTCTTCAAATCTTATTCTGCCGTATCCTCTACTGCCGCTGCCGCCAAGAGCGTCTTTTTCCAGCAGTCCAAGCCCATGTCTCAGTTTCTCGAAAAGCTTCTGATCATCATCACAGAAAATCTTGAAGCTCAATCGGAAATCAAAAACGGCACCAGCAGGCACCATCTCGGTCTGCCTCAGCGAACCCTGCTTGGCTGTTCCGCTAATACGGTCAATTGCCGTTTCGGCCTTTTCAATAGCAAGAGGCCAAAGATTTTCAATTGCCTTTTCTTTCCATTTTTCGTTCAGATAACAATCAGCAAAAGAAACTCTGGTTGGGCCAAGTTTCGCTGCAAGCTCATCTTCGTCACCTTTATCAGAACCGCTGAAACCAAAAATTTTCAAAATATTGCTGACTTCGTTTTTTTCCTGGTCACTTTTTGCCTGTTTTAACAAAGCAAGGGAAGCCAGACCACCGCTTTTTGAGTTTTGTTTGTAAGCTTCTTGCGCAACGCCACTGCTTAATTCTAATAGAGAGCGAACCTTGCCTTTGATCGAGGAACCGGGAATGTATGGTTCAAGCGTATGCGGATGCTTAATAATCGGATTGTCAGTGCCGCCAATATGCATGTCCATATTACCGGAACCGATATGCAGGTTGCTTTCCAGAATGAGTTTGCCCTTTAGTTCAATAATTTTCTGTAATTTGATCTCCATCGTTATCTTCTCCCATCTCTACTGAAATTTTGCTGGTTTTTTGCAGATTCTTTTTCATATCTGTAATAACCGGTAAAAGCTTCAAAAAAGCTTTTGAGAATCTTTAAATCTTCAGGTTCCTGCAGATTGTCAATAACAGCTGATTTTATCAATTCAACAAAGCCAGAGCTGACAAGCTTTCTTGCTTCGGCATATTTGGCTTTGGGCACCAGCATGTGAGCAAACGGCAACTGTTGTTTGAAAATACGAGCCCTCTCTTCTTCAGAGCCGGCTTTTCCAGAAGCCAGCCTGTAGCGTGCTTCAAAAGAAATAATTTCGTCAAAGAATTTCCGCAGTTGTGTTGGCTTGTTAACAGTATCTGTTGACTGTTGCTGAACCAGCTTTGCTTGCGTCTCTGCCACTGTCGAGAAAAGATCTTTTTTTGGGATTTTTTTCCCGCGGTCTTCCCAGAATTGTATTGCCATAAATTCCTCCTGTAAATTTATCAACGCCTTCTTCTACTGTAAATTGCCTGCCACAACGGAATCCGCATGGCATCTTTGTATTCTTCTATCCACCTGATCATGTTTTCCAGCTCTGCTTTGCGCAACGCTTCGTCACCCGGCTTCAAAGATTTTTCGCTACGGCTTCTGACCAGGCTGTATTTCAAACGCGCTTTCCATGAAAGGGCCGAAGTTAATTCGGACAATGTCGTATTCGTAGTTTTTTTTAGCGCCAGTTTTTCTTTCTTCACTTCTTCGATTGCAGTATTGAAACGATAGAGCATGGCAGTGTTCAACATGCCATTTTTCAGCCATGTCTGTATCTTTTCACCGGGTTCTTTAAGCTCCGCAAGTTTCGCAAAGTTGACAGTTTCACCGAATATTGTTACCGAATTTTTTCCAGAATTTGCCTTTGAACGCTCAAGCGCTTCTTCTGCAGCCATGGCTATTGCCCTGACCGGATCACCGGGCTTATGGACGCTGATTCCCATGGATATGGTGATATCATCATTTTTACAAACAAATTCTGAAAATTTCATTTTAATTTCCGGAGCCAGTCTTAGAATATCACACCATGGGCCTATCAGAAACAAATCGTCACCGCCTGCAAAAACGGTATAAATGTTCGGATATTTATTCTTTAATAAATGCGGCAAATAAATGGCAAAGAAATTATTAAATTGTCTGCTTAAAATAGAAATTCTGGTGAGGGTCTGAACATCCTCATGTAAGCCCAGACCGAAAATCATACCGAGATTATCTACGTCAGCCTTTAATACACCCAGAGCAGCCACACCTATTTTTCCAACACCTGGTCCACCATCTTTTACGGCACTGAGGGCTAAGGTTTCAAATGACTTTACAGCACCCGCTTCGACTGGCTCTATTTCATTAAGGACTTCGTCCTGTTCATCATCTTCAACATAGACAGGCACATAGCCTTTAAGTGGCTTATAGGCTATTCTGCGCCAATCTGGCTCTTCAGATGAGGGGATAATACGAGCCATGCTGATCAGCATTCCTTTTTCGGCCTTTTTGATCACCTCAGCAATCGAGCCAAGCCAAACCTGGTAAATGCCAAAAACAGGTTCATTTAAAGTTCGTTCAAAAATCTCATTTTCTTTGTTCCATATTGCAATGGCTCCTGCCTTAACCAGACGTTTACCCAGATCAAGCTGGTCGTGACAGATACCACAGATAGCAGTGCCTTCATTTTCATTGTTAAGAGTTAAAACAGCTGGTCGCTGGCCACAAAATGGACAAATGCCAAATTTGTTGTTAAATTTTTCAAAAAACTGTTGCTGAACCCCACCAAGACGGGCAATATCAAACTTTTGAAATTTCTGTCTTTCCATTGCCTGGCCGAGTTTATGCCAAATTTTGCGGTATTCATAGCCTAAGGCATGCTGTGACACAGGTACACAGGCGACACCCAGTGATGTCTGACCATAAAATTCTTTGATAAGCCAGTCGTTAACCCGGCATTTAACCTTTTCCACAGCTTCTATTACTCTCGGAAGATTTGGTGCAAGTATCGTTGCCTGGCCGGCTGCATTAAAAATTACCGAAGTTACAGGCAGCCCGGTTTCACGCAAAATCATATCGGCAACCAGCTCAGAAAGGAGGGAAACATAAAATGAACGGCCACGCAAAATCTTTGCTGCTGCTTTATTGGTTGAACCACCCGAAGCAAAAATAAACTTTTGAATGCCAAAGAAACCCGCACCAATAAACAGCATTTTTTCGGTATTTGGCTCTTCAACAGCCTCAATTTGTGTTGCCTGGGTTTCGGCATGATACTGAAAAAGTGCAACTGCAATAGCCGCAGTAATCTTGGAATGATCATACAATGATATATCCTGCATTGCCGGGCTTACGGTTGCTGCCGGAATCTGGCCAGCATACCGCATATATAGGTTATCAAACTGTTCAAACCATAGACCGATGTTGTCAGTGAATTGCTCAAGCCCTCGCAATTCCTTAACAAATTCATAAAACAGCTCTCGATACTCATTGGCTCCAGTACTGTCATCTGCCGGCACAACAACTGATTTTTCCGCCGGAAAAAATCTGTCTTCCTGCAATGGCTTAAGAGGCACCCTGTATTTGAACGAGCCTTCATTATGCTGATTATCTGCCGGTCGACTGGTCTTAATTTTTTCCATTATCGGCCAAAGCCTGGCTGATTTAAAATTTGCGATTTCCGCGTTGCGATTGTATCCATCGTCAAAGTTTTTAAAGCCATTGCGATCAAGTGCAGAAGCGAGTCTATCTGCGATTGCAATTACCCAGCGCTCAAAGCTGTGCCATTCTTTTACAAAAGATGGTTCATTTTCACGTTTGACGAAATGGTGACCAGCCGCAAGATCGCCAACCCATTCCCGACCGGCCCAATTTTCTTTATAAAAGCACTTTGGCAAGACTTTTTCGAGATGGTCGAAAAAAGCTGCGGTGTATATCGCGTGTTCATGAGAGTATAATTTCGTCTTTGGGTGACAAGGTTGCAGCCTTTCGCGATTATCGTTAAGAAATTCCTGCGATGGATAAAATGCAGGCTCACCAGATTCTCCAATCCTGCCACGGGCCCTTTGGGCAAATTTGCCGATGTCATGTAAAAAAGCCGCCAGTGATATTTTCAAAGTTTCATCACTCAAATATGCTTGCGGATTCGTCATATTGACCACCCTTTCATTTTTTCTTTAATAAGTTTTTTTGGCCAAACCTATTCATTTTTTTTCAGGTAATTTTTCTTACTTTTTCAATTTCAACCATTTCACCAAGTTTCCAGGGGTTTTGCTGTTGTTCCACC
>DYLQ01000164.1 GCA_020722015.1 Thermotoga sp. | reverse complement strand
TGAGCCTGTCGAAGCATCGAGGGGAAGGCAAAACTTTTTCAGAGCTTACTTAAATCTATCTATGACTCTTGGAAATGTATATGAAAACGCTCATTCCGAAAGTTTAAACAAAACGATTCAACGGTAGGAAATGAATGTTAATGAATACAAAGGTAAAGAGCATGCGGCAAGCAGTATATTTAGTTATATAGAACTATATAATGAGTTTCCGTCGCATTCCTCTCTTGGGATGCTTGCTCCCGTGACTTTTTTTGAAAAATTTAAGGGACAAATAAAATAAGGGTGTACAGTTTATGGGGTGCAGTCCATATCCCGATGATACCATTCAGCATGCAGGGGTGATAGTAGAGATTAGAGGAGTAGCAGGACATTCTCATAAACATTTTTCAAAAGATAAGGCGGGGTATTTTACCCGGTTGGATATTGTCAATAATGTATCAACTGTAACAGGTGCATGTTTGATGGTCAAAAAATGTAAAACCCAGAGACATATCTGACAGGGGGTGCAAAATCAACAAATCGCCTCTGGTACTCGCTCAAAGGTAGTTTGTCGGGAATCCTGGCTGCAAATTCCCTCAAGACAGTTTGATTAAAGCGTTCTATCTTTCCGTTGTGCTGGGGTGTGCGCGGACGAATCAAATGATGCTCGATTGCGCGTTATTTCAGAACCTGTTCAAATGTGGCGAGCTTCGGGCCTTTAGCTCAATTTGGATGCAAAAAAGAAACGAAATGATTTGTAAATTCCGTTCCATTATCTGTTTGCACAAGCTGTGGCATATTTATTTATGAAATTTTTTAGCGTTTCCGTGCAAAGCCGCCCTTTGCATCGTGGAGTTCTCCAAACGCAAGGCGCGAGTGATGCGGCCTCCTGGATTTATTTCTTAGTTCGAGTAAATTAAATTCAGACGCCTTCAATCTTTTCATCCAATCGTAAAATGTATTCCTGACAAGCCCGGCCCTTCGTTCTGCGAATACTTCGACAACCTCAGTACAGGTCAGCGACGCAGTCACAACCTTCTGAAATATTTTT
>DYLQ01000163.1 GCA_020722015.1 Thermotoga sp. | reverse complement strand
CTAAGTTATCTGACCGAAGAAATACACAAGTACGGTGGGTTGGCTTTTGCAGAACTCACGCATCAGGGACTTTTAGCCTCACATCTACCTGCGATTGCCCCATCAGATGTACCTTTAAGACCGGATAAAATGCATCCTCACGTGTTGAACAAAAAAGAAATAGAAGAAGTCGCGGATAAATTCGCCTATGCCGCTTTAATGGCTAAAAAGGCCGGATTCGATGGTGTCGAAATAGAAGCAGCTCATGGATTGCTCGTAAACGAATTTTTATCTCCAATTGCGAACAAGAGGACGGACGAGTATGGAGGAAGTGTGGAAAATCGTACAAGATTTGCCAAACTCATAATAGACAAGATAAAAGCAGCATGTGGTTCTGATTACACCGTCACGGCCAGACTTGGAGTTATCGATTACGTTGATGGGGGAATAACACCGGAAAAAGATGGCATTGAAATTGCAAAGAAATTTGAAGAATACGGTTATGCCGCTCTGCATGCGGATGTTGGTTTCGGAGATAAGGAAAAGAGATTGGAACCCATGGCTTACCCTCAGGCGTGGAGATCTAACCTTGCCAAAATTTTAAAAGACGGAGGAATTAAAATCCCAGTTATAGCCGTTGGAATGATAAGAGAGCCTGAAATAGCAGAAGAGATACTTGAAAATGGCACGGCAGATATCGTAGCGCTTGGAAGGACGCTTATAGCCGATCCAGATTGGCCGGTGAAGGCAATGTACGGAAAAGAAAAAAGTATAAGAAGATGCGTTGGCTGCTCTGAATGTATAGTTTCAAGACATGCGGCGGGAACTGCGATAAGATGCGGCGTTAACCCGACCGTCGGAAAGGATCTTAATTATGAAATCGTTGTTCCTGCCGTGAAACCCAAGAAAGTAGTCGTGATAGGTGGAGGGCCAGCCGGCTTGGAAGCGGCAAGGGCAAGTGCTTTAAAGGGACACAAGGTTGTTCTTTTTGAAAAAGAAAAAGAAATCGGTGGATCGATAAGATTAGCAGATGTGCCTCCGGGAAAAGAAA
>DYLQ01000162.1 GCA_020722015.1 Thermotoga sp. | reverse complement strand
TATAGTACATCACCCTAATATCTGGACATGTTCACATCCATCGGACATTTCCTTATCGTTTTTCTGATTCCGCATTTAAGATCATCCATATCTTCATGCCATTTCCATGTCTCGTTCAGTCTCATAAACCTCCAGACATCCTCCTGAGGATTGAGTTCAGGGGAGTAGGATGGAAGGAACTCCAGAATTATCCTCAGTTTCCCGGCATATTCTCTTGTTTTTCTGGCTATATGCGGCTTAGCGTTGTCAAGAATCAATACGATCTTGCCGTATTTTCTGGAAAGGCCTTTCAAGAATTTCCTGAAAAGTTTCCAGTTGATATTCTCCTCGAAAAACATGAGAAAACGATCAAGTCCGCAAGATGCGCCGATTATGTTGATTTTCTTTTTCAGGTTGTCAACGATGTGAAGAGGCTTTGAGCCTTTCGGATACCAACGCTTTTTAGCTTCGGGGCAAAGGGAAACCTTTGCCTCGTCACCGAAGAAGATGCGATATCCGCTGCTAATCCACTCAGGCAACTTTTTTTATATGCTCCCTGAATGCAGCCTGCTTCTTTGCATCGGCTTTCCGATGGCATTTTCTCGGGGTAATCCTCGCGAGTCCGAGACGACGCAGAAGCCTCGGGACTGAACGGGGATGGTATTCGATGCCGTATTCAGATACCATAAAATTATGGACATCCCTTGTGGGTTTTCCATAAGCGTATTCAAGGACTTCCTTTCGCTCCTTCTCGTTGAGCATGCATTTGTTCCCGGGAGCCTTTCTGTTCGAAAGCCCGTTATATCCTTCTTCATCAAATCTTCTTTTCCATATGCTGGCGGAAGATTTAGACATGAGTTTCATGTCCGAGACAGCTCTTGTGCTTTTTCCTTCTTTCATATGAAGAACAGCCGCAAGGCGTGTCTTGATCGTAGGATTTTTCTCCTGTTTATGCATTGAAGCTATTTCTTCAATGGACAGAGAACTAAAATATCCCATTACATACACCCCATCTTTGTGATGGTTATTAATATTGGCGGTTTTGGTATTTATGTCCAAGATTTAGGGTGAGATACTATA
>DYLQ01000047.1 GCA_020722015.1 Thermotoga sp. | reverse complement strand
AAAGAGGTGCTTTCCTCTGCCGTTAAAACGGCATAGCTTCCAGCACCAATCTTTTTGTGCTTGAAATGGGATATCTCGAAATTAAAAATCTTGAAGCGCAGATCGAAAAATTTAAACTCGGACCTTTGGATTTGTCCGTTGATAAAGGAAATGTACTTGCAATTCTTGGACCTTCCGGGTCCGGGAAGTCAACACTTTTGAGGGCTATTTGCGGTTTGATCCCATCAAAAGGATCGGTGATCCTTGAAGGAGTTGATATGTCTCACTTTCAACCGCACCTAAGACGCATGGCGATGATGTTTCAGGAGTACGCCCTTTTCCCTCATATGAATACGTTTAAAAACATTTCGTTTCCTCTAACCTTGAGAAAAATGGATAAAATAGAGATAAACGGAAAAGTCAGAAAAAGGGCGAGAGAAATTAATGGCGGTCTTGAAAAAAGCCTTCCATTCATGCCCAAAACGCTTCCCGAAGGGCTTAAACAAGCGACGGCTTTTGCAAGAGAGACCGTAAGAGAATTTGATATTTTGATGCTTGACGAGCCATTTTCAAGGCTTGATGCGTACCAGAAACAATTTGTGAGGGCCGATCTCAAAAAAAATCTTCTTAAGTTGGGGAAAACCTACATACTTGTGGTTTCAGACGTCGTAGATGCGCTTGCAATCGCAGATCATATTGCGATCATCATAGATGGGAAAATAGTTCAACATGATCTTACCATGGAAGTTTACGATCATCCTGTAAGTTTAGATGTGGCAATTTTAATGTCTCCTCTTGGGTTGAACACCGTGAAAAATTTGTTTGACGTGCCTGAAGGAAAGACGCTTGCATTCAGACCAGATAGCGTTTTCGAATCGGACAAAGGCATAGAATTCAAAATAGAATCCATAGATCCAATTGATTCGAGAAGATCTCTGTTTCATCTTGTCAGAGACGAAACGAATATAGTTGCTTTTCTGGCCAACAATTCGAAAAAGATACAAGAAGTTGTGAAAATCGATTTAGACAAAAATAAATGTTGGATATTTTGAAAAGGAGAAATCGTGCAAAATTGGCAATATTCACAGATTGTGTATCAGATATTCGTTGATAGATTTAAAAGAGGAAAACCATTTGATGAGAAAGTTAAAAAAAACCTTTACAGTCGAGATGGTGGCGTTTTACGAAATTGGGAAGAATTGCCCAAAAGGGAAAGTCATGGTCTTGAATTTTTTGGAGGAGATTTAGAAGGCATAATCGAAAAGATCGACTACATAAAAGATGTGGGAATAAATGTTTTATATCTTACACCTATCTTTTTGGCCGCTACAAATCATAAATACGATACCCATGATTTTACAGTCGATCCACAATTTGGCGACGAAAAAACTCTTGCTCAACTTTTTGAAGAAGCGCACAAAAGGGAGATTCGCGTTGTCCTTGATGGTGTTTTTAACCATGTCGGAGCTGACGGAATATGGTTTAACAGATCAAAAAAGTACGGAGATGGAGGAGCGTATAACGATTTCAATTCGCCTTTCAAGAATTTCTTTGAATTCAAATCGTGGCCTAACGAATACAGATCATGGATGGATATAAAATTGCTACCGGAACTAAACCTTCAAAACGAAACACTTAGAAGATTGCTTTTTACAGACGAAAATTCAGTTGTAAAACGTTATCTTAAAATGGGTGCAGATGGATGGCGTCTTGATTGTGCACATGATCTTGGACATGAAATAAATTCTCTGATAGTTGAAAGTTCCAAAGCAGTTAAGGAAGATGCCTACGTTGTAGGAGAAATAAGCGGATATCCAGATGAATGGTTCAAGCACTCAAAACTTGATGGCATCATGAACTACTACTTTTCGGAACTTTTGATAAATGCTTTAAAAGGAGATTTCGAACCTCAGATGCTTAAAAACGGTCTTGACAGGATGGTGGAGGAAAATGGTGAATTCCTTTTAAGGTCATGGAACATGATCTCTTCTCACGACACACCAAGGATGAACACACTTTTGAAAGACAAAATTTTGAAAGAAATTGGCATTGCATTTCAGATCGCATATCCCGGAAATCCATTTCTATATTACGGAGAAGAAAATGGCATGAACGGTAATGGAGATCCCGACAACAGAAGACCTATGATATGGGATGATAAAAAATGGGATTGGGATTTCAGAGAATATATTTCAAAAGCATTTGATTTGAAAAAACACGAACCTGCTTTAAATGGTGGAAATTACTTGAAACTTGATTTTAAAATGGGATCGCCTGTTGTCGGATTTGCCAGATACACATCTGATCCTAAAGACGTGCTTTTCTTCTTTGCCAATCTTTCAAATTCAAATGTCATGGAAAAAATACCCGTTCCTTTTGCTTACTTCATGCATCACACGCGGATGGAACGAATATTTGGAAGTGGAGAGGCAATGGCAAGAGTTTCGGAAATAGATTTTGAAATACCTTCTAAATCTTTTGGCATATTCAAATTCTCTCCGAATTTTTCAACGTACAGGATGTACAAATCTGTATAGACGTACGTGCGTGTTGACAAGCATTATCTTTTGTGATATAATCATTTTAGATTCGAGGGCTAAAGCCCTCGAATTTGTTTTCACAATTTGTGAGAGGTGTTTACTTTGGAAAATATTGACACGATACGCAAGATCGCCAACGATGTTGCCCAGCGTATGAAGCTTGAGATATTCGATGTTAATTTTAAAAAGCAAAAGGGTAGATCTTTGCTTAGCATTGTGATAGACGATCCTCTTGGTTATGTCAGCGTAGATCAGTGTGAGAGATTTTCAAAGGAGATAAATCCGATTTTAGACGCCGAAGGCGATATCGAAAATTACATTTTAGAGGTTTCTTCTCCTGGCCTCAATAGGCCATTGAGAAAGATAGAAGATTTTGCGAGATTTAAGGGAAAACTTGCAAAGATAAAATTCGTAGATGAAACAGGCAAAAATGTTTCTGTCACCGGGAGAATAAGCGATTGTGATGTTGATACTGGCACCTTTTCAATGGAAGTCGAGAGTAACACAAACTCTTATGAATTTTCAAAAGTTATTTCTGCAAATCTTGTGATTGAATTTTAAGGAGGACAAAGCGCATGTTGAACTTAAACCTTTTGGAGGCCTTGGAACAGCTTCAAGGCGAAAAAAATATGAGCCGAGAAGAAGTGGTCGAAATTATTGAGCGAGCACTTACGACTGCTTACAAGAAAAATTTCAACGTTCAAGATGAAAACTTAGCGGTGAAGATAGATTCGATAACTGGAGAGATAAATGTTTTCGAGAACGTGGAGGAAAAAAATGAAGACGGTATTATACAGACAAAAGTTGTCAGAGAGACACTCAACACCAAAAAATTTGGAAGAATAGCCGCACAAACCGCCAAGCAGGTTTTAATACAAAAATTGAAAGAAGTAGAGAGAGAAAATCTCTTCCAAGAATACGAAGATCTTCGTAATACCGTCGTCTCGGCAGAGGTAATACGTCCCTCAAATGGGGATGTGGATCTGAAACTGAACAAAGGCGATGCCATTTTACCTGCAAAAGAGAGGATACCGAACGAAAAATTTAAATCCGGAGATCTTTTGAAATTCTACGTTATCTCCGTTGAAAAGAAAAACAAAGGGCCGGTCGTAATTTTAAGCAGGGTTGCAAATGAACTTGTTCAAAAGTTATTTGAAAAATACGTTCCTGAGATCGAAGGCAGGATTGTCAAAATCGTCGCTATTGCCAGAGAACCGGGATCAAGGACAAAGATAGCTGTGATATCGACAGATCCGAATGTCGATCCAGTTGGATCGTGTATAGGAGAGGGCGGAAGTCGCGTTGGTCAGGTTATAAAAGAATTGAATGGTGAGAAAATAGACATAGTTGCATTTTCTCCTGATCCTGTTCAATTTGTCTCGAATGCACTTTCTCCGGCAAAGGTTATGGATATTTCTTTGAGTGAAAGTGATCACAGGATGTACATAACCGTTTCCCCAACTCAGATATCTCTTGCCATAGGAAAAGACGGTCAGAACGTCAGGCTGGCATCTAAGTTGACGGGCTGGAAGATAGAAATACGTCAATTTATGGGAGAAGGTTTTAAAAATCAATGACAGTTCGTTATGAGGAAAAAATATTAAGCATATTAGGAATTGCTTCAAAAACTGGTAAAATTGTTTTGGGACAAAAGGCTCTCAAAACTTACATTTCTGGTTTTCGAATGAAAAAATTCCTTATTTTCGCATCGGATCATGGTGAAAGTGTTAATTCATTGATTCAGAAATGTAAGACACACGGAGTCCCTTTCGTCGAATTGAAAGTTAACAAAGCAGAATTGGGAAAGGCTATCGGAAAGTATGAAGTGTCAGCGGTTGGAATAGTCGAGGACACTTTTATAGAAGGAATTAAAAAACTAATCGAAGAAAGTTCAATTGGAGGGATTTGATGGATAAAAAGATAAGAGTTCATGAATTGGCTAAACGCCTTAACATGAGTAGCAAAGATTTACTTGCCGAACTTGAAGATCTCGGGGTCGAAGCAAAAAATCACATGTCAACGCTTGAAAATTCCATAGTCAACATGCTTGTTGAGATATACTCTTCGGAGGACAATGAAAAAGATGTTTCTCTGAAATCGAAGAAGCCTTCAAAGCCAAAAGATCATGTCGATATGGGTGCTGAGTTCGAACTGGAAATATCGAAAAAGGACCTTTCGGTCGCAGATAAAGCCGTTTCACATATCGAAAAAACTGTGGAAATCGATGAGAATAAAAACATAACTTTGAGAGAATTTTGCGATCTGACCTTAATCCCTCCGACAAAAATCATAAAGGATCTTTTCATGGAAGGAAAAGCTTTGACCATAAACACAATCCTCGATCGATCGCTTATTGAAAAAATAGCAAGCAATTATTTCATACATGTTGAATTCAAGACCATAAAACCAATTGAAATGGTCGATCCTCTTAAATCAGAATTTGACAAATTTTATGAGGAAAACAAAGATAATTTTTCTTCAAGACCTCCTGTTGTAACCATAATGGGCCATGTCGATCACGGCAAAACCACGTTGCTTGACAGGATAAGGAAAACCCATCTTGCTGAAAAAGAAGTGGGAGGTATAACGCAATCGATAGGTGCATACAAGGCCGTGATAAATGGTAAAAGTATAACCTTTATAGACACACCCGGACATGAAGCATTCACAGAAATGCGAGCGCGCGGAGCTCAGGCAACGGATATAGTCGTGCTTGTGGTTGCGGCTGACGACGGAGTTATGCCACAAACGATAGAGGCTTACGATCATGCCAAAAATGCAGGCGTCCCCATTATAGTGGCTGTAAACAAAATCGATAAGCCAAACGCAAATATCGAATTTACAAAGCAAGAACTCGTCAGCAAATTGAACATCATACCTGACGATTGGGGAGGAGACACACCGGTAGTCCCTATATCCGCAAAAACTGGAAAGGGAGTGGATGAACTCCTTGAAATGATCCTGCTTGTCGCAGAATTAAGAGATATAAAGTCATGTACCGTTGGTAGAGCAAGAGCGATAATTATAGAATCAAAACTCGATAAGTTCAAAGGACCTATTGCAACGGTTATAGTTAAAGATGGCTTTCTGAAACTCGGAGATAATTTTGTTGCCGGGAGAACCTATGGGAAAGTCAGATCTATTTTTGATGATACCGGTAGAAGTTTAAAAGAAGCACATCCGGCAGATCCGATTGTTATAATGGGATTTGAGAATTTACCGGATTCCGGATCCGTACTTTATGTCATGCCTTCTCAAAAAGCAGCCCGTGAATACATAGAACAATTCAAAGCAGAACAGAATCAGGTACAGCCTAAGAGGGTCAGGCTTGAAAACATCTTCGAACTTTCCCAGTCCGGAGATCAAAAGATGCTGAATCTTATAATCAAAGCGGATACCTTTGGAGCTTTGGGGGCACTTAAAGCGGCAATTGAAAAGACCGAACCCGAAGAGATAAAGATAGAAATCGTCCACGCCGGAATCGGAAATATAAATATAAACGATGTTTTGCTTGCATCGGCAGATCAAGCCGTTATACTTGGATTTCGAGTTGGAGTGGAATCCAAAACCGAATTGAAATCCGATCAACTTGGCGTTCAAATAAAAACTTACGAGATAATTTTCGATCTCGTTGAAGACATAAAGGCGGCACTTGCCGGTATGATGGAACCGGAAGTTGTCGAAGAGATTGTTGGTCATGCCAAAGTTTTGCAAGTTTTCAACATATCAAAGGTCGGAAATATAGCAGGCTTTCAACTTTACGATGGTCACGTTGATAAGAAATGCATGGCAAGGATCGTGAGAAACAAAAATGTCGTCTTTGATGGTCAGATAGAGGCTTTAAAACATTTCAAGGATGATGTGGAAAGTCTTGAAGCATCACAAGAAGGCGGCCTTAGACTCGAGGGTTTTGAGCATTTCCTGCCGAACGACGAGATAGAATTTTACGTAAAAAAGGAGATAAGAAGATCTCCAACGTACAAGCAATCCGAATCAAAGCGTTGATTTAACTCATATTTTACATTTAAAACATCATTTAGTCATCTATATTTGGTAAGATATTCTTCGGTTCGCATTTTTTGGTTAAGATGATCTTTGCAAATAAGTATTTATAGGTCATTGAAAAACGGGCAGCTATAAAGAGTA
>DYLQ01000017.1 GCA_020722015.1 Thermotoga sp. | reverse complement strand
CTTTGGCTAATCAACTAGGCTTAATGCCTTCGACTTTAGTCGAGGGTAGTTGACATGTCTCTGAAATTTTAATTCCCTCCGAAATAAGCGTTTCTCTCAAAATGTCGGGATAATCCGTTATTATTCCATCAACGCCCATGGAGATGAATTTCCTCATTTGCGACTCGTCATTTATCGTCCAAGGCACAACAAGCATTCCGTATGCGTGAGATCTTTTGATCATGTTCAAAGTGCATTCTTTGTAGTAGGGCGAGATCACATCCACCCCCAAACTCTTTGCCATCTTGACCGGATCTCCTTCAAAATCAGAAAGTTTAAGTCCGCCTGTCCACATTGTTTGCTCGTAATAAAGACTTTGAATTAAAGCAACCGTTGTGATCTTTGGATCCATTTTTTTGACGATTTTTAAAGTTTCCCAATTAAAAGATTGAACCATAACGGTATCTTCGAGATCGTATTTTTTTATGAGTTTTACGAGTGCCTCTGCAAAAGTATTGGCATCGTAAGTGTATCCGAATATTTCGGGAAAAACTTTTGTTTCTGCGTTTATCATGTACTTATTTCCCGTTTTCTCTTGCATCATTTTGATAAATGCAAAAACCTCTTCAAGCGAAGGTATTTTCTCTTTGTAAATTTGGACTTGACGCGGCATTTTGTAATCGGATCTCATAATGCCAAAGTCATACTCCAGAAGTTGTGCATACGTCATGTCCTTTATCAACGGTCTATCGGTTATGAACTGCCCGTCCTTTGAAACCTTTTGAGGGTTAAGAAACGGATCATGAGAAATGACAAGTACTTTATCCTTTGTCATGGCAAGATCAAGTTCCAAGGTTGTGACCCCGATTTGCTCTATTGCATACCTAAAAGCTGACATGGTGTTTTCCGGCATCAATCCCCGTCCGCCTCTATGAGCTTCAAGATCAAAAAGCCATCCATTCTGAATTGGAGTAAGCGCGAAAGAAAAAGAAAAAATTTTCAAAATCAAGATCAAAAAAATGATTTTCATACCCATCCTCCCTTTACGAGTATACCAAAATCTCTTTTAAGTACGAAACATGTCAAATTGGATCTAAGCGCAGAAAAACTGATCTCATGAGCGTGTCAAACACCGAAAGGCAACTTGCTCGAAGTCAATTAGTTGCATTGACAAAACAAGACTCTTATGGTATACTTTAAGTGAAAAAAATCACTAAGGAGGTTTTTGTATGTTCATAGATTACGTTACCATTATGCTCATTGCTGCGGCATCGGGCTTGTTGTTTGCCGGTATTTACATTTTTAAATTAGAAGCACCGATTGAATCAAAAATGTCGTGGGTTTACGGGTTCTGGATGGTTGGATTCATAATGCTTCTGACCGGTCTTGATATGATCTTTACATGGCCGCTACCTGGCTCTTACAACATAATATTCGGAGAGCCGTCAGTTTGGTTTGGCACTCTTCTTATCTTTTTGGGCTTTGCCATAAAAGCAAAAAGCGATCTCATGCCAATTGCTTTACTTTCCACAGCAGGCGGGCTTATAAATCTCGTCATCGCTGCTGACGTGTTGATTTACGGTATGACACAAAGTCCGGTATTGGCATTCATCGGATTTTTAACGAGCGGTCTTGGTGCTTTTCTCGTTCCGTTCGGAATAAAATCAAAAGCAATGCGTTGGATAATAGCCATTCTTTTGATCATCGCGGCCGTTGTCTTTGCCGTAACCGGTTTTGGTGCCTATTACCAACATGCAAAAAGTTTTGGAAATTGGGTGCCATTGACAATGAAAGGTACAAAATGATGTAAAATTAACTTGTGAATGTAGATCTGGCAATTCTTGTTGGTGGAAAATCAAAAAGGTTTGGTTCAGACAAATGTACCTATGAAATAAATGGGAAAAGATCGGTTGATTGGATAAACGAATCCATAGGTTCTCTTTTTGAAAAGGTATTTTTTGTTGGGAGAAATGACAATCTTGATGATTCGATTCCAGATCTTAAACCAGGTCTTGGCCCCATCTCAGGACTTGAAACGGCCATTTCCAATTCCAAAAATGGTGTTTTTCTCATTTCCTGTGATATGCCTTTTGTGAAAAGGGAAATAGTCGATTTCATTTTGAGAAAGATCTCCGATTATTCAATTGTCTGTCCGATCGTGGATGAAATTTATCAGGTAACGCACGCATTTTACTCTGAAAAAATCCTTCCGGATGTAAAAAGCGAGATGCTGCGAGACAAACCGTCTTTGAAGCATCTCGTTTCTACTTGTCAGAATTTACTTTTGATTGAAGAAAGGGAATTAAAGGCATTTAAAGGTTATAAGAGCAGTTTTACGAATTTCAATTTCCCCCATGATCTCAATCGTGACTTCTGATCTTTTCGATTTTAACCGCCGATACTTTGAATGTAGGGATTTTCGCTATCGGATCGAGTGCGGCCAGCGTCAAAATATTTGCCGGTGCTTCAGCATAATGAAATGAAATGAAAATTAATCCTTTCTGAGATCTATCGGTTACTTTCACTTGCCCTTCTATCGATCCTCTGCGAGATGTTACACGTACGATGTCTCTGCTTGAAATTCCAAGTTGGCTTGCGTCTTCTGGATTTACCTCTATTTCAACTTTTGGCCTTACATCATCGAGCTCCTTTACGCGTCTCGTCATGGTTCCGGTATGGTATTGATACAGTATTCTTCCCGTAGAAAGGTAAAATGGATATTCTTTGTCCGGTAATTCTGGAGGTTCGGTGAATTCAACCGGAATGAATTTGCCCAAGCCATTTGGAGTTGAGAATTTTTCTTTATGAAGAATATCGGTGCCATTATGTGTTTTCGATGTACACGGCCATTGGATTCCATGTTTTTCAATTCTATCGTACGAAATGCCGGCATATATCGGAGATACAGATACTATTTCGTCCATTATTTCAGACGGATGACTGTAATCTGCTTTGTAACCCATTCTGTTCATCAAATCTTCAAGTATGATCCAATCAGGTCTTGAATTTCCAACTGGTTTTAAAACTCTTCTTACCCTTTGAACTCTTCTTTCCGTATTTGTGAATGTCCCATCCTTTTCAAATCCGCTTGATGCCGCAAGAATGACATCCGCGTACTTCGTCGTATCATTTGGAAATATATCCATGTCAACGAAAAATTCAAGGCTTTCAAGTGCACGTCTTGCATGACAAGAATCCGGATGACTCATAACTGGATTTTCTCCCATGACAAATAACGCCTTTATCTTTCCTTCTATCATGGCGTTGAACATTTCCACACTTGTAAGACCTGGTTTATCAGGTAAATTCGCGACGCCCCAAGCCTTTTGAAACTGTTTTCTCACTTCTTCGTTTAGAATAGATTGATTGCCGGGCAAAACATTTGGAAGACATCCAACATCTCCGGCACCTTGGACATTTGATTGACCTCTGAGAGGATTTACACCGGATCCAGGTTTACCTATTTTCCCAGTCGCCATGGCAAGGTTTGCTATGGATATGACATTTTTTGTGCCGCTGACATGCTGTGTAATACCCATGGCATAAAGTATAGAGGCTGATTTTGCTTTGGCATACATTTCGGCAACAGACGTTATTTTGGAAGCATCAACACCTGTTATTTTCGAAACATACTCTGGTGTATACTTTTCGACAGCCTTTTTAACCTCTTCAAAGCCTTCGGTTCTTTCAGATATGAATTCATCATCTGTAAGACCTTCTTTTATGATGACGTTTAAAAGACCATTGAAGATTGCAAGATCAGTTCCAGGAAGGTTATTAAGCCATAGTGTTGAATAATTTACCAATTCTATTCTTCTTGGATCGATAACGATCAATTTCGCGCCGTTTCTAACGGCTCTTTTCACGCGAGAACCATAAACAGGATGATTTTCCGTCGTATTTGTACCGGTGACGATTATTACCTCAGAATTTTCTATGTCTTCCATTGGATTTGTCATGGCGCCGGCGCCAAAAGTCATGTTCAATCCAGCCACGGTCGAGGCATGACATAATCTTGCGCAATGATCGATGTTATTAGTACCTATCACGGCACGTGCAATTTTTTGAAGCAGGTAATTTTCCTCATTCGTACATCTTGCAGAAGATAAAAACGCAATGGCATCTGATCCGTACTTATCTCTCACATCGATGAGTTTTTTTGCCGTGTAATCAAGCGCTTCATCCCAACTCACAGTCTGAAACTTTCCGTCTATTTTCATAAGTGGCGCTTTTATTCTATCGGGATGATTGACAAAGCCATAACCAAATTTACCTTTGACACACGTTGCGACTGCATCGTTAACTTCCCTGTTTTCAACAGAACCGTCGATTCTGACGATGTCATTCTTTTTTGGATCAAAGTAAACGTCTATCTGGCATCCAACCCCACAATAAAGGCATGTGGTCTTAACCTTTTCAACCGCATTCCAACGTGCTTTTCCAATTGATGGTTTTTCAACGATCGCTCCGGTAGGGCAAACCGTTGCACATTGACCGCAACTCACGCAATCTGTTTTTGCAAGCGGAAGATCCATAAAAGTCGATGGATACGATTCATGGCCACGTTCAACCATAGAATATATCGACATGCCTTCTATTTCATCACAAACTCTAACGCATAATTGACATCTTATGCATTTGTTCAAATCTCTGACCAAAAATTCACTTGAATTATCCACTTCATATCTTTTCTTTTCAAGGTAGCCAAATAAAGGTTTCCCGGTTGGGAAATAATCATACGCCGCATCTTGAAGCGAACAGTTTCCATTTTGATCACAGGTCATGCAATCATTTGGGTGCTCTTTAAGTATAAGAGACAAGTTCACTTTTCTCGCTTCATCTATGAGTGGGGAATTTGTTTTTATTTTCATTCCATCCCTGAGTTCTGCCGTGCATGAGGTAACAAGATTTTTAGAACCTTCAACCTCCACGACACACATACGACATGCTCCTATGCTTTTAAGTGCGGGATGGTAACAAAGATGAGGGATATCAAAACCGTTATCAAGAAGAAATTCAAGAAGATTCTTTCCTTCTTGAATTTGGTAGTTTTTACCATCTATTTCTATGGATAGCATACAAATCCCTTCTTTTTTATTTTCCCCTCATTATACGATGTGTCGTCTCAAATGTAAAGTGCATTCGATGCGGTCACTCTCACCTTGTCATTGAAATGGAGAGTCTTCCCGTTCCTGTTCGTAAATAGGCTATCGAGATCAACTTTTCGAGTCTATCGAATCGCTAAAACACCGATCGACCATACCTTTCATCACATTCAAAGATTCTCTTATTTTGGAGACAAACTTTTCATCTTTTATGAGTTTAAGATTTATCTCAACGTTTGAAACGGCTATTTCAAAAGACGCTTTCAAAAGCCATGATGCACTTTTTGCATCGCTCAAGGCATTCTTGTTCCCATATTTATTGACAAATTCCGCAAGAGGACATATTTTTGATATCTCTCTTGCAAGTTCGTATGGCGTTTCACTTGCACGTTTTAAAGCTTCTTGAAGTTTTTCCGTGCGAATTTTCTTTTGCTCTTCTGTATCTTTTGGTAATTTCATGGCATTCATAACTTCATCAAAAGCGCTGGCGTCTAAATCGGCTAATAAGAGTAATCTTTTTCTTCTGTAAGATGCTTCGCTTAAAACCCTTTCCATTTCACCTTGGCAATCCTCGTAATCTTTTTTTCCTATCGTAAGTGATGCAACCATTTCAACAAGGGCCGCCCCCATTGCGGCTACTATTGAACCAACGGCACCGCCTCCAGGTGTTGGAGACTTCGATGCAATTTCTTCTGTAAATTCAAATATGCTTTGATCCTGGAAATTCATTTTTCACCTCCAATTATTTCGACAGAACGTGAAGCGCCTATCCTATTTGCACCTGCAGAAATCATTCGCACAGCGTCATCATAAGAATGTATTCCTCCAGAGGCTTTCACGCCAATTTTTTCTCCAACTACGAATCTCATCAGTGCTACATCTTCAGCCATAGCACCTCCTTTTGAATATCCGGTTGAAGTCTTAACGAAGTTAGCACCGGCTTCTTTGGATATAACGCATGCCGCTACTTTTTCGTCGAAGTTCAAAAGTGCTGTTTCTATTATAACTTTAACGATCTTGCTTTTGGCAGATTCGACAACGGATCTTATATCATCGTATACCTCATCATATTCCGAATCTTTAAGCATTCCTATATTCATAACCATATCAATTTCATCTGCACCACGTTCTGTGACCCATTTAACTTCTTCTGTTTTTATCTTAGTCGGCACTGCACCAAACGGAAATGCCACAACACTTGCAATTTTAACTTTACTGTCTTTGAGAATATCAAAAACTTCGGGAACTCTACACGAGTTTACACATACGGAATAAAAACCATATTTAATAGCCTCATCGCATAATTTTGATATCTGCGCTGATGTTGCGTCCGGAGAAAGCAAAGTGTGATCGATCATGTAAGCAAGTTTATCCCTTTGAATATCGATTTTTTTCGCTTCAAATTTGAATTTTTTTGCTCTTAGTATATCATTTTCTATTTTTTCAAGAAGTCCATTCATTCAAATCTTCCTTTCAAAGATTTATCTCTTCATGAATATTCTTCATAGCATCAAGTGCTATTCCAAAGTATTCTTCAAGTTCAAAGCCAAGTTCGGAGCACATTGCCATTTGTTCACGACTTGCACCTTTTGCAAAAGACTTTTCTTTGAATCTTTTCATGAGAAATTTCGAGTCCAACGGTTCAAGTTTTTTTTCTGGCCTTATAAGGGCTGCAGCAGTTATAAACCCAGTGGTTGGATCGGCAACGTAAAGTGCTTTTTCTATTCTTGTTTCAAGCGGCTTTTTTTCGGCATGGGCAAGTATTGCATCGTAAACCGCTTTCGGTAAATCATAGGTTTTTAACATCTCAACGCTCAAAAGGCCATGATGAGCGGGATCTTGATCT
Source organism: Thermotoga sp. (assembly GCA_020722015.1). GTDB lineage: Bacteria > Thermotogota > Thermotogae > Mesoaciditogales > Mesoaciditogaceae > Athalassotoga. Next base: position 28,927 of record DYLQ01000017.1, on the reverse strand, counting down.
GTTTCAGGATAATCGTAATCATGAAGTATTCCGGTAATTTCCCATTCGTTCTCATCTTCGTTAAATTTTTTGGCTAAAGCTTTCATAACCGCTCCGGTTGCAATCATATGGTTGACAAGGTTATTCGATCCAACGTGCGATTTTACCAAAGATATCGCTTCTTCTCTCGTCAATTAAATCACTCCTTAATATAAGGTACGCCATCAGCACTTGGTGATCTGCTCTTTCCTATTAAACCACCGACGACTATTAAAGTTATTATATACGGAATCATTCCAAAAATGTACTGCGTATTCGTCGAAAGATTCAAAACGCTTTGGCTTTGAAGTTGATTGTTGAAAGCCGTTGCGCTACCGAAAAGCAAAGATGCCGACATAGCACCGACGGGATTCCAATTTCCTATTATCATGGCTGCCAGAGCTATAAATCCACGCCCATTCGTCATATTCGTGGTAAATTGACCTAATTCACCTATGCTCAGATAGGCACCGCCGAGGGCCGCAAAGAAACCACTCATTATAACTCCAAAATATCTGACGTTGTAAACATTCACACCCAATGTATCCGCAGCCTCAGGGTTGTTGCCCACAGATCTCATCCTCAAACCCAATTTCGTCTTGTATATCAAAATCCAACCAAAAGCAACAGATGCAAAGGCAATGTAAACAAACGGAGAAAGATTCCCAAATATGTCCCCTACAAAAGGAATTTGCTTGAAAGCACCAAGATCGACGAGAGGTATCGATCTGACCAGATCGGTTGAACCTGGTTGTCCAAATAGTTCAACAAGGGCGAAACCTGTTATACCTTGTGCAAGCAGTATAAGAGCCGTTCCACTTATTATCTGATCCGCGCCGTACTTTATAGATGCCCAGGCATGAAGGGCTGCCATGGCGACACCGAAAAAAGTTCCAAGCACAAGCCCGTACCATGGATTACCGGTAAAATAACTTCCCATCACTCCTCCAAATGCCCCCATCAACATTATACCTTCGAGTGCTATATTTGTAACCCCTGTTGTTTCGCTGAATACGCCTCCCAATGCTGCGAGTATAAGCGGTGTTGACTGAGTAAGTGTGGATTTGTAAAATGTCGGATTTGTGAAAACGTTAAAGATGGCTTGAATCCATTCATTCATAGTTCAACAGCCTCTTTTCTTTTTCTCAGCTTCAAAGTTTTTATAATTCTGTTTGTCGCAACAAGGAAAATGATTATTCCCTGAATGATCGTTACCATGTCTTTTGGAACGCCTGCGATTTGCATCTGATTGGATCCGGTTCTTATCGAAGAGATGAGAAATGCCGCAAGTCCTATACCAATTGGATCATTCTGACCTATAAGCGCAATCGTTATTCCATCAAAACCCATAGTTCCACCTAAAGCGCCGAAATATCTTCCGTAAACGCCAACGACCTGAGTCGTGCCCGCCAAACCGGCCAAGGCACCGCTTATGGCCATGGCAAGCATAACATTCTTTCCTATGCTTATTCCACCGTATTCCGCCGCATACGGGTTGAATCCTACGGCCTTAACTTCATAACCTATGGTGGTTTTTTGTATTATGCCGTAAACAACAACGATTGCAGCCAGAGAAACAAAGATTATCGTACTCAAGGATGTTGCTCCAATGCTCATTATATTCGGAAATTGAGCAGAATATGCGATGGCAGGCGATTTGGGAACTCCTCCCGGTGCTTGAAATGGACCATTCACAACGTAATTTGCTATAAAAATTGCAACGTAGTTCAACATTATGGTGGTTATAACCTCATGCGCACCTCTGTAAGCCTTTAGCCAGCCGGCAATTGCAGCCCATAAAGCACCTCCAACCATCCCGGCAACCATAACGAGAGGAATGGAAAGGTAGAACGGATAGGAAGCCACCATAGTACCCACATAAGCGGCAAGCAAAGCACCGATGATAACCTGACCGTTGGCACCTATGTTAAAAAGTCCTGCACGAAATCCAAACCCTACTGCTAAGCCTGTAAGGATCAACGGAGAAGTTTTCATGAGATTGTCTATTATCGCTTCTTTTGTTCCAAAAGCACCGTAGAAAAGTGCAGCGTAGGCTACGAGAGGGTTTTTACCTATCATAAGCATGACGATAGCCGCTACCAAGAGGGATATGAGGATTGAAAGTAAAGAAATTATGATCTTTTCGTTTAGAATGTATTTTTTCCAGTTTCCCATCTTATGCCTCCTGATGGAGATCTTCGAGTTTGTGGCCGGCCATCATCAAACCAACTGCCTCTGTGGTCGTCTTTTCCGGTCTAACCTCACCCATTATCTGTCCTTCGTAAATTGTAAGTATTCTATCGCTTAAAGAAAATATCTCTTCCAATTCCATGGATATAAGCAATATGCCTATGCCTTTGTCACGCATCGATATGAGAGTTTTGTGTATGAATTCAATGGCACCAACGTCAAGTCCTCTTGTTGGTTGTGAAACGATCATCAAAACTGGATCAAAGGCAATTTCTCTTGCCACTATAACTTTTTGTTGATTTCCACCGCTTAAATTCATGCCAAGCAGATCTATTTTGGGTGGTCTTACATCAAACTTTTTGACAAGATCCTCTGAGAATTTTCTTATATCCTTGATTTTAAGGAAAACTCCGTCGCTGAATTTAGGATCATCATGCTCTCCGAGAATAAAATTGTAATATATCGGGAATGTTTTTATAAGGCCGTGTTTTAATCTATCTTCTGGAATATGACCCATTCCCATTTCACGCCTCTTCTTCGGAGAAAAATTGGTTATATCTTCCTTCTTGAAGATTATCTTGCCACTTTCAACTTTTCTAAGACCCGTTATGGCTTCTGTAAGTTCTGTTTGGCCGTTACCGGCAACGCCGGCTATCCCAACTATTTCTCCGCTTCTCACGGTCAGACTAAGACCCTTTACAGCCTTTATTCCTCTGTTTTCTTTGACAATCAGATCTTTAACCTGTAATATTTCATCGCCCGGATGGGCTGAATTTTTTTCAACGGTAAGTAAAACTTCTCTTCCAACCATCATATTTGCAAGTTCTCTCGGACTTGTTTGGGATGTTTTTACAACGCCTGTAACTCTTCCAAGTCTCATGACCGTTACGGATTCTGTTATTGCCATGACTTCATTTAGTTTATGTGTTATGAATATGATCGTTTTACCCTGAGATTTAAGGCTTCTCAATATCTCAAATAACTCATTCGTTTCTTGTGGCGTCAAAACAGCGGTGGGTTCATCGAGTACAAGTATTTCAGCACCTCTGTAAAGCACTTTTATTATCTCAACCCTTTGCTGCATTCCAACAGGCATATCTTCTATTATAGAATCTGGATCAACTGTAAGACCAAATTTTCTTGACAGATCTTTTATCTCTTTTCTAGCCCGATTTAAGGCAAAAAAGGGTCCTCTTACAGGTTCTTGACCCAAAACTATGTTCTCAACAACGCTCAATCTATCCACCAACATGAAATGCTGGTGGACCATTCCTATCTTTGCCGCTATTGCGTCATTTGGATCTTTTATGATTTTTTCAACACCATTTATGTATATCTTTCCGTCGTCCGGTCTTATGAGCCCGTACAATTGGTTCATCAACGTGGTCTTACCAGCACCGTTTTCTCCCACTATGGCATGAATTTCACTTTTTTTCACAAAAAGATCAACCCGATCGTTCGCAAGAACTCCGGGGAATCTTTTTGTAATTCCTCTCATAACAACCGCATATTCCGAATAATCTACATTTTTATCCATCTTTCCTCCTATATTATTAGTACAAACGGCGGGAGTTGCATCCCGCCGAAACAGAAAACGAATTTTTAAAATTGAATTGCGGGAACCTGGAAGGTTTGTAATTCTTTATCGGTTCCCGGAACGATTATTTGCCCGCTTGCGACATCTTGCTTGAGAACGTCTATTTGGTGCATGACGCTTGCAGGCACAAGTTGTTTCGTGTAAGTCATCGGACTTATTCCGACGCCGTCATCTTTGAGTGTAAGTGTCACAGTACCGGCTTTAAAAGTACCATTGATAGCTGACTGAATACCATCGAAAACGGCAACATCAACACGTTTCATGACACTTGTAAGCACATATCCTGGAGCCAAATAATCTTGATCTTGATCTACTCCTATGGCAAAATGCCCGGGCCCGGCGTCTTTAGCAGCCTCGATTGTGCCAAGACCTGAAAGACCTGCTGCTGCGAAGACGATATCAGCACCTTCTGAAAATTGGCTATTTGTCATGGCCTTACCGGCTGCTGGATCGTCAAAGCTTCCAACATATCCTGACAATACCTGAACGTTTGCACCGTTCAAAACGTTGTAAGTTTGGATTCCAGCATCATAGCCATACTGGTATCTTTCAACAGGTGGTATCGGTATTCCACCAACAAACCCTACTTTGCCGGTTTTTGACATTGCAGCGGCGAGATATCCCGCAAGATAAGCACCCTGATTTTCGCTAAAGAGAAAACTCTCGACATTTGGAGCATCAACGGAGAAGTCTATTGTTATGAATTTGACGTTGGGAAATTGTGGAGCAACTTTCGTAACAGCATCTTGCATCATGAACCCAACCGCAACGACAACATCAGCGACCTGAGCGGCGGCAGTGAGATTTGGTACATAATCAGCTTGTTCGTAAGACTGAATGACATTTGCAGTTATACCGTATTTCTGTACGGCCATCTGAACGCCCGCCCATGCACTATCGTTGAAAGACTTGTCACCAAGACCCCCTGTATCCGTCACAAAAAACACGGTCAACGGCAATCCGACTGTTGCAAGTACGAGAATCGAAACCAAAAACGCAATCACAAATTTCTTCATGCTTTCTTTCCCTCCTTTGGTGAAATAGATTTAAAGCGCGAGTAAAGCGCCTCTGAAGCCACAAAAATGGAAATGACGATTGTCACAACCAGCATAGTGATATTTGGGATTTCTCCTCTGGCAAGGGTGTGAGAATACGTTGGAAACCCGTATTCAACGAATATCTCTATAACTTTTTGGTAGAAAATCATCACAGTGGCGAAAATCGTCATAAGGGATATTAAAAACCTATATAACCAGTTTTTTCTGAAGAAAGTAACACTCAAGAACAAAAAGGAAATGACGATGAAAAGTTTTGAACCATCGGATGTTTGAAAAAATTGGATGTTTGGAGCTCGTTCCTTGAGTGAGTTTGCCATATCAACAGCGTTTATCAAAGTTGTGGATATCTCGGTAAGATTGCCCGATGATATTTGAGATTTTATGCCATTTTCAATTCCGTTTCTCAATTGAGGGGCTGCAAACGTGTATATTCCATCCAGTGTTTGCGAGAAGACGTTTTCATTCCTGTTAACAGCATTAATCCTGTTTATCATATCGTTTAGAGCCGATTGAGCTCTATCTCTGACAATTCCTATCGAATTTTTAAGGTCATTCAAATTCGTAAATCCGAAGTAAGGTGAATTTCTGTCAACATTTACCATGATGGAATTTGGATATTCTACAATACCCTTAAGAGCACCTGATTTCTTCAACGTCGAAAGATAAAAAGAAACAGTTTGATTGGCAAAGTTGTAAGGATCGGACCTTAAAGCGGAGATATCAGAGCTTATATTTTGAAGATCGTAAGTTAAAATTCCATTTTGACCGTAAAGCTCATTTTCATATATTCCCAAATACGAACTTTTTAAAAAATTCTGATTTTGGGACATCCTTGTTGAAGGAAGATTCGAGTAAAGAGGCACGAAAAGCACGAGTAAAAACAAAATGGCAACTCCGATCATTGAAAATATCTGAAATAAACTTTTGACCTTCGCTATCCTGAAAAATGAAAGAAATCCCAAAAAAGCAGTTGTGACTATTAAAAAACCGTAAAGGGTGGAATCAAGCCTGCTTAACATCGGATCTATTCCAAAAATCAAAACTAAAGATTCAAATGTGATGATGGCCAACATGGCATAACCAACCCATTTTTTTCTGTATAAGAAGAAAAATACCAGTATTCCAGCGTATGCAAGCCATCTCCACTCAATGGGTGAAAGTGGAATATCGCTTTTAGAAGCAAGTGTTCCTTCAAGCTTTACAATACTGTTGTTGAAATTTTTGGAAACGCCATTCCTAACCGTATTAGCCGCAAGCATTTCCTGCACGGTTAGGGAAGATAAGTAAGAGTCAAGTGCTTTTGTTATGACCGTCGCAGTCGATTGGCCAGATGCCATAAGCATTTTGATGTTTTTCACCGAATTATCGGCACTCTGAGAAAGTCTGTTTTTTAAATCCGCAAATGCGCTATCCATATCTTTCTGAGTTAAAGATTGAATGGCAAGGTCTGAAACATATTCACTGATTTGCTGATTTTGAACGAAAGGCGGTATCTTTAAATCATACCCATTCACGAGATTCAAGATATCAGGCGGGATATTGTCACCGTAAATTTTTTTAAGAGCGGAAATGAAGATATTTTTTAAGTTTACGGATTCATATCTGTAGCTCCCATAAACAACACTCTGGCCACCTATGGCCTTTTGAAAGTAGGATCTTGTCAGATCGGCTGCCGCACTTTGTACCTTACTTCCAAGATCAAAAACGGCCTGATTGAAGGTTGCAAAGTACGGAAAATCGGTTTGACTTACATTTTTACCGTAAAGATCATCAACCGCGTAAACGAGAAAAGCAGCAAGTGCGACATTCTCGGTTTCATCGTTTGTCTTGTACCTTTGATATATGTTCTGTGCTATGTACCACATATCCACGTTTGTAAAATTTCCCATAGCACCTGGCGGTATTTGGAAACTGCGCATTCTTATCCATCTGTAATAAGCGGCGGGTTCAAATTCCGTTATGATGGTGTAAACTGCTTTTTCAATTTGATTGGAAGGAACGGATTCTATTGAACCCGTTTTTTCGATCTGAGAAAGGTACACGTTAAAGGTTTGTATGTAATCTTGATAATCGCTTGTAACTTTCGTTTCAAAAGAAGAAGAAAACGCAAACACCGAAAAAAGCAAAAGAAATAAAGAAAATACAGCGTATCTTTTCATTTCCGCACACCCCATCGGCCTTTTTATGATTTTACCACAAAAGGTCGATAGGATCAAATCAACGAATTAACAAAAGCAATAATCAAAAAATTAACTATGCGATGTAACGAATCGTTATTTCAACACCCCAAGTTCTTTCCCAATTTTTGCGAATTTTTCAAGGGCAAAATCAAGGGATTTTTTCGTATGAACCGCGCTTATCATGACACGAATGCGAGCTTTCCCTTTCGGAACAGTCGGATATCCTATCGATTGGGCAAAAACGCCTTCTTCAAAAAGTCTTTTGCTGAAATTGGAAGCAACTTGCGCGTCGTAAAGCATTACGGGAGTTATGGGAGTTTGACTGTGGCCTATATCAAAACCGATCGATTTCATGCGATCTTTGAAATATTTTGAGTTATCCCAAAGTTTTTTGACAAGATCGTCACTTTGTGCCAGTACTCGAACGGCTGCAAGTACTGCCCCGACGTCCGGTGGAGTTGGAGCGCTTGAAAAAAGAAATGGCCTTGCCTTTTGCTTAAGGTAATCTATCAAAATTTTATTGCCTGCCACGTATCCTCCGACAACGCCAAAGGCTTTCGACATAGTTCCTATGTCTATATCCACCTTCCCTTCAAGTTTAAAATGGGCCACTATACCTTTTCCATGGGGACCAAGTACCCCTTCTCCATGAGCATCGTCAACCATCACCATAACACCATATTTTTCACCAAGTCTGACTATACCATCAAGAGGAGCCACATCTCCATCCATGCTAAAAACACCATCTGTAACTATAAGTCTTCTTCTCGCACTATTTTCTTTGATTTTATTTTCAAGATCATCAAGATCAAGATGGTTCCATCTTATTATCTGTGCCCCTGACAGCCTGCACCCGTCTATTATAGAGGCATGATTCAATTCATCGCTGAAGATGATGTCTTCTTTTGAAAAAAGGGGTGGGATGACAGCTTGATTTGCGTTAAATCCAGATTGAACCAACATAGCCGCTTGTGCACCTTTAAAATCCGCAAGTGCTTTTTCGGCTTCTTCGTGAAGCAACAAAGTTCCGGCTATTGTTCTAACCGCTCCCGGACCAACACCCCATCTTTCTATCGACTCTATAGCGGCTTTTTTCAATCTTTGATCATCTGCAAAACCAAGATAGTTGTTTGAACAAAGGTTCAACACCTTGTGACCAGAAATGGAAATCCATTCACCTTGAGCACTTTCGAGTGTTCTTATATTCGTGTAAAGCCCAGCTTTTTTTAGTTCCTCAAGCTCATCTGAAAGTACTTTCCAATCAAACATGATGCCACCTCCTCAAAATTTCAAAACAACCTTACCGCATTTTCCTTCTTCCATCAATTTAAAGCCACGTTCGTAATCATCAAAATCGAGCACATGGGTTATTATCTTGGACAGATCGAGCTTTTTGCTCTTAAGCAGATCTGCCCCTCTATACCAAGTTTCAAACATTTTTCTTCCCGTTATGCCATATATCCTTATGGCTTTGAAAATAACGAGATCGTTAAGATTTATTTGAACATCTTTGTCGTAAACGCCAAGTAAAGATACTCTTCCCGCATTTGTGACCGATGCAAGTCCGTCTTTAAGTGCCTGAGCATTTCCGCTCATTTCTATTAGCACATCGGCACCGTCACCGTTAGTCTCTTTTTTTACAACGTCGACAAGAGATGACTTTCTCGGATCCACAAGCACATCGGCACCTATTTCTTTTGCAAGCGCTCTTCGATAATCGTTAACTTCACTCACAATTATCTTTGCAGCACCGGCTGTCTTTAGCACGCCTATGGCAAGCAAACCTATTGGTCCGGCTCCTGTAACGAGTACATTCTTACCCGTTACATCTTCTGTAAAAATCGTGTGAATGGCGTTACCAAGCGGTTCTTGAACAGAAGCCCATATCGGAGGAATCGAAGGATCATTTTTCCACAAAACGATCTCGGGGACTTTCACATATTCTGCAAAAGCACCGTCCATATCAACACCGAGGATTTTCAAATTTTGACATACATGCATGTTACCAGTTCTGCATTGTTTGCAATGCTGGCATGGTATATGCGTTTCAGAAGAAACAAAATCTCCGATCGATACAAGAGAAACATCACTTCCGATTGAAACAACCTCACCGGCAAATTCATGACCCAATATCTGAGGCACCTTTATGTGTGTTTTGGCCCAATCATTCCAAAGCCATATGTGCAAGTCCGTTCCACAAATCGAAACCGCTTTGACTTTCACAAGCACCTCATGAGGTTCGAGCGATTTTGGCACATCAACGCTAACCAATTTCGCGCCATAACTTGGGGTATCCTTAACGATTGCCTTCATCTTGTCTGGCAAAGTTTTCATCACCGTCATCCATCTCCTCTGATTTTCTTTAGTCCAAAAGAAATTCTACCACCAAAACGGGATAAAAAATTAGTGATCTAAAATATACTATTTTTTTGTACTATTATATTGAGGGGTGCACCTCGACAATTTAGATTGGAGGGATGTAAATGGCCGTTGGGACAAGACCTGTAAATGAAGTTTCAAAAGCAGTTTCTCTTACCGTTTCTCTTGACACCGGTACGCTTGATCAAAATGGGAATCCCATCATCAATCGTGCAAGAGTAAGTGGAATAAAGGAAAACGCGACATTTGAAGATCTCTACGATGTTGCCTATCTTTACGCAGCACTAACTTCAAAAAGCGTTGTAGACATTTCGGTCGGTATTAACTCAGGGATAGGACCTATTGACTGAGAGGAGGATGAAAGATGAGGTATTTAAACATGAGATGGATCAATTCTCAGGATGGTTCCGTGAAGACACTGAGAGTAAATGACGTTAAAGCCAATCTTACTCAAGAAGAAGTAATGGCTTTCATGGAAAAGATAGCAACGACAAATCTTTTGAAAACATCGAGAAATTCTCTTGTTGACACCGTTGATTCTGCCACAATAGTTGATACAACGTCAAGCCAACTTTTCAACTTAATCCAATAACAGAAAGGGGAGGGAATTCCTCCCCTTTTATTGAAAATTAAGGAGGGATAGAAGATGGAATGGATAAGAATGCTTATGAACATCAAAAATTTCATCGAAATAGCGGTTATCATGGTTGAACATCCGGGCGGTGGAACGGAAAAAAAGCAAAAAGCTCTCGAGATAATTCATGCCTTGATGAAAGAAAATGACATACATTTACCCATACCTGACCAGATAATCGATATGATCATAGGTCTTGGAATAGATGTATTCGTGAATTGGGCAAATGAGAATATATGGAAAAAGGGAAGCGAAAACGATGACAATGGATAAGATGGAGAGAGCTGTAAGAAAGCTTGTTAGTAAATATGCTCATTCTGTTAGGAAATGCGAATTTGAGGATCTCTGTCAAACTATATGGTATCTTGTACTTTCTTCGAAAAAAACTTACAATCCTTCAAAGGGTAAATCGCCTGAGTCTTACGCTTACTATTTTGCCGATATGAAACTAAAAGATCACTTCAGTAGGCGTGCCAATTTACCCGGAACGAAGGGTGTTTTTTCACTTTTGCAATTTAAAGCAGATATGATAGATGATACAGAAAATCTTCCCGATCTTTCGCAAGATGAGAATTTCTTAGACGATGTGGCGGAAAAAGAAAAATTTACGCCTGATGAAACATCTGAAGCACCTGATTAAGGAGCTTTCCCATCAGAAAAAAGCTTATGGCATATGATAAAGATAGGTAAATTTGAAAAGATCCCAATTCAGCGCCGCTTTCTGATTGACAAAATAAAGATATGTGCTATAATACTTTTTGGTAAAATTAAACGATGCCCAAGGGCCATTAGCTCAGCTGGTAGAGCAACTGACTCTTAATCAGTAGGCCGCAGGTTCGAATCCTGTATGGCCCACCAGGCGATCCCTAAAGGGGATTTAAAAGAAGAAGCCACTGCTTCTCACCTTTACCTTAACAAGGGAAAAGGTTTTAAGGATTTACTGTCTAAAGACGGGTGGCTTGTGGTCACCCGATTTTTATTTCAGAGGTGATGATGATACCGAAAAGTGATTTCTTGAAGAATGAGGAAATACACTATTCCTCAGTAAGATTAATAGGACCAGATGGATCCCAACTTGGAATAGTGAAACGAAACGAAGCACTTCAAAAGGCGTCGGAATATGGCATGGATCTTGTGCTCGTATCTTCTGGATCTAATCCGCCAGTGTGCAAGATAATGGATTTTGGTAAGTACATGTATGAGCAAAGTAAAAAGCAGAAGAAATCAAAAAATGTTTCTGATGTGCTCAAGCAGATGAAATTCAGGCCAAAAATAGATGAGCATGATTATCAGACAAAACTTTCACACGTGAGAAATTTTATAGAAAGTGGAAACAAGGTGAGGCTCACCATAATGTTTCGTGGTAGAGAAATGACCTTTACCGACAAAGGGAAAGAGATCCTCGAAAGAATAGCAAAAGATCTTTCAGATGTGGCCGAAGTTGATTCTTCACCTTTGCTTGAAGGTCGGGACATGAGAATGGGTCTCAGACCCAGGAAGGCTATTTATACCAAGGAGGTTAACGGAAATGAAATCAAAGATGAAGGTTAGAAAAAGCGCCGCAAAAAGATATCATGTAACCGGATCTGACAAGATAATGCGTGAATCTGCAAACAGAAATCACAAAAATTATCACAAATCAGCTGCTCAGAAAAGAGAACTTGATATCAGCAAAGAGGTTTCAAAAAGTGATAAAAAAAGAGCAAGAAGAACTCTTGGCATTTGATCGAAGGAGATGTGAATTATGCGTGTTAAAAGAGGTATAACCAAAAGGCAGAGGCATAACAAAGTGCTTAATGCCGTTAAAGGCCATCTTGGTGCAAGAAGAAGACATTACAGATACGCCAAAGAGGCTGTGACAAAATCCGGTATAAACGCCTATATAGGCAGAAAACAAAAAAAGCGCGTTATGAGATCGTTATGGATAACAAGAATAAATATCGCTGCAAGAAGTGCGGGACTTAAATACAGTGATCTTATACACGGCCTTGACCTCGCAGGTGTTAACGTTAACAGAAAGATCCTCGCTCAACTTGCAGTTGAAGATATGGATGCTTTCAATTCTTATGTTGAAATAGCAAAGAAAAATCTTGTGAACGATGTTAGGTGAGATTGATTTTAACGGAGGTGTATGATGGCTAAGAAATACGTTTACTTCTTTGGAGATGGCTCTGCAGAAGGCGGTGCCGAAATGAAAGAAATTCTCGGCGGAAAAGGCGCAAACCTTGCCGAGATGGTTAAAATAGGAATATCCGTCCCCGCTGGTTTCACCATAAGCGCTGAAATATGCGATTATTACTACAAACATTCAAAAACATACCCACAAGAATTGAAAAGTGAAGTTGAATCAAACCTTAAGAGACTTGAAAAAGCCACAGGGAAAAAATTCGGAGATGCGCAAAATCCTCTTCTTGTTTCCGTTAGATCTGGAGCTGCAGTTTCAATGCCAGGGATGATGGATACAATCCTCAACCTTGGTCTTAACGATCAAACGGTTATTGGCCTTGCAAAATTGACAAATAACGAACGATTCGCTTACGATTCCTACAGAAGATTCATTCAGATGTTTGGCGATGTGGCTTTAGGTATAGAACATAACAAATTTGAAAAAGAGATCGAAGCTGTAAAGGCAAAAAGAGGCATAAAACTCGATACGGAGATGAAAACAGAAGAATTAAAGCAACTCGTTGAGAACTACAAAAAATTGTACGTAAAAGAAGGAAAGGAATTTCCACAGGATCCCGCCAAACAACTCTGGATAGCCATAGATGCCGTTTTTGGATCATGGATGAACAAAAGGGCTATAGATTACAGAAGAATAAACAAGATACCTGAGGGATCAATGCTCGGAACTGCTGTAAGTGTTGTCTCGATGATTTTCGGAAACATGGGTGACGATAGCGGAACCGGAGTTGCCTTCACAAGAAACCCAGCAACAGGAGAGAGAAAAAGGTACGGAGAGTTTTTAAGAAATGCCCAGGGCGAAGATGTCGTTGCGGGCATAAGAACTCCAGAAGATCTCGAAGGACTGAAAAAAATCTCCAAAGAGGCTTACGACGATATTTACAGAATATTTGAAATACTCGAAAAACATTACAAAGACATGCAAGATGTTGAATTCACAGTCGAACACGGCAAACTTTACATGCTTCAAACAAGAAGTGCAAAGCGAACCCCTCAAGCTGCGGTAAAAGTCGCCGTTGATATGGTTAAAGAAAAGCTGATAGACAAAAAAACAGCCATTATGCGTGTCACCACCGATCAAATCGATCAACTTCTGCATCCGATGTTCGATATGAATGAAAAGAAAAAAGCAATATCAGAGAAGCGCATGATCGCAACAGGGCTTGCCGCTTCACCCGGTGCCGCAACTGGTAAAGTCACTTTTGATGCCGATAAGGCTGCGGAGCTCGGAAAAAAGGAACCTGTAATTCTCGTCAGACCGGAAACATCTGCTGAAGACGTCGCAGGTATGGCCGGCGCCGAAGGCATTCTCACCGCAAGAGGCGGTAGAACATCCCACGCTGCGGTTGTCGCAAGAGGCATGGGTAAGTGCGCTGTCGTTGGTGCTGAAGCTATAAGTGTCGATGACGATCGCAAGTTATTCACGGTCAATGGCATTACGGTCAAAGCAGGAGATTGGTTATCGATAGATGGTTCAACGGGAGAAGTTTTCTTGGGCCAGATAAAAACGATAAAACCAGAAGGCCTTAGAGGAGATCTTGCGACATTTCTTAATTTTGCGGATCAGATAAGAAGACTCGGCGTCAGAACGAATGCAAATACGCCAACGGACGCCAGAGTGGCAAGAGAATTTGGTGCTGAAGGTATAGGGCTTTGCAGGACTGAGCGTATGTTTTTCGCCAACGACAGAATACCGGCGGTCAGGCAGATGATCTTCTCCAACACAACAGAGCAAAGAGAAAAAGCGCTTAACAAAATAATGCCGATGCAAAAAGAAGATTTCAAATCGATCTTCAGAGAAATGGATGGAAAACCAGTAACGATAAGGCTCATAGATCCACCGTTGCACGAATTCTTGCCGCAAGACGAAGAAACTTTAAGGCAACTTGCCAAAGATATGAGACTAAGCTACAATGAGATCTTAGAAAGAGCATCCACATTGAAGGAATTCAATCCGATGCTTGGCCACAGAGGTTGCAGACTTGAGATAACTTACCCTGAGATACCGACCATGCAGGTTAAAGCCATAATTCAGGCAGCCATCGAGCTTGTCAAAGAAGAAAAGATAAACGTTATTCCCGAGATAATGGTGCCTCTCGTTGGGCATGTGAATGAACTCAAATTCCTTAAGGAAATAATAACAAAAACCGCCGATGAATTGATCAAAAAAAGCGGAATAAAATTGACCTATCTTGTTGGAACGATGATAGAAATACCAAGAGCTGCGGTTACCGCCGATCAAATCGCCGAAGAAGCTCAATTCTTCTCGTTTGGCACAAACGATCTCACACAAACAACCTTTGGATACAGCCGTGACGATAGTGGTAAATTCTTGAATGATTACCTTGAGAAAGGCATAATACCCGTAGATCCGTTTAAAACACTTGATAAAGATGGAGTTGGAGAACTTGTAAGAATGGGTACGAAAAAAGGGAAGAAATCAAATCCAAAACTGGAAGTCGGAATATGCGGTGAACATGGCGGTGATCCGGATTCAATAAAAATCGTCGATGAAATAGGAATCGACTACGTAAGTTGTTCTCCTTACAGAGTACCAATAGCAAGACTCGCCGCCGCTCAATCAACGCTGGAATTAAAAGCAAAAAGAGCCAAAAAGAGTAAATAAAAAATGAGGGGCACTTTAAAGTGCTCTTCATTTTTGATCGGAGGTAATATGGCTAAAAAATCTTTCGAAATTGAAATAGACTTCAAACTTTGCAAGTCTTGTGGCATATGTTATTGGATATGTCCAACACATGCGATAATAAAAGGCGAACTCGATTTGCCGAAAGTTGAAAGCAACGATAAGTGTATAGGTTGCATGCAATGTGCCAATCTATGTCCAGATTTCGCCATAAACATCGTTCAATCGGAGAATGTTAACTTACCCTCCTGAAATATGTGATATAATTTAAAAATGATTGGAGGAGGATTGAATTGTCTTTGAACGAGAGAAGTTCAAAACTTTACCACAAAATTAGAGACAAGGGAATAGATTATTTTCTTTCCATAACCTCTGAAGGTTCAAACACAACTGTAAGATATTTAAGTGGCTTCACGGGAGATACAGGCTGTGTGATAATAGGAGAAAAAGAAAGATATTTGCTCGTTGATTCAAGATTTTACACACAGGCTGCTCAGGAATCGAATTTCGAAATGGTCAAAGTTGAAAATTCATCTTTGATTGAGAAGGCTTCGGAAATTCTGAAAGGTAAAACAGTTGGGATAGAAGGTTCTAAATTTTTTTACTCTTGGTACGTAGACGTTGCAAACAAAGTGAAACTCCAAAATGTTGAAGAAGATATTTATTCCATCCGTGCGGTGAAAGATCGAGAAGAAGTTGATAAGATAAAAAAAGCCATAGAAGTCGCACAGGTTGCTCTTCAAAAGGCTCTTGAAAAATTTCATGTCGGTATGACAGAAAGAGAATTCTCATCCTTGCTTGGTTACGAGATGGAAGTGAACGGTGCGCAAAAGCCGTCTTTTGACACGATAGTCGCCTCCGGATACAGAGGCGCTCTTCCACATGGCTTAGCGTCAAATAAAAAGATGGAAAAGGGAGAGATGGTTGTCGTTGATTTCGGTGCACTTGTAGATGGGTATTGCAGCGATATAACAAGGACTTTTGGAATAGGCAAAGTTTCCCAAAAAGCTTTAGATTTTTACACGGCGGTACTTGGTTCGCAACTTAAAGCCATAGAAAGCGCAAAATCAGGAATAAGTGGTAAAGAAATAGATAGCGTTGCACGTAACTTCCTCAAAGAAAGGCAACTTGATGGATATTTCGGTCATGGACTGGGGCATGGATTAGGAATGGATGTTCATGAATCTCCATTTCTCAACAAAAGATACGACAAGCCTATAAATGATATGGCAGTCGTAACATTTGAACCCGGTGTTTACATTCCAAATGAGTTTGGCATAAGAATAGAGGATGATGTCTTACTTACCGAAAACGGACATGAAGTTTTATCTAACTTCAAAAAAGAATTTACAGTTATATAAGGGAGGTTTTGTCTTTGATTGACGTAACAGATCTCAGGAAAGGAATGCACGTAATTATCGACGGAAAGATTTACACCGTTGTGGATTTTGAGATGCACAAAATGGGGAGAGGGCACAGCGCTGTTGTGAGGACAAGGATAAAGGACGTGCTTACAGGTCTTGTTCAGGATAAAACTTTCAAAAGCGGAGATCAAATTGAAGAGGCAACTCTAACTTTAAGAGCTGCTCAATATCTTTACAAAGATGATAATTTTGCTTATTTCATGGCAAATGATAACTACGAACAGTACTCTCTTCCGCTTTCCGATCTTGAAGATGAAATAAAGTTTATGAAAGAAAACATAGAACTGAATTTGCTTTTTCACGATGAAAAAGTCATAGGAGTACTTCTCCCGACAACTGTTGTACTCGAGATCGTGGAAACGGATC
Organism: Thermotoga sp.; assembly: GCA_020722015.1. GTDB lineage: Bacteria > Thermotogota > Thermotogae > Mesoaciditogales > Mesoaciditogaceae > Athalassotoga. The sequence goes on along the minus strand of DYLQ01000017.1, from coordinate 12,253 downwards.
CTGGTTTTAAAGGTGATACAGTCGCTGGCAGCGGTAAACCCGCTATCCTTGAAACAGGTTTGAAGATCAACATACCTTTCTTCGTTAACAAAGGAGAAAAGGTAAAAATTGATACAAGGACAGGTGATTACATTGAGCGAGCATGAAATGAACAATCAGCCAAACAGAGGGAAAATAGAGATATCGGATCAGGTTATAAGTAACGTCGTGATATTGACACTTGCAAAGCAGGAAGGAAAAGAAATAACTCAAAAATCGCGAGATTACAAATATTACAGAAAACAAGTGACAATAGACAGGCCAGATGACAACAGCGTCTCAATATCTGTCAAGATCAGAATCAAATATGGTGAAAAAATAACCGACGTTACATCACAGATTCAGCAGGCAATAAAGAGGGAAGTTGAAAGTATAACGGGTCTAAAAGTCGTCAGTGTTAACGTTTACGTTGAAGATGTGCTGTCTGCTAAAAAAGAATCTTCTGAAGAAATAGATGAGAAAGAGGAAAACAAAAAATAAGGTGTGACTGAAAAGCATCATAGAAGGCTTTTGAGAGAACTGGTCTTTAAATCGATTTATCAGATGGAATTTCAAGATCTTTCCCCATCTCAGGCTGTAAAGAATACCTGTGAAATGGAAGAGATAAATGGTTCTATTGAAAAAGAAGTTGAACATTTAACCTTAAACCTTTTCTCGAAAATCCATGAAATAGATAATGCCATAAGAAATTGCATCCTTGGTTGGACGATTGATAGGCTCCCGCTTGTATCGAAAGATATACTCAGGCTTGGCGTTTACGAGCTACTTTTTGAAGACGATATTCCAATAGAAGTTTCGATCGATGAAGCAATTGAGATAGCAAAGGAATTCGGAACGGACGGGGATCGCAAGTTCATAAATGGAGTACTTGACAAAATAGCAAAGAATTCTGCGAATAAAAACAAAATCCTACTTATGCGCAAAACTCAAAAAAGAGACGAAGAGGAGGAAGAAAAAGTGGAAAAGACTGAAGCAACCAAAAAAATCGCGATGAAACCAATTACAGAAATTGCCAAGATGATCGGAATTGAGCCTGATCAAATCATACCTTACGGAAGGTACATATCTAAAATACCCTATCAAATTCTTAAGACCATAAAGGATAAACCCAACGGTAAACTGATAATAGTGACTGCCATAACGCCTACGCCGGCTGGAGAAGGAAAGACAACAACGAGTATTGGATTGTCGCTTGGAATGAATAGGATGGGCAAAAAGTCAATAGTAACTTTGAGAGAACCATCATTGGGCCCTGTTTTTGGAGTGAAAGGCGGTGCAACTGGTGGCGGAAAAGCCCAAGTCTTGCCTATGGAAGAGATAAATCTCCATTTTACGGGCGATATTCATGCAGTTACCACTGCACATAATCTTTTAGCTGCGATGATAGATGCCCATATTCATAACGGAAATATGCTTAACATCGATGTGCGCAGTGTGAAATGGCCCCGCGCTGTTGATATGAATGACAGGGCTTTAAGAGAAATAGTAGTAGCACTCGGAGGCCATTCAAACGGATTTCCGCGAGAAACCGGATATGTCATAACGGCGGCTTCGGAAATAATGGCAATACTTTGCCTTGCAGAAAGTATAACAGATCTCAAAGAAAGGCTTTCGAGAATAATCATAGGTGAAACCGTAGACGGAAAATACGTGACGGCTGGGGATCTTCATGCCCAAGGTGCGATGACAGCCCTTCTTAAAGATGCTCTGAATCCAAACCTCGTTCAAACAACTGAAAACACCCCTGCCATAGTTCATGGCGGACCATTTGCCAATATAGCACATGGTACAAATTCGGTAGTAGCAACAAAAATGGCGCTTAAACTGGCAGATTACGTCATAACAGAAACTGGCTTTGCCGCCGATTTGGGAGCAGAAAAATTTTTCGACGTCGTATCTAAATACGCAAATTTAAAAGTGGACACCGTTGTACTTGTCGCAAGTGTAAGAGCACTTAAAATGCATGGCGGCGAAAACATAAAAAACCTTAGAAATGAAAACATGGAAGCCCTTAAAAAAGGCATGGATAATCTTAAAGTACACATAGAAAACATAAAAAAATTCGGTCTTCCGGTTGTTGTTGCGATAAATAAATTTCCAACAGATTCTTTAAACGAAATAAAAACAGTCGAAGATGAAGTTAAAAAGATGGGAGTTAGATTTGCCCTAAGTGAAGGCTTTGAAAAAGGCGGGGCTGGAACGGAAATGCTTGCAAAAGAAGTCATCGAATCAATAGAAAAAGATAAGAACACTTTCCACAGGATATACGATTGGGAAATGCCAATACGAACAAAAATTGAAACACTTACAAAGGAAATTTACAGGGCAGGAAAGGTTGAATATTCTCCCGTTGCCCTTTCGGACATCAAAAAAATCGAAAAATCAGGATATGGCAATCTTCCGATTATAATGGCAAAGACTCAGGCTTCCCTCTCCGACGATCCAAAGGTTGCGGGTGCACCATCTGGGTACACATTTACAATACGCGAAGTTAAATTGTCTGCAGGTGCCGGTTTTATAGTACCGGTAGCCGGTGAAATAATGACCATGCCTGGACTTCCAAAAGAACCAGCGGCTGTGAATATAGATGTAGATGACGACGGGAAAATAACAGGGTTGTTTTAAATCATGATCTTAGACGGAATTGAAATAGCAAAAAAAATAGGAGATCTGATCGAAAAAAAAGTTGCCGATCTTAAAAATTTTGGCGTACCGTCTTTGACATGCGTGGTTTCTTCGGATGACAAATCAACAAGAGTCTACCTCAATTCTATAAAAAAGAACTGCGATAAATTCGGTATAAACTACGCAGAGATATCCGTAAATGGAGAGAATATTTTCTCAGAGATAGAAAGGTTAAATGCAGATCGAAGTGTGCATGGAATCATGATAATGCATCCTGTTCCAAAAGGGATAGATGAGTTTAAAGTTTTAAGCATGATACATCCCGAAAAAGATGTTGAAGGCAGGACACCTGAAAATCTTGGGATGCTGCTCATGGGGAAACCTTATTTTACACCGTGCACGGCTCAAGCGGTCATTGAAATGCTAAAATATTACGAGATACCACTTTTTGGGAAAGAAGTTACGATTGTGGGCAGAAGTACAACCGTAGGTAAACCTCTTTCTTTACTTTTGCTGAACGAAGATGCGACGGTTACCGTGTGTCATTCAAAAACGAGAGATCTCATCGATAAGGTTAAACACGCCGACCTGACCATTGCAGCCGTTGGAAAGCCAAAGATGTTCGATGCAAGTTGGTTTAAAGATGATGCGATTGTCATAGATGTTGGAATAAACGTCGTCGATGGCAAGATCGTCGGTGATGTGGATTTTGATTCGGTTTCCAAAAAGCTTTCCGTTTCAAAAGTACCAGGCGGAGTTGGTAATGTAACTTCGGTCATATTGATGAGAAATGTCGTAAATGCTGCGGAGATGGTGTGGAAACGTTAGAAATGGGAGTTTCCGAGATAACAAGAAGGTTAATCTCGGTCATAGAAACGGATGAGATTTTTCAAAACGTGGTGGTGCGTGGGGAAGTTTCTAATTTTAAATTTTCCGGTCCCCACGCTTACTTTTCGCTCAAAGAGGAAGAATATCTCCTTAACTGTGTCATGTTCAATGCCATTTATAGACATCCATCCGGGATAAAAGATGGAACTCTTGTCAAAGCAAGCGGGGCCGTCAAAATTTATCCCAAAAGAGGAACTTATCAACTTTACACCGAGTCAATTTTGGAAGGAAAGGACTACGGAGAGCTTTACAAAAGATTTGAAGAATTGAAAATAAAACTGAAAAGCGAAGGGATCTTTGACAAACCAAAAAAGGAAATACCACGCTTCCCGAAAAAAATAGGGGTTGTTTCTTCAAGAACCTCTGCCGCTTTTCACGATGTTGTCAAAACGATCAAAAAAAGGTATCCTCTTGCTACTCTCTTGTTGTTTCACACATCGGTTCAAGGCAAAGAAGCATCCACAGAAATAGTTAACGCTTTGGATGCTGCTGATAGATCAGGCGCAGATGTGATCTTGCTCGTAAGAGGCGGAGGAAGTATAGAAGATCTATGGAACTTTAACGAAGAAATGGTAGTCAAAAAGGTATATGCGATGAAAACTCCGATAATAACGGGAGTGGGTCACGAAGTTGATACGACCCTTGTTGATTACGTTGCCGATCGTAGAGCTCCCACTCCAACCGGAGCGGCTGAGTATGCAACGCCTGATCTTTTCGAAATGAAGAGAAACATCGATATTTCCTTTTCAAGAATAAAAAACGATACGGATCAAAAAATCGATGAATTGTTCGACTCCATTGAAAGATCAAAGAAAAGGCTTGATTTTCTTTCTCCAAAGCGTCAGATTTCGATCAAAGAGGAGAAAGTTTATGAATCCTTTTCTCAGCTCAACAGGATATTAGATAACGCGATAAAAGCAAAACGCGCCTTACTCTTAAGGAACCTCGAAGCGCTGAAACATTCCAAAATTGTAAGGACAATAGAACTTGTTCCAGAAAGGCTTAACTCAAAGATAGAAATGATAAAGCAAAAGATATCGAATGAGACATCGCAAAGGGTTTTGTCGCTCGAGAAAATTGAACTATCTTTGAACGCTCATGATCCTATGGAACCTATTCGAAGAGGCTATGTCATGGTTTTCAAGGATGAAAAATTGGTGAAATCGGTGCACGAACTGAAAAAATCAGATGAGATAAAATTGAAACTTTTAGATGGTAAAATACTCTCTGAAGTGATGGAGATAGAAGAGAATGGAAAATAAAAAAGTTGAAGAGATGAGTTTCGAAGAATCTTACAAGGAACTTGAAGAAACTCTGAATGCGATGGAAAAATCAGATATAACACTCGAAGAATCGATTAAATTGTTCAAAAGGGGAGTTGAACTTTACAAAAGATGCAAATTTTTGATCGATTCTGCGTCCCTTTCTGTCAAAGAAGTGTTAGGTGATCTTGAAAAAGAAATGGAGGTTGATGAAGATGACATGGGACGATGAATTGCTTTTCAAGAAACTTAAAAATATGAAAACAGATGAAATGTACGATCTCGCATCTGAAATACGCGATTACATAGTGGAAGTGGTTTCGATCGGAGATGGTCATCTTGCACCGAATCTTGGAACGGTTGAATTGACTCTTTCGCTTTACAAGATTTTTCCTCCGGATGAACACGTGATCGTATGGGATACAGGTCATCAAGCATACACTCACAAAATTTTGACAGGTAGAGCCAAGGCCCTTTTGAACATAAGGAAGTTTGGTGGCATAAGCGGATATCCATCAATTCGAGAGTCAATCTACGACAATTTCGGTGTAGGGCATGCCGCCACATCTTTAGCGGCCGCACTTGGAATTGAATGCGCAAAAAAGATAAAAAATGAAAACGAAAGTCAAATAATAGCCGTAATCGGCGATGGTGCGATGACATCGGGCATAGCTCTTGAAGCTTTGAATCAGATAAAAACAGTTTCATCAAAGATAAAGATCGTACTTAACGACAATGGAATGAGCATTTCTCCAAGTGTTGGACAACTTTCGCAGACGATCCTAAACAGGTTAAGAACCACGAAAGTCTACAGAAAATTTGACGCTAAACTTTATCAACTTTTCAGTGATGCCTTATTGAGGACTTTTAACGAGAAAATAAAGGGTTCTCTTAAAAAATTGTTGCTGCCTGACAATTTCTTTGAAGATTTCGGCCTTAAATACATGGGACCAATAGATGGACATGATATCAAGATGATGATGAGAACTTTTGAAAGCTTGAAAGCAGTTGAAGGCCCTGCCGTTGTGCATGTTGTAACCCAGAAAGGAAAGGGTATAAAATACGCTGAGGATAATCCGAGAAAGTTTCACAGCGTCTCGATGATAAATCCATCAAACGGTATCTCGATAGAGGTTAAAAAGGGCTGGTATTCTTACAGCGAGATCTTCGGAAAGGTGCTTTCTAAAATAGCCGACGATGATGATAAAATCATAGGGATAACGGCCGCAATGGAAGATGGAACTGGTTTGAGTTATTTTCATTCAAAGCATCCGGATCGTTTTTTCGATCTCGGAATAACGGAAGAGCTTTGCACAACTTTTGCGGCCGGCGCATCAACCAAAGGGCTTAAACCTGTCGTTGCGATATATTCAACCTTTCTTCAAAGGGCCTTTGATCAGATAATACACGATGTCGCATTACAAAATTTAAACGTCGTTTTTGCCATAGATCGTGCCGGCATTGTCGGTCAAGACGGACCGACGCACCATGGGATCTTCGATATATCTTACATGAATTTCATTCCAAACATGAAGATTTTGGCCCCATCGTCTCTTGAAGAACTTTCGGCCATGTTGAAATCCGTCATCGGGAAGGTGCATGGTCCGGTTGCGATAAGATACCCAAGACTCAGCGAGATTGCTTCCATCGACGATGTTATTTACGCAAAACCTTTAAAAGATCCATTCAAGTGGGAAAAACTAAAAGATGGGAAAGATGGTACAATACTTGCAGTGGGATCCATGGTTAAGACTGCAATGAAAGTTGTGGAACGGGCAGAAAATATGGGGGTTAAGATAAGCCTTTACAATTGCAGAAGTGTAAAACCGCTTGATATGGATGTGCTGAATGCACTTCGTACTTCCTCAAAAATATGGACGATAGAGGAAGGATCCGTGCTTGGAGGATTCGGATCTGCTGTCATGTTAAAAGCACCGGATCTCAGATCTAAGATAGAAGTTATAGGTATAGAGGATGATTTTGTTCAACACGGGACGCGATCGGAATTGATGGATTTATCCGGTCTTTCGGAAGAAAAATTGAGTTTAAGGATATTTTCTGAACTGCAAATTAAAATTCAGGAGGGATGAAATTGAAATTTTCCACTAAGTATGGGGAAGTGGAAATATCTTCTCAATCATTGAAACAATTGATAAGAGAGGCGATCGTCAACAGTTATGGAATTGTCGATCTTTCAAATGCCTCTTTGATGTCACAGGTTGCATCGCTTTTCAGTGAAACGGATAAAGGAATAAAACTCGTTGATGATGGTAAGAATGTCAAGATTGACATTTATGCCATTGCCGAATATGGTATAAATATCATGCAGGTTGCACTTAATCTTCAGGAAGCCGTCATATACAATCTTAGGACTTACGCTGGATTTAACCCTAAAGAAGTCAACATTCATTTCGTTGACATAAATTTTTAATGAAAGGCGTTGTTGATAGGATCTGATCATGAAAATCATAGACGGCAAAACGATGATGACATGTTTTAAAAAGGGTACAGAAGTACTCCTTACGCACGTTGATGAGCTAAACGCCCTGAACGTTTTTCCCGTTCCGGATGGTGATACAGGTTCCAACATGGCTTCTGCCATGCTTGAGGCGTGCAGAAATTTAGATGCGCTTGAAAGCAACAAACGTGATCTTCAAAGTGTACTTGAAGCAATAGAGAGTGGAACTTTACTCGGAGCGCGTGGTAACTCTGGAGTCATACTTTCACAAATCTTCAGAGGGTTTAGGCAGGGAACGAAAAACAAAAAGATGCTAAAAGTTGAGGATTTTATTCTTGCACTCAAAAGTGCGAGAGAGACGGCTTACAATGCCGTTATGAAACCTGTTGAAGGTACGATGCTTACAGTTGTGAGAATTCTGGCAACCGATGCGGATAAGTACGTTACAGATGATATGACGGAATTCGTCCAAAAAATATGGCAAAGATCAATCCAAATCGTAAACAACACACCCAAGTATCTACAAAAGTTGCGTGATGCAGGTGTTGTCGATTCTGGAGCAAAGGGTTTTTCTTACATAATAGAAGGATTTTACCGCGTACTTAATGGGGAAACGGCGATCAATTTGAACGTGGAAAATGTTACAACCGGAGAGATAGTCAAGATAGCCCAGGAAGACTTGAAATACCTTTATTGTACTGAGGTTATGGTTAAGACAAATAAAGATGTTGATGTCGATGAACTGAGAAATTTTTACGGTTCCATAGGAGATTCCATCATCCTTGTTAACTCTTCAGGGATTTTAAAACTCCACGTTCATACAAATACCCCCGGCGTCGCCATAGATAAAGCACTTGAATATGGAGAACTTTACAAGTCAAAAATAGACAACATGAAAACTCAGCACCATCAGATCATAAATGTATCTGAAGACTTGAATGTACCTAAAGAAAAGAAAAGCTATGGGATTATAGTAATAGCAGATGGTGATGGCTTCGAATCGATTTTTAAAAGTTTAGGTGTCGACGTTGTTCTTAACGGAGGTCACTCTTCAAACCCGAGTACGGCACAGATAAAGGAAGCAGTTGAGAGTATAAATGCCCAAAATATATTGATTTTCCCCAACAATTCAAATATAATCATGGCTGCCAATTCAGTTAAAGACATGACAAATGGAAAAAAGGTTATGGTTATCAACACTTCCACTATCCAGCAAGGGCTTGCGGCGCTTTTTGCGTTTAATTCTCAACAAAGTCTTCTTGAAAACGAAAAAAATTTCAAAGAAGCCTTATCCAAAGTAAAATCAATAGAGGTAACAAAGGCTATAAGAGATAGTCAATTCCAAAAAGTGGATGTGAAGAAGGATCAGTACATAAGTCTTGTCGATGGGAATATCGTTTTCTCATCGGAATCGATCGATGATGCTGTCTTCGAAGCCCTTGAAGAAGTACAAGCAAAAAGTGCTGAGGTTATAACGATCTTTTACGGTAAGGAGATCAACGAAGATGAGGCGAATGTGCTTTTTAAAGAGTGCCAGATACGTTATCCATCTTCAGACATAGAACTTTATTACGGTGGACAGCCTTATTACCATTATCTTATATCCATTGAATGAAGGAGGTTTTTATGGCAAGAATACAATTGACAAAAGAAGGATATGATTCATTGAAAGAAGAACTCGCCGAGTTAAAAGAAAAACTCATGAACGAGGTTGCCAAAAAGATAAAGGAAGCGCGTGAATTTGGAGATCTTAGCGAAAACAGTGAATACGATGAGGCAAAAAACGAACAAGGAAAGATAAACAGTAGAATAAGTGAAATAGAAGAGATTCTTGCAAATGCGTCGATAATAGAAGGCAATAAGAACAATCACGAGGTTAGCATTGGTAATTACGTAAAACTCAAAGATTTAAGCACCAACAAAGAGATAAGGATAATGCTTGTCACCGCTCAGGAGGCCGATATTTTCAAAAATAAAATCTCTATAGACTCTCCTTTGGGTGATGCCGTTAACAAAAAAAAGTTAGGAGATACGATACGAGTGAAAGCACCTAACGGCGTTAAAAGATACATCATCTTGGAAGTTGAACAGAAATGAAATCATAATTGGGGGAAAGCCGAATGAATGAGATCAGAACTAACAAGATAAATGAAAGTGAAGAAATAAGAAAATCTGGGATCAACCCTTATCCCTATTTTTTTGATGTGAAAGAGAAGATATCACAGTTAAGGGCGAATTTCGATCATCTGAAAAACGGAGAAAAAGATGAAAACGTATCTTTTTCCATATCAGGTCGCATCATGGCCATAAGGTATCAAGGGAAATCGATATTTTTCGTCGTTCAGGATTCGACAGATCAAATTCAGGGTTATCTTAATGTTTCCTTAGGACAAGATAAATTCAATTTTTTCAAAGATCACGTTAAAGTTGGAGATTTTGTAGGCATAAAGGGTTTCCCGTTCAGATCTCATACAGGCGAACTGACAGCTTTTACCGTCGATTATCAACTTCTGTCTAAAGCCATAAGAACTTTACCAGAAAAATGGCACGGTCTTACGGACAAAGAAAAAATTTACAGACAAAGGTATGTTGACATGATAATGAACAGGGAGTCTTTCAACAGATTCAAAGCAAGATATGAAATAATACGTATGATAAGGGATTTTATGAATTCAGAAGGATTTACAGAAGTTGAAACGCCTGTACTTCAATTTGTCACAGGCGGTGCCACGGCAAGACCATTTATAACACACGTGAATGCGCTTGATACAAGCATGTACTTGAAGATCGCTCACGAACTTTATCTGAAAAGATACATAGTTGGAGGGTTTGATGCGGTCTACGAAATAGGGAAATGTTTCAGAAATGAAGGAATAGATTACAAGCACAACCCAGAATTCACGATGATGGAATGCTACAAGGCTTACGTCGATTACAATTACATGATGGACCTGACGGAACGCCTTGTTTCTCGCATAATTGAAAAGATAAATGGTAAAACAAAGATAGAATATCAGGGAAAAACCGTAGATTTCTCAAGGCCTTGGAAAAAAGTCAAGATGAGAGATTACATAAAAGCACATCTTGATGTCGATATACTTGAAGATCCAGATGATAAGATGATAAAAATTCTAAAGACACACGATGCACTTCCTGATATCATGGAGAGAGGTCATTACATAGAAAAGTTATGGGATCTTATCGAAGATACAATTACAGATCCAACCTTTTTGCTTGAACATCCCGTTGAAATATCTCCTCTCGCAAAAAGGCACAGGGAAGATCCGCGCGTTACGGAAAGGTTTGAAGTCATAGTGCTTGGAAATGAACTTGCCAATGCTTTCAGCGAACTCAACGATCCAATCGACCAAAGAAAACGTTTTGAAGCACAAGCAGCCTTGAGAAACTCTGGCGATAAAGAAGCCCAGATGATGGATTTCGACTTTCTTAGGGCAATAGAATACGGCATGCCGCCGACGGGAGGACTTGGAATAGGTATAGACAGACTCGTCATGTTCGCAACCAATGCTGCCACGATAAAAGATGTTATAGCATTTCCGCTTGTAAGACCTGAAAAGTTTGATGAAAGCGGTATGGAGATCGACGAGGGATGAAAAAATATTTTGGAACAGATGGAGTTAGAGGCATAGCAAACAAAGAATTAACGGCTGAGCTTGCTTTTAAAATAGGAAAATCGGCTTCTTATGTGCTTAAATCACACAATCACCAATTTAAAGATATACTCATAGCTCGAGACACGAGAATTTCTGGCGAAATGATAGAAAGTGCTTTAACCTCGTCTTTGCTTTCGATGGGACTAAATGTGACTCTTTGCGGCGTTATGCCAACGCCGGCTCTTGCATGGCTTACAAGAAAGCATGAAACTGTTGGTTTCATGGTAAGCGCAAGTCATAATCCATGGATGCACAACGGTATAAAGATATTTTCAAATGGATACAAGTTACAGGACGCGATAGAAGAAGAGATAGAACGTAATCTTGGTAAAATTTCAAGAGCCGATTTCTCTGTTGGAAAAATAGTCAAGGTTGATATGCTTTCATCTTACATTGAATGGATCGTTAAGAGATACAAAGATCTTGAAGGAGAAAAACTTGCTTTTGATCTCGCAAATGGTGCTGCTGTATCCACCGTTCCCATCATTGCCAAAGAGATTGGGATAAAAGCCACGATTTTCAACGATAAGCCCGATGGGAAAAACATAAACGAAAAATGCGGAGCACTTTATCTTGATTTTATGAAAGAAGCCATAAAAAGCACCAATGCACCTTACGGCATAATCAACGACGGCGATGCAGACAGATGCATGATCATGAGTAAAAGCGGACATGCAATAGACGGAGACGATATCATAGTCGTCAACGCCATTAACATGAAGATGGAAGGCAGGTTAAAAAACAACACCGCTGTGGGAACGGTTATGACGAATCTTGCCATAGAAGAATATCTTAACAAAAATGGAATAAGATTTCTAAGAACGCAGGTCGGAGACAGATACGTACTCGAAAAGATGACAGAAACCGGATCCAACATCGGTGGAGAACAATCAGGTCATGTTATATTTCTTGATCTTGAAACGACAGGGGATGGTCTTGTTACGGCTCTTGAAACTTTAAGGGCTTCAAAGATGATGAAGATCGATCTCAAAGACTTTTCTTTAGGAATAGAAAGGTACAATCAAATCCTGGAAAATGTCGAAGTTAAAGATAAAGACTCGATCATCAACGATCCGGAAATCTCTGACTTCATAGGAAGGGTCCAAAAATACGAAAATTTGAGAATCATCATAAGACCTTCCGGAACAGAACCACTTGTAAGAATAATGGTGGAAGGAAAAGACAAAGAATTGGTAAGAAAAGTCGTGGATGAGGCTAAACAAATCATCGAAAGGGTCATAGACCGCCATGATTAAAACCATGCGGCTTGTAACCGCGCTATGACCAGCCTAAGGCTTGTAACACGG
>DYLQ01000161.1 GCA_020722015.1 Thermotoga sp. | reverse complement strand
TCAGAGGCTAACGGCGGCATAATTTTTCATAAACTGCAATTGTTTGCGTTATCATCTTGAGATCTTTGCAAAACGCCGCCTTTTGCGCAGATCGGATCTTTTTCGACCCGAAAAATCTTTGAAATCGCGCTTCAGGCAGCATTTTTCAAAGGTCTCAGTCAAAGTAATTAGTTAGTTACCCATAGTTTCGAAGGGGGGGTGCCGGAGCTCCGGCACCATTTAAATGGATAATATCATTTAACAATTAGCGACGTGAAAAAACTTTTGTTTCCAACACCTTTGTTTCGGCCAATCGATAAGTTCGCGACCGGTGAATCGGGTGCCTAAGAAATAGGCGCCCAAATGATCGGGCAATAAACAGTCTGATTTCATTACGCCCTCTCTCAATCAGGAAAAAGTTTCTCAAATTCTCTGGGTTTTACAATTTCTATCCCTTCGTAATTCTTAAGAACCAATAAATCTTCGTCCCCGGTAACAATGTAATCTGCAAAGACATCCTTGGCGCAGGCCAAAATCAGGTCGTCATCCGAATCTCTGCAAACGGGTGTAATTGCATCTGCCCGTCGAATAATTTTCAATGCCGCCTCAGAAAGAATAATCAATGCCTCGGACGTTTCATGAATAGATGCGGCAAACTTTTTCTTAAGGATACGCCTAAACTCCTTAAGTATGCCATCGCATAAAATCAAATCGAAATCCCGCCTGCGTGCGCGGATCATGAGCTTGCCACAGATTCCCTCTGTAAGGAAGGCGGCGATAAGAACGTTCGTATCGAAAACTGCTTTCACGATACCGCCTTGAAGACATCTTCTTCGGTCACAACACCGACCTTCTTCGCTTTTTGGGACAGTTTCTTCTTTATATTGCTGAACTTTGTCTCCCAGAGAAACAACGCCAGGGATTCTTTCACAATGTCGCTTTTGTTCCTGCCCATTGTCTTGGCAATGGCGTCAAGTTCCGCCGCCATTTTCTCCGGCAAACTTACCGATAAAACGGTCCTCATGTTTTTCACCTCCCGTGCTGTCCTACAATACACTACATCGCTAATTGATTCAAGTGATAATTACGGACGGACAATGC
>DYLQ01000160.1 GCA_020722015.1 Thermotoga sp. | reverse complement strand
CTTTCAGATAATCTTTGAAAGCATCCAGTTTGGATGTATTCATTTCTGTTCTCTCCCTTCTTTTTAAGACTTTGCTTACAGTGTTTTCGTGACATCCTACAACTTCAGCGATATTTCGATTCGAAAGACCTGACTCTTTTAAAAACATTATCTCTTTTACTTGCGTTTGAGTAAGCATCTGACTTTACCTCCAATTTGTATTGTTGAAGTCAGTATGCCACATTTTTACCGTAAAAAATCTTACTTTTCGAACGTAATTTTTCTAACTTTCCGGTCGTAATTTATCTTACTTTTCGAACGTAAACGACAACATTCGAATGCCGAGTCAGGCAACTCTTCAACGTACTTGGATATCTTCCCAATAAAATCTGTTGTAGTGTCATGGCAAACGTAGTTTCCCTTCACGCCATTTAACGGCAGCTTCCACAACATACGAATGCGTGAACCAGGAATCCCCAAGCAATGTTGAACCTTTTATCTCTTTGCTGTTATCTTTTAACCATTGAATGAGTTGATCATTTTTTGTCAATTGTTGTGCTGTTGATGTGCCGCCTACATTTGAGAACAGCATCTCTAAAGGAAGAAACGTCTCATTTGAAATGGCTCCTATCGTCAGAATCACTTGAGCATTTTGAAACTCATTGGTACAGTGATCATATGCTCTGGTGACAAAAGGTATCTTTTTACCACTTCTTGGTAATTGAGTATCATCTACAACCAAAAGCATAGGCTTGCTTTTAAAATCTTTAAAGATTCTCTTTGATATCTCATCGTCAAGTTCTGACCAAAAGGAAGCATGCTCGTTTACAAATCTTGTGAATGTCGTATGCGACGAATCAATTAAAGCATCTTTAGACATGGATGAGATTGAAGAATGCTTTTTGGATACAATACCTTGAACGAGTGTAAGCAAATCTTTGTAGTAGAATCCTTCAAAATTACCAAGAAAAGTTCCAAAGTCATGTTTTAAAAATGAACGAATAGATGTTAGAATATTCATGCCGGTCACACTCCTTAGATTTTTGTCGTTCAACAATATTCTAACTCGAATGTGGCCGGTTTTCTAATAAAATTGCTTGTCAAAGAACACTAAACCTAAT
>DYLQ01000159.1 GCA_020722015.1 Thermotoga sp. | reverse complement strand
GTGGCGGAATCAATAGTACAAGTCTCTTGAATCCATCATCCTCCGGCAAACCGGCAGCAACAGGTGGTTGAACCTCAACCGAAGTATCTGCAGGAAGTTTTTCAAATCCGAGAAAAGCTTTCCCTCTTCCTTCTGGTCGAATACGGAGCTTCAACCTAAGTGAGGTTTTCTCATTGATCCGATTTACCGCTGTCTTGATCTTAGGAATGATATCGGCAGGGTATTTCCGGTTCAGTGGGATTTTTTCTGCAAATTTAACGCAATCGATTTCCCAAAATGAACGGCCTTGAAACATTTTTATTACAATCTCATAAACCCGAGTTGCCAAAGGAGAATGAAGGGCTTTGATTTCATCGAAATTGAGATAACGAAAGAATTTTGACTCCTTGATTTTAGTTAGATATAGAGGAGCAAGTCTTATATGGAGCATTGAAGATGCTTTATCCAAGACCCATGAATCAATGATGCCAAAGTTCATAGAAATGTATTCTTTCCCATCATAAAAGCAACCTTCAAATTCTAAACCGATCATCTTCCATCTTTTCAAGCTTTCTTCCAAACGGTCATACCAGAATTTTGATTTTATCAGATTACAATCTTTGATTATCTGATACCTGGAAAGGGAAAGATCCGTAATCCAACCTTGCTTTTGACTTTGTGAAAGAAGGTAAACAAGAAAAATTATGTCAGTTTTGACGGGGGGTCTATAACCTGCGCGATAAGTAAAACCATCATTGTCCCGCCAAACAAAACCTTCTGTTCTGGACTCTGCCAACCGATCATCCTGAAACCACAAGGGAACTTCCATGAAGTTTAGGTCTTGTTTCACCAAGTCCTTTTTCATTTTTCCCCCTTTGACAAAGTGGTGTATTTTTCAGAGAGGAGTTTACCTTTTTTTATGATAATTTTCAAGTCTGAAAAATTATCGTAGTTTGGGGTGAGTGGTGGTGTAGTTTGGGGTGAGAAATGGTGTAGTTTGGGGTGAGAAATGGTGTAGTT
This sequence comes from Thermotoga sp., assembly GCA_020722015.1. Taxonomy (GTDB): domain Bacteria; phylum Thermotogota; class Thermotogae; order Mesoaciditogales; family Mesoaciditogaceae; genus Athalassotoga. Next base: position 101 of record DYLQ01000159.1, on the reverse strand, counting down.
TGGGGTGAGAAATGGTGTAGTTTGAGGTGAAAACTAGTGTAGTTTGGGGTGAGAGGCAAACCCGGAAACCCTTATCAATAGCTTGTTTACGGCATGTTTTT
>DYLQ01000158.1 GCA_020722015.1 Thermotoga sp. | reverse complement strand
TCTTTTGAATTGGAGGGCGAAAAATGAAAAAAGAATATGCCAGTGTAGGTGTTTTGCTACTTGGGGCTTTTTTGGCTTTCGCGATTTTGATATTCGCAGCCAAAACGGCTCCAACAATTTCTATAGGAAACATTGGCTTGCCTACAGAGACAGTGGAAATTTTGAAAAGTTTGTTAAAGCCGTAGTAAAGAAAAATATAGGAGAGTGGAGGAGATGAGAAAAATGACTATCATCATTGCTATTATTTTTTTGTTTTTGAGTGTAACAAACTTGTTTTTGCTATTCGGAGATAAAAGAATTGTTTCTCCAAGTTTCGCAAATGACCCAATTGTAAAAGGGAAAAGGTTTGGAGATGAAAGCTATCCTGTCCGCTTTTGGGCTCAAGCAAATAGTGAAGTTATCCAAGAGTTGGCAAAAAAACTCAAAGGAAGTGACGAAATAGAAACTGTTTCGAATATATACAATTGGTTTGAAAAAGGATATACCTATACAAATGACGAAATGAAACTTACAAATGGCGATAGAACAGTTATCACCGCTGGCAGTGATACTTGGATGCTTCCCACGGAAGTGATACGAGAAAAAGAACAAAACAACGACAAGGGCTTTTTTGATTGCGAAGATTCGGCAGTGATTGCGAGCCTTCTTGAGGCCTCAGGATTAAAAGCGTACATGAACATCGGAATCATCAAAATCACAAAACTCAAGACAGGCGAGGTTTCGAACTACGGACACGGTTGGCCTTCCGTTGTTTTGGCGGGAAAAGAATACATTCTTGAGTCTACACTTGGGAGGCCTCTTGAGGGTCTGAAATCAGGAACGGTTTTCCAAGATGCAATGACAAAAGTCGAATATATCCCATATGTGAAATTCAATTTGAAAGAAGTCATCCAAATGATAGGAGCGGACATAAACTCAAGACCAGCACCTCTTCCACTCGGAAAAATAGACGACCTAAAAGAGGTCTGGAAATGAAAAAGAAAAAAGAGATAGAACTCTACACGCCGGTTCAAATCACATTTGCTGATGCCGTCGCCGATAATGGCGGTTGGTATGCGCCAGAAGATGCAAATACAGAAACAAAGGACGTTGTCGTCGTCGG
>DYLQ01000046.1 GCA_020722015.1 Thermotoga sp. | reverse complement strand
CTAAAATTGAAAGAACCGAACCTTGGATAAGATCACCGCCATCGAAGAGCAAAGATTTTGTCAAATGTGCTATAATTCACATGTATCTAAGATGAAGGTTTACTGACATCAAGGAGGTGCGAATGAAAACTCCCGAATCATACAGGACTCATGTGATTTTTGCCGGCAGAAGGAATGCTGGAAAGTCCTCGCTTTTCAACGCTTTTGTTGGATCTAAAATCGCCATAGTGTCAGATCAACCCGGTACAACAACGGATCCTGTTTACAAGTCCATGGAACTTTTGCCAATTGGTCCTGTGATTTTGATCGACACGGCGGGGCTTGATGACGAAGATCCGCTCGGAAAATTAAGAGTTTCAAAGACATTTTCAACCCTTTACAAGGCTGACATCGTTTGTGTTGTAATAGAAGCAAACGACACTTGGAGCGATTATGAGAACAAGTTAATTGTTGATTTGGAAAATAGAGAGATTCCGTTTTTAGTGATTTTGTCCAAATCGGATCTTGGCGTCAACGAATCACTTCTGGAATTCATACAATCTAAGCATTACCCTTACAAAATTGTTTCTGTAAGTGATGAGAGAGTGATCGATGAACTAAGACAAACGGTAGGATCTTTAGCGCAAAAACCTTATGAACCGCCTCTCGTTAAGGATCTCATCGACGGCGGAGATTTCGTGGTACTCGTTGTTCCGATAGATCTTGAAGCTCCTAAGGGTAGACTTATAGTGCCTCAAGTTGAAGCTATAAGAGAATGTTTGGATGCAGAGGCCATTCCGGTCGTTACCAAGGAAAGAGAATTAAGATGGACGTTAGACGGACTTAAATCAAAGCCGAAACTCGTCGTTACAGACTCACAGGCCATAATGAAAGTTATGGCAGATGTTCCAAACGACATTCCGCTTACGACATTCTCGATACTCGAGGCAAGGCACAAAGGAGATATCGCTGAACTTGTAAATGGGCTAAGAGTTATAGATGATCTCAAAGAAGGAGACGACATTTTGATCTCTGAAGCATGCGATCACAGGACGCTTGCCGACGATATAGCACGCGTGAAGATTCCAAGATGGCTTGAAAATTTCACCGGCAAAAAATTCAACTTTGAAATTCATTCTGGCCGCGAATATCCGGAAAATCTTCAAAAATATAGGTTAATACTTCATTGTGGCGGATGCGTTATAACAAGAAGGATGATGATCGAACGCATAAGGCAGGCAAAATCATTTGGAATCCCGATTGTGAATTACGGTGTGATGATCTCCTACCTTCATGGAGCCATTCCAAGAGTATTGGAACCTTTCCCTGAGGCTAAAATGGCGTGGGAGGAAATGTCAAATGCGCACAGAGTCTGATTCACTCGGAGAAGTAGAAGTACCTGACGAGGCGTATTACGGTGCTTTTACGGCGAGATCTATTTTAAATTTTCCTCCCAAAAGATCTGTACATGAAACTCTCTTAAATTCTCTTGCCGATGTGAAATGGGCCTGCGCAGCCGCAAATGAAGAACTTGGAATGATAGATCCCAAGATTTCTGATGCCATAAAGCGATCTTGTGATGATATACAAACTCTTTCGAAATGGTTTGTCGTTGATCCGTTGTCCGGTGGAGCGGGAACATCTTTGAACATGAACATAAACGAGATAATAGCCAACAGGGCAACTGAAATTCTCGGTGGGAAGGTCGGGGATTACCTGGTACATCCATTGGATCACGTGAACAAATCTCAGTCTACCAACGATGTTTATCCAACGGCAATAAAGGTTGGAGCAATAAAACTTTTGAGAACGCTTGTAGATGAGGTTGCAAGTCTTCAACAAAGCCTTCAATTAAAGGAAAAGGCCTTTGACGATGTGATAAAAGTCGGGAGGACCGAGATGCAGGATGCCGTCCCAATGACGCTTGGACAAGAGTTCGGTGCCTACTCAGAGGCAATCGCGAGAGACAGATGGAGATTGTACAAAGTCGAAGAAAGGATTCGCTTTGTGAACCTCGGAGGTACGGCAATCGGTACCGGAATAGATGCTCCAAGAAAATTTTCATTTGTGGCCGTCAGAAAACTTTCTGAACGCGTCCAAATTGGACTTGTTCGTGCTGAGAATTTAATAGAATCCACTCAGAACATGGATGTATTTGCGGAAGTTCACGGACTTTTGAAGGCTTTGGCAACGAATATCGTGAAGATATCAAATGATCTGAGATTTCTATCCAGCGGACCGGGCGGAGGAATAGGAGAGATTACTTTAAAGGCCGTTCAACCGGGCAGTTCGATAATGGCAGGTAAAGTGAATCCCGTGCTTTTAGAGTATGCAGTTCAGTTATCGATGAAAGTGCTTGCCAATGATGTGACCGTAAACATGGCCGTTTCTTCGGGCAATCTCGAATTGAATCCATTTTTACCACTGATACAATACGCGCTTTACGATTCTTTCGATGATCTTACATCTGCCGTAAAAGCGCTTAAAAGTTGTGTCGATGATCTTCAGGCTAATTCTTTGAAATGTAAAGAAAACCTTGAAAAAAGCGCCATGATAGCCACTTGTTTTGTGCCAATTCTCGGGTACGAAAAAGTTGCCGAAATAGTGAAAAAATCGCTTGACACAAAACGAAATGTGAAAGAATTGCTCATAGAATCAGGGCTATCAAAAGAATTGGTTGAAAGCGCTTTAGATCCCAAGAAGATGATAGCCCTTGGATATATTCCCGACAAAGATCTTTGATCAACTGTTGCCGGTTAAGTTAACCATTTTGATAAGGATTTTAAGTCCTTCACCTTAAATCGGAAGCTCTCTCGAAAAAGGCATAAAGGCTTCCTATGAAAATCGTAAAAATGCCAAAGAAGAGATAGCTATGTGCCACACCTATTACATTTGAAAGTTCTCCGCCTAAGACATATCCGGTGATAGCCGTAAATCCGCTCGTTATCATCCAAAACAACGATTGAGCATCTGATCTTCTTGAGGCTCCTATTTTCGTGTTAATGTAATAAAAGACTGCGTAATATATCGCAATCCAATTAAAAAATTCAAGTGTTTGAATCGCAACAATTATCAAAGGGTTGGAAATTGCAAATGTCAGTATCCACCTTACTCCCATTGTCAAAGATGCAATCACAAGTACTTTTTTTATTCCAATTTTTTTGATTATTTTATCTGCGACAAATAAAAACGGTACCTCTGCCAAGGCTTGCACTCCCATTGCCATCCCGGCAAAAAGTGTCGGATATCCTCTTGATCTCATAAAAACAGGCATGAAGTAAAATGCAAATGCTTCTGGGAAATTTACGAGAAATTCGAAAAGCAACATCCTGTAAAATTGGGGCGGTAATGATCTTATCGAGAAAGATATCAGCGCGCCTTCGTTATATCCACGTGTTTTTGGAATTACAAACGTCATTATCCCAACGGTCAAAAAAGACAAAGAACCGAGTAAAAAAAAGATGAAATTATTTGTAACATATCCAAAGATAAACATCATGAAGGTAAAGCCGATTGAACCCATCATTCTCGTCTTTCCGAAAGAAAAGTTTTTTTGGATAGAATTATAAGTCGTTATCGATTCGGCCACAGGAACAATGGCTGTCCAAAAGAAGCCTACCGTAACGGTAAATAAGAAGATGGTCCAAAACCCTTTTGAAAAGTAAATAGCCCATATCAGCAAAGCACTTGCAAATGAAAGAAACGCAAGAATAGGATTTTTGATTCTTCGATCCGAAAGATGGAGCCAAAATGGGCTTGAAATCAAAATAACAAAGCCAGCCGTGCTTCCCAAGATCCCAATTTGAAGATCCGAAAATCCTAACAGATCAAAATAATTTCCTATGAAAGAAAAAAAGGCTCCCGGAAGATATATCGAGAACTCAAGAGCCCAAAAAGTCCAAATCATTGTTTATGTTCGTTCAAATCATTCATTCCGGCCATTCCCCAGAATCTTGGCAAAAGATATTCAAGTCCTTCCGGTTTTCTTTCGTCAAGCCAGAGCTTTGAGTAAGCGTTTGCAAGGGATATGAAGTCGGATGATCGCGATTTGCCATTCATCTTTGATAAAGCAACTTCTACCATGTGCTTTAAGAATTCAAGATCATTTGGAAGTTCAATCTTCGCTTTATCAAGAACTCTTTCGAATTCATCTCTTACCTTTTTGCCTTCTTTACCTTCGATCTTGTACAAAGGATAAAGATCCCCAAAAAGTGCGCGCTTCAGCGTCATCGTTGAAATTTCAGAATTTCCGAAGACTTTTCTGACATTTATCACGTCTTCATTTTCACCGGTTAAGGCCATCCACTTTTCTTCCCATCTTCCATTTCCCTCCGCTATTTCCATCGTGGCCAAGATCAAAGGATTCAGAAATGAAAAAAGGCATTCTTGGCCGTCATCCCCCCAAGATGTCACCATGAATCCCGGGAGATTTTCTGCTTTAGCCGCTTTTATGAAATTGTTGATATTCGAGAGTGCAACGTCAAAATTAGGGTAATATGTGTTCCAATCGGAAAGGCCCGGACACGCTATTTGAGACTTTTTTCTCGCATCGCCAAAGGAATTTATCTTATCTTTGAAGAATTCTTCTTTGTTGGAAGAATAATCCCAATTTGCAATGCTCACTTCGTCCCATATCTTACTTTTCAAAACTTCTTGCCATTTTTCACTTTCTTCTTTGCTCAAATACATGCCCGTCAGCATGTCTCCCCACATCATCGGGATTTTGTCGTGAGATCTGGCAATCTTTATCATGCGGGCGTAATGATCTTCGTACAATTTGTGCCCCTGAAATTCCCATCTCTTGTTCAAGCTTTTCCCACGCCCCAAAGCCCATGTTTCATCCCCACCGATGTGGATATATTTGGAAGGGAAAAAGTCCGCGACATCTTCAAGTAAGTTACCGGCAAACTCAACCGCTTTCTCATTTGAAAGATCAAGACACCCTTCAGAAGGTCTGTGCCATTCGCTGAATTCGTGATATTTTGGCATGGAAAGTGTATGTTCCATATGGCCGGTCAATTCCAAAGATGGGAAAACCTCTATTCCGAGAGACTTCCCGTAATCGATGATTTCCATCAATTCATCTCTTGTCAATCTTCCTCTGCGTTTCCCTATTTCAGGATCGATCTGCCAGGGAAAAAGATCTTCAAAATATATGGCAAAATAATTGTACTTCAACAAAAACAGCCACTTAAGCAGCGATTTGAATGTTTTGAGATTTGGAACGCCTCCTCGGGCTATATCCAGATGGTATCCTCTGAATGCAAACTTAAAAGATTCTTCCACTTCGATTTCCGGAAGACGATCTTTGAATTGATTCACAAGTTGGATCAAAGTCGAGTAAGACGTCAGATCATCTCCCCAAATTTGTACTTTACCGTTTGTTATCTTTAAGCCATTGCCGGATCGTTGTATTTTCTCAATTTCCCATTTTCCGTGATTCAGAGAAAATTCGCTTTGCAAAAACTCGGGGAAATTCAAAAAACCATCAAAGGCATAGGTTTCTTTGCCTATCTTCATGTTTCGAGGTTCGGGGACAATCATCGCTTTCATATCATACCTCCTATACGTAATCCATTCCATAATCCGGAAGTGGTATTTGTAAATCTTTTGATCTTTCTCCTTCAGTTGAGCCAAAGATGTATTTCGTCATTTCGCTTAAATCATCAAGTGGTTCGATGGATTTGGATAATTCTTCAAGAAATGGATTTAATTGGTCTAAAAGCATTTTGGAATCCAAGATTTTGACGGTACCTATAAATCTTCTCCTTATGCTTTTTTCGGAAGAAAATATATCGTTAAGTACACAGTCGGCAGAAGTCGTATGAATTACCATAGGATTCATCTCTCGCGCCGCCGATTTTATGAGATTTGCAACATCACTTTGGCACCCGCCATGTTCAAGGCAATGGTACCTTTTTTCTTTTTCTTCCTCAACTACTCCTTCTGTTATGACAACGTAGGCCGAATCGGAAATGAATATCTTAGCCGGCATGTTGTCTGCCTTGGAGGTTTCCAACATTGTTTTGAAAGTTTTTTTGTCTCTCACAAATCTAACAGGCTCCATGGCATGAAAGCGCATCAATTTATCAAGATCGTCTAACGTTGCTCTGTGATATTTCACATCTGCCAAAGCCGATGATCCGTCCACAAAATGGGCAAAGTACACACCGGCATCAACGGCCCCGAATTTTCTGTATATCGAATTATCTCCGGAGATCAACATGAGCGAAGCACCCTTTTCTTTTGAATAATCTCCCGCTTCATTCATCAAAAAAGTTGAATATCCTCTGCCGCGATAACGTTCATCCGTGCAAACGGAGCCAACCAACGATGCTTTTATCATAGCAGAGAAAATTTGTATCTGCCTGAATAAAAGGCCGAACAGTGAAACTATTTTTCCGTCTTCCTCGACGCACAAGATATTTTTGACATTTTCAGGTGAAAAGAGCAATGGATAATCCTTGCCCATATCTCCTCCATCTTTTCTAAATACCCTGTTGGCAAGAGCAATGGCTTCCGGAATTCTGCTTTCCTGCAAACTTAAAATTTTCATGAAAAAGCCTCCTCGTTTATTTCAGATGTACATTCAACGCTATGAGCTCACCGGCACTTAGGCCGCCGGCATAACCGAATTCACTGTATCCACAATATGGATCGGAATCAGAAGGCCAGCCGACAAAATTCTTTTCACTCCACTCGCCGAACATTGTCCTGTTCGTCAGCGGTATTAGCGGTACATCCATCAACATCATGCGCTCTATCGTGTATATTGCCTGCTTTTGAAGGTTAACATCGCTTGTTTGAGAATAAACATCCAATGCAGACGTTACAAGCGGATTTGTGTAACGTCCATAATCTGAAATGGCCATTTTCCCAATTGGCGCCGAAAAGAAAGGATTGAACTCACCGTAATAAAAGTAGTAAGGAGTAGGGCCAAAGCCTGTACCCCAGCACACTGCCATGTCGTAAGTTCCACTCATCACAGAGGACATGTAAGTATTTCC
>DYLQ01000157.1 GCA_020722015.1 Thermotoga sp. | reverse complement strand
GGATGACGTGGGATGATCGTTCCCAACTCGATCACAAAACAATCACATGAATCCAATTAGCCACAAAGGTATAACATTGTTATATGGTATGTCAATGTCATCTCTTATCACGTAATCGGCTTTTTTAATCTTCTTGGATTGACCGCCAATTTCAACGACTGTTCCATTGATGACAAAATCACCGTTTCTTTCATCTTTGCATGCGAAAACTTGCTTCCCGCTGTCAGAAAAAGCTTCAACAACGTAAGATTCCCTTTTTGTTCCGATATCCCCATTTAATACCGAATAAATTGAAGGATCGGCGAAAAAGATCTTTGCTCCTTTTGAAAATGTTTTTGTATCTTTTGGATAACGTACTATTTTTATGAGTCCTGTCTCTTCCATAACGGTCAACAGTTGATAAAGTTTGATCTTTCCTATTCCCCATTCGGTGCACATTTTATCGATATTCAAAGTTGGAACTTTGGATATTGCGAGAAAGCCTATCACAGCATTCATGAGCCTGAAATGTATGTCTGATATTTGCGGAACAAAAAAGGGAATATCCGAATGGATCGTCTTTTCTATTATGTTTTCAATCTGCTCTTTGTAATCCCATTCAAGAAAAGAAGGTCTAAGCCCTGCTTTGAGAAATTCTGTGAAATTTGCAAGTACGTTTGTTGAGTCTATGATCTTTTTCACGTCAGATTCATTTGGTCTAAATGGATCTACTTTTGGAAGCAATATTTCTTCTTTAAGTGCGATGTATTCTCGAAAAGACATAAGCGGGATTTGAATTTTTGAGAATCTTCTTGAAAGGTCTCCTATTCCGCTTCTCAATAACATACTGTTACTATCGGTTGCAATTATCGTCTTGTCAGGAAAATCATCGTAAAGACTTTTAAGATTTACGCTCCAATCTTTTGCGTAATGTACTTCATCGATTGTTATTCCCTCGTATCCTGACATAAAAGCCTTGTTTCCGATTTCCCATAAATTGGACGTCGATATTAAAGGATTGTCAGCCGACAGATAAAATATCTTTTTTCCCTTGATTTTACTAAGAACAAAAGTGGTCTTACCAACACCTCTCGCCCCGAGAATTATAATCGCGCGGTTTTTAAAGTTTATTTCTT